>DEZB01000009.1 GCA_002364735.1 Bacteroidales bacterium UBA3143
TCGGGCTTTCTTGCGTTAAAAGAGATATAGGTTTTTCATAAACTATTTTTGTTTCAAAAGATCTCTTATTTCCATAAGAAGTTTTTCCGATAAACAAAACATGGCATTTACTCGATACTTCTATTTATATCATTCTAATTATAAAGCATTTTAGATCACTATTTCTCTAACAGATAATCTATTTATAATAAATAAATGGAGTTATATCATAATCTCTTTATGAGAGTGTAATATAACTCCGTTATTATCTCTTCTTTTTTATTAAAACAAGAATACTGCTAATCTTTCTTTAAAAGGTCTCGTATCTCCGCTAATAACTTTTCTTCCATAGTTGTTTCAGGTATTGATGCTGGAGCGGGCTCTTCCTCTTTCTTTTTTCTTAATTTATTAATTCCTTTGATAACAAAGAAGATTGATATACCTATAATTAAGAAATCAATGAGGACTTGAATGAAGTTTCCATAATTCAAAGTTATTGCTGGATCAATCACCTCTTCACCATTCATTACTGCTTCCTTAAATACAACTTTCATTTCTGTAATTTTTGTATTACCTAAAAGCATAGAGATTGGAGGCATCAATATGTCATTGACAAATGATGTAACTATTTTCCCGAAAGCTCCCCCAATAACAATACCTACTGCCATGTCTATTACGTTCCCACGTAACATAAATTCTTTTAACTCTTGTTTTAGTGCCATTTTTTAATATATTAAGTTAGTAATTATAAGTAAATTAAATTCAAATAATTTTTGTTCAAAATATTTCCGCAATCATGCATCGTGCAGAGCCACCGCCAATATATTCAATAGTTTGCAATGATGAAGAGACTATTTTACTTTGATTTTCCAATATATCTTTTTGTGATTTTGTAAATGCTTTGTTTGCTGCCTCAGATATAATTAAACATTTTTCATTTTCAATATTCTGAACTTCCAAAATATTTGCACAAAACTGTCTCATCTGATAAAATGAAATTTCAACCACTTCTTTCTTTGAGCTTCTTAAACTTTCCAACACTTTTTGTCTTTGAAAACTGTCTGATATAGCTTCTGCACAAATTACAGCTTGCTTTTCGCCAACACTCAACATTACATTCGTATGGTATATCAAATTCTCGTTTTCGTCAAATGCATCAAAAAACACAGGTTTAAAATTCATCTTAGTGCAAAAGTCTTCAAAAACAGTTATATCTGTTCTTTCGGAACGAGATGCATAAGCAATTAGGTTGTTATGATCTAAGATTAAACTTCCAGTACCTTCTAAGAATCTATTTTTATTTTCCCATTGCGTTAAGTTTATAACTTTATGCGAGCGAAAATGTTCTTCGATAGTCTCTAAAACTTGCGACTTTCGTTCATGTCTTCGGTTCATTGCAAACATGGGATATAAAATAAGTTCACCACTTGAATGAGTTGAAAACCAATTATTGGGGAAAATAGAATCGGGTGTATGAGGTTCTATTGTGTCTTGAACGACTACAACATCAATTTTATTTTTGTGTAAAACATTTACGAAGTCATCAAACTCTTTCAAAGCTATTTCATTGACATTAGGTAGAGATAGTTTCTCTTGGAAATAGTTGTTTTTAGCAGTTTGCTCATTGTACTCAAATTTAGCTGGTCTAACCATTAAAATTTTATTGGCTGTCTGCATATTATTCTAATGTTCTTATTGATTTCTTTATGATCTCAATACCTTCTTTCAATTGCTCTTCGGTTATTACCAATGGTGGCGCAAATCGAATGATGTGTTTGTGCGTTGGTTTTGCTAACAATCCGTTTTTAGCCATTTCTATGCAAACATCCCATGCAGATTTACCATTATGTGGTTGTACTTCTACCGCATTCAAAAGTCCCTTTCCCCGAATCAACTTTATAAAAGGCGACTTAATCTTACTCATTTCATCACGGAACATTTTACCTAATATTTCAGCTCTCTCTGCCAAGTTTTCCTCCAATACAACTTTCATAGCAGCAGTTGCGACTTTACATGCCAGTGGGAAACCTCCAAACGTAGAACCGTGTTGACTTGGAGATATTGTCATCATTATCTCATCGTCACAAAGCACAGCTGATACTGGCAGGACTCCACCTGATAAAGCTTTACCTAATATAACAATATCTGGTCGCACATTTGTATGTTCGCAACAAAGCATTTTTCCAGTTCTTGCAATTCCTGTTTGTATTTCATCGGCTACAAAAAGGACATTGTGTTGTTTACACAAATCGTAGCACACCTTCAAATATTCATCGTCAGGTACTATCACTCCCGCCTCTCCTTGGATAGGTTCCACAAGAAATGCCGCAATATTCTTTCCTTTTACCTCTAATATCTTTTTTAATGCTTCACTGTCATTGTAATCTATAACTTCAAACCCTGGAGTGTAAGGTCCATATTCTTTTTTTGCATTGTCATCATTTGAAAAAGAAATGATGGAAATAGTTCTCCCATGGAAATTATTGTTGCAGGTGACAATAATAGCTTCATTTTCTTCTACACCTTTTACTTGATATGCCCATTTTCTCGATAGCTTTAGTGCCGTTTCCACAGCTTCAGTTCCCGAATTCATAGGTAGGAGTTTATCGTATCCAAAAATATCGTTCATTATCTTCTCATAAGGTCCCAAACAGTCATTGTAGAAAGCACGAGAAGTTAAGCACAAAATATTTGCTTGTTCGGTGAGAGCTTCAACAATTTTTGGGTGACAATGACCTTGATTTACAGCAGAGTACGCTGACAGAAAATCATAATAGTGTTTCCCCTCAACATCCCAAACCTCTGCTCCCTTTCCTTTGGATAAAACTACGGGTAAAGGCTCATAGTTGTGTGCCCCATATTCTTCTTCGAGAGAAATGTAGTATTGTGATTTCTGAGATAAGTTCATAACAATAGCTTAATGGTTAGTTTTATTAGTTTAATTTAACTGCAAAACAAATATAGCAAACTTTTGGAGTTAAAATATAATATTCATCAACATTTGTCTTTTGTCAATGTTGTCAGCTGTTTAAGTCTTTATTTATGTTTCGCTTATTTATATTTTACTCTCGGATTATTTCTTTAATTTTGCACTGTATCTAACACCCAATTAAATCCTGAAATATAACTTATGAACCTTCTATTAAATAATTTATCTGATTTAGATTCCGTTGCTCAAAAGTTTGTAAATGAAATGGACAGTAGAAAGGTATTTGCTTTTTATGGAGAAATGGGAGCTGGCAAAACTACTCTCATTAAAGCTATCTGTAAAGCAATGGGCGTTACTGAAACCATAACAAGTCCCACCTTTTCGTTGGTTAATGAGTATAAGGATGGAGAAGATAATCCTATTTATCACTTTGATTTTTATCGCATCAAAAATATAGAGGAAGCATATGATTTCGGTTATGAAGATTATTTTTATTCTGGTAATATTTGCTTTATCGAATGGCCTGAACTTATAGAGTCTTTATTGCCGACTGAAGTAGTTGAAGTAATTATAAAAGTTGGCAAAAACGAACAACGTTTAATATCAATAAGTTAGATATCTTGATATAATGTGTCAGACTACTAATCTACTCATTAAACTAATTTCAATTTAATCGTTCTATATATTACTAAAATAGTTTCATAGGTAACATAGGTTGCTTATCTTTGAGAGCTTTAAACATCACACCTAAACAAATGATGCAGCTCTTTTGATGTACTTCTATTATGAAAAAAATATTTCTTAATCTCCTTTTCGTTCTATCTCTTACTGTGGCTACTGCACAGGTGAACACAGAAAGAGTGATGCTTATAGGGCGTAATGCTCTTTATTTTGAAGATTACGTTTTAGCCATTCAATATTTCAATCAAGTAATTGGTTCGAAACCGTATTTGGCAGCACCTTATTATTATAGGGGAATGGCAAAGTTTTTCTTGGATGACTTTAAAGGGGCTGAAGATGATTGCTCATTATGTTTAGAGCGCAATCCATATTGGTTAGCTGCTTATCAATTGAGGGGAGCAGCCCGACAGAATAGAGAGGACTATGAGGGTGCTTCTGAGGACTATGCCAAAAGTCTTGAGTATCTTCCCGAAGATAAAATAACCCTGTTAAATATGGGGATTGTAAATATAGAATTGAAGAAATATGATCTTGCTGAAAAAACATTTGAAGATGTTTTAAGACTATACCCCGACTATACACCTGGATATTTGATGCGTGCTGCCATGTTTTTAGAAAAGGGCGATACTGCAAGGGCTTTTCAAGACTACGACACCACAATAGAGATAGATCCTTACACATCTCATTCTTTTGCTGCACGAGGAATCCTGTATTTGCAACAAGAGAAATACAACAAATCATTGGCCGATTTGGATGAAGCCATTCGATTAGATCCTTATTATGAAGGAAACTATATAAATCGTGGTTTGGTAAGGTATCATTTAAAGGATTTGCGTGGAGCCATGGCTGACTACGATAAAGTGATTGAAATGGAGTCAAACAACCTGATAGCTCGTTTCAACCGAGGTCTGCTTCGTGCACAAGTTGCCGATAACAATAGAGCAATCAAAGATTTTGATAAAGTAATTGAGCTTGAACCCACCAATACTATGGCCTACTTGAACCGTTCGATGCTGAATGCAGAAATTGGTGATAATGTGAATGCTTTGAAAGATTTGAATGTCGTATTGGAAGAACATCCCGATTTTTTTCAGGGCTATTATTCTCGTGCACAGCTCAAACGTGAAATGAACGACTTGAAAGGTGCCGAAAACGATTACTTATTGGCACGTAGAAAAGAAGCTGAAGCAAAAAGACAAATAGATAACAACAATCTCGCTAAGACTGATGACACTAAAACTGCTAAATCGTCTGACACGCGAGAAGAAACTGACAAAGACATAGAGAAATTCAACATGTTGGTAGTGGCTGATAAGAAAGCGGAAGAGAAATCAAAATATAAAAGCGAAACTCGTGGTAAAGTTCAAAACTTAAACACCGAAATTTTGCTTGAACCAAAATTTGTGATTACTTTTTATGAAAGATCATTAGAGGTTAGACGACCTGTATATTACTCCGCCTTAATTGACAAAGCAAACAACAGCTTAGACTTAGCATGGAAAATACGCGCTACTAATTCAGAAGCATCGCTTAATGAACTACAAGTAAGAACACATTTCAGATCTATCGAGAACTATTCGAAGAAGATTGATGAAACAGCTGACAATGCAAACCTATATTTTGGAAGAGGTATTGACTTTATGCTCATACAAGATTATGCGAGTGCTATAGAAGATTTTGACAGAGTGATTGCTAAAGACGCTAACTTTATTTTAGCTTATTTTGCTCGAGCTTTAGCTCGCTCAAAACAAGTAGAGTTTAATCCCGAATTGCAAGAAACCAAAACAAGATTGGTTGACTTACCCACCCGAATGAAACTTCCATTAGGTAAGGATACTCCCTTAGTTGGTGCGAAAGTTACTCCTGAAGTTTCGAAGAAAACATTGGAGTACGATGTAATACTCAAAGATTACGAACGTGTCTTAAATTTAGATCCTGATTTTATTTATGCTTACTACAATCGTGCCGAAATATTAAGTATACAGAAAGATTACAGAGGAGCAATTTCAGATTATTCCGAGGCAATCAAGCGTGAACCTCAATTTGCAGAGGCCTATTTCAATCGAGGGTTGGCTCGCCTGTCTGTTGGAGAAACTGGTTTGGGTCTTGACGACTTGCGCAAAGCAGGAGAGTTGGGCGTTGTTGAAGCATACAGCATCATTAAACGGATGCAATAAGCAGTAAAGGGGCGTCTAAACGTTTATATCTATTCAAAAAAAGGACTCTTGCCCATTGATAGAGAGCAAACAACTGCAATAAGAATAAATGAATTTTATTCTTATTGGAGTTGTTTTTTATGTGTAAACTAACAGATACTTTTTATTTCTCTTCAATTCGCTTTGCGTCCTTCAGAAAGTAGTAGCCGTTCTTTCTCTCTATCTTTCCCGATATTGTGTAAGCATCGTGATAAAAAATTGCAGTGCGTTCTTCTTGAGTAATCTTATCCAGTAGTCGTTTCTTTTCCTCCATTGCCAAAGCTGCATTGTTATCATAAGCCGACAACCAGCCAAGCGAAACATGAGCAGAAGTGGGTATTACATCTCCTGGATAAACAATATTTTGAATCTCTGTATCAATAAAAACAGCAATTTGTCCTGGTGAGTGTCCATCATACAGTTTCAACGTTAGTCCATCGAAAAGCTCAGTGTCGTTATCTATCAGATTAAGTTGACTGGCATTGGCAATAGGCTCTATATTTTCAGCAAAGAAAGCGTCTTTTTCGTATATGCGTGCATTGCGGTAGTTCTCCCATTGTGCATTGCTTAGCCAATAGGTGGCGTTAGGAAAAGTAGGCACTACTTTTTTCTCACCGTCAAAATATGTGGCGTGCCCACAGTGGTCAAAATGGAGATGAGTCAAAATAACATCGGTTACTTCATTTGACTTGTAACCAATCTTCTCAATTTCTTCAACCACATCTTTAAGATTGTGTGGCTGGTAATACTTCAATTCATGCTTATTACCCACTCCTGTATCAATTAAGATACGTCTGTTTTGGGTTTCTACAAAAAGACATCTCATAGCCATTACACACAAGTTGTCATCGTTACATGGGTACTTTCTCTCCCAATATATTTTAGGTATTGGACCAAACATAGCACCACCATCGGCCATAAAATATCCCGATTCTATGATGTGAAACTTAATCATTCGTTGTATTTTTGCATAAAAATAATCAAAAGGTTCGAGTTTAGGTAATTATGTAAAAGTAAATATGATTGTCGTCATCTTATCGAATCCAAAGAGTTTACTCATAAAATGTTTATAGCCGAGCAAAAAAAGAAAGAGAATATTGCAGAATATATGCTTTATATGTGGCAATTAGAAGACATATTGCGTGCTTACGAGTTAGATATCGACAAAGTACAACAAGTATTGATAGACCCTACGAACTATTCTACTGAAAAGAAAGAAGATGCACGCAAATGGTATCTTCAATTAATAGAAATGATGAAGCAGGAGGGTAAAGAAAAAGAAGGTCACTTAGAAGTAAACAATATTATACTCTCTCAACTTTCTGATTTACATTTAAGTCTTCTTAAAGACGGTATCGAAAATGAATATTCGGAAACTTACTTTAAAACGTTGCCCTTTATAGTTGAACTTAGGGGTAAAAGTAACGTTAAGGATGCATCAGAGATAGAGGTGTGTTTCACTGCTCTTTATGGTTATTTGTTATTGAAATTACAAAAAAAAGAGGTGTCAACCAATACAGCTTCAGCTATTTCGCAAATCTCATCGTTGTTGCGTCTTCTATCTGACAAATATAAATCACTATCTAATTAAAGAGAATTACTATGGCAATTTATACAGGTTCAAGCAAACATCTGGGTGGCACAGACAAAACAACAAGTAAAAATCAATTTTACTATGGCTTGGTGCAAAAGAAAGTGTTAATAACAGGTGCAACAGGACAGTTAGGGAGCGAATTGAAAGAGATGACTTCGGAAAGCGAAAGCATCTTTCAATATATCTACACCGGATCGACCGATTTAGATATTACCCAACTTGATATGGTGCGCGACTTTGTTAAGAGAAACGCAATAGCCTATATTGTCAATTGCGCTGCCTACACTATGGTTGATTTGTGTGAAAGTAATGTAGAAGAATGTGATGCTGTAAACCGACTGGGAGCTGAAAACTTAGCGAAAGCAGCTTCAGAATTTAATTGTAAACTAATACACGTTTCCACCGATTATGTTTTTGATGGAACAGCTGACAAACCTTACAATGAAGATGACACTGTGAATCCATTGAGTGTATATGGAAAAGCAAAAGTTGAAGGAGAAAAAGCAGTGATGACTATTGCGCCCAACTCTATAATCATAAGAACTGCTTGGGTGTACTCGTCATACAAAGCAAACTTTGTGAAAACCATGTTGCGCTTGATGCAAGAGAAAGAAGAATTGAGCATAGTGAGTGATCAGCATGGAACGCCAACCAGTGCAAAGGATTTGGCTGAAGCGATCACGCAGATTTTAGCTTATTCAGAACAACAAGAGTGGAAAAAAGGTATTTATAATTTTTCAAATCTGGGTGAAACAACCTGGTATGGCTTTGCAAAAAAAATAAAAGAACTTGCCAAAATAGAAACCTGCACTTTAATACCAATTGAAACTAAAGAATATCCAACTCCCGCTGTTCGACCAAAATACACTGTTTTAGATAAAACAAAAATACAAGACACTTTTCACTTTACAATTCCATATTGGGAAGATAGTCTTGAAAAATTTATTAGTAAATTGAAACACAATAATTAATTAAATAAACAGTACTGTTCTTATAGAAGACAGAATGCAATAGGTCGAAGACCAAAAACGTATATATGAATTTAAAAAAAGAGATACAAAAACGTCGAACGTTTGCTATTATAAGTCACCCCGATGCTGGAAAAACAACGCTGACCGAGAAGCTTTTGCTCTTTGGAGGAGCTATCCACATAGCAGGGGCTGTAAAATCAAATAAGATTAAAAAAACTGCCACATCCGACTGGATGGAGATTGAAAAGCAGCGTGGAATATCAGTTGCGACTTCAGTTATGGGTTTTGATTATCACGATCATAAAATTAATATTCTTGACACACCTGGTCATCAGGATTTTGCTGAAGATACTTTCCGTACTCTCACCGCCGTTGATAGCGTAATTGTTGTTGTTGACGTAGCCAAAGGTGTGGAGGTTCAGACGCGCAAGTTGATGGAAGTTTGCAGGATGCGTCGCACGCCTGTTATGATATTTGTGAACAAGTTGGACAGGGAAGGTCGCGATCCATTTGATGTTTTAGATGAGCTGGAAAAAGAGTTGCAGATAAAGGTGCGTCCATTGAGTTGGCCCATAGAAATGGGTGATCGATTTAAAGGCGTTTATAATTTGTACAACAAAAGTCTCGATCTTTATCAGCCAAGCAAACAAACTGTGACAAAGTCTGTGGCTATTAAAGATATTGCTGATGAAAAGCTGGAGAAACATATTGGAGCTGAATTAGCAGAGACACTTCGCGATGAAGTTGAATTAATAACTGGTGTATATCCAGAATTTGACAGAAGTGAATACCTTGCAGGCAAATTAGCTCCTGTTTTTTTTGGTTCGGCTTTGAACAATTTTGGAGTAAAAGAACTCTTAGACTGTTTTGTAGATATTGCTCCTTCGCCCCGCCCTATAGATGCCGAAGAGCGCACTGTTGATCCATACGAAGACGCATTCAGCGGCTTTGTTTTTAAAATACACGCCAATATGGATCCCAATCATCGCTCTCGTTTGGCTTTTGTGAAGGTTTGTTCAGGAAAGTTTGAGCGTAATGTCAATTACAAGCACGTTCGTTTCGATAGAATGATGCGTTTCTCATCGCCCACTGCTTTCATGGCTCAAAAGAAAGAGATATTAGATGAAGCTTATGCTGGCGATATAATAGGATTACCCGACAGTGGCAACTTCAAAATTGGAGACACATTAACCTCAGGAGAGGATTTGCACTTCAAAGGCTTGCCAAGCTTCTCTCCCGAAATGTTTAAGTACATCGAGAATGCCGACCCAATGAAATCGAAACAGTTACAAAAAGGAATTGAGCAATTGATCGATGAGGGAGTGGCCCAACTATTTACGCATCAGTTCAATGGTAGGAAAATTATTGGAACAGTTGGTCAACTTCAGTTCGAGGTCATACAATATCGCCTGTTGCACGAATATGGTGCACAATGTAGATGGGAGCCTATTAGTCTCTTTAAAGCTTGCTGGATTGAAAGTAAAGATGCTGAAGAGTTGGCCGATTTCAAAAAACGTAAATACCAATACATGGCCCATGACAAACAAGGGCGTGATGTGTTCCTTGCAGAATCAAACTATATGTTGATGATGGCACAACAGGATTTTAAGAATATAGTTTTTCACTTTACATCTGAATTTTGAGTGAGATGCTATAATGCTACTGTACAGTAACACAATTTTTTCTTACTCCACGATGAATTAACTTTCATTCAAGCTTTACCTGTTTGAATGGTTGAAAAATTAAGCCCAATGTAAACTTGGTTGAACTGTTTAAAGTTAGTACTTTTGGTAAATAGTTTACACTATCAAATATATCAAAGAATGGTAATATTAAAATGCATAGCAAAGCTATTCACTTTTATAATATTATATTCTTAGCTGAGCAGAATTTTTAATTTTAAACAGACAATAATGCAACAAAAGACAAATTTCAAGAAAGGTATATTGACTTTTCTTGTTTTAGTTACAATCTTCTTTCCTTTCAGAGAAATATTAGCGCAATCGTCACAGCAAGATTTAAATAGGATAGAGCGCAATTTTTTTAACCAATCAAATATTTCGGTAGAATTTATAAAACAAAATGTTATTAGAGTGATTATTGTGCCAAATGACACAACATATAAAAACTCGGGTCTTAATCGCTATGGTTTTCTAAATGATGCGAATATCAAGAATACTGATATAGAAACTACTGAAAATGAAAATGGATTTACAACTAAAACTTCTTACATGCAGTTGAAAGCAGATTGTACAACAGGAGAAATTGTGGTTACAGATAATACAGGCGAGAAGATATTATTAAATCAAACTTCAACAAATTTTAAAGATAGTATTTCTGAAGCTGTCTTTATTGCAAATAAAGATGAAGATTGGATTGGTTTCGGAGATCAAACACGCAAGAGGCTTTATCATAGGGGACACACAGCAGATTGTAATATCACCAACGTAAATTCTTATATACCCGTTCCTTACTTTATGTCAACCAATGGAGTGGGTGTATTAGTGAATACAACTCACCATATCATGTTTGATATGTGCAAAACAGATGATGACACTTTTTTCTGGCAAGACAATAGTGGTGTTATTGATTATTATGTGATAGTAGGCGATGGATTTGAGGAAATGATTGATTCTTACACTCAGTTAACTGGGAGGCCCAAACTTCCACCTGAGTGGGCATTTGGTCTTTGGTATATCTGCCGCGAACAGGCTAATGATTACGAAGCAATGAGCGATGCGCTTAATTTTCGACGAGAAGGCATTCCTGCCGATGTAATAGGACTTGAGCCTGGATGGATGGAAAAGCGTTACGATTTTTCCACAGAAAAAGAATGGAGTTCAAAACGTTTTCCTTTGCCAGAGTGGGTAAATCAAGGAGAGACAAGCTTTGTTAGAGCCATTAATAGATTAGGGTTTAAAATGGAATTGTGGCTTTGCCAAGATTACGATTTATCTTATGAAGAAGAGAGAAGACTTGGAAATGATGTGTCAAAATTAAAAATACCCGAAGCTATTTTAGATAAAAATGAAAAGGGGGGAGATGAAGAAGTAAGCACTGTAAAACAAACATCAGATAAAAATAAGTTTGAGAATGTGGTTTCTGATGTGGATGAACGTCTCACACAAGATGTAATTGTCAAAGATACAATCACAAAAATAGATGAGCCATGGTTTCAGCATTTAAATAGATTTATGGATCATGGTATTACTTTTTTTAAGCAAGACGCATCTAACCAAGTAATGATGCATCCTGGTAGAATTTGGGGAAATGGAATGACCGACGCAGAAATGCACAACTTATATCCTTTATTTTATTCACGTCAAATGTATGATGGTATTAAGGCTAAAACGGGTGAACGTCCTGTTGTTTTTACACCTTGTGGTTGGACAGGTTTTCAGTCTCTTGGAGGCACATGGACAGGGGATACTGGAGGCGGCTTGCCTACTTTGGGAGCCTTGTTGAATACGGCTATAGTGGGACACAGCTGGTCTACAGTAGATATGGAGTCATGGACAAAAGAAGGTATTCATTTTGGATACTTAGCACCGTGGAGCCAGATAAATAGCTGGATTTACTTTAGAATGCCTTGGGTGCAGGGTGCAGAACTACTTAATATGCATAAGTTTTATTCACAATTCCGTTCCAAGCTCATTCCATATATATATAATTGGGGCAATTTTGCTACTAAAACAGGATGGCCATTATTGAAACCTTTAACACTTCAATTTCCACAAGATAAGAATTGTCGCGAAAATCTACATCAATACTTGTTGGGGCCTGATTTAATGGTAGGAATTTTTGATAAAAACATCTATTTCCCCGAAGGTAAATGGAAAGATTACTGGACAGGTGATGTTGAGAATGGCAAGCAAGAGAAGGAAGTTTCCTGGCCCGATGATAAGGGCGGAGCTTTATATGTGCGTTCGGGTGCAATTGTTCCATTTGGTCCTCTTATGCAATACAGAGGTGAAAAACCGATGAATGAAATTACGCTCTATGTTTTTCCTGATAAAGAAGAAACAGTTTTCAGCTTTTATGAAGATGATGGAGTAAGTTTTGAGTATGAAAAAGGTGATTTTTCTACAACACAGATTACTTCAAAGAGGAATGACAATAATTCTATTATCAAGATTGAATCACCTAAGGGAAGTTTTAAAGGTATGGTTGAAAATAGAACATGGAATATAATCATGCACGCCGATAGCCAACCATCAAAATTATTTTATAATGATAATCGAATAAAAAAAGAAAATATTTCTTGGGATGAAAATAGAAAAGAAATAACAATAAAAGGAATTATAGCACCCGCAGTAATTATTGCCAGATAGTGATATTTATCCAAATGCTTTACTTCTAAATTAAGATATGTTTGATTTAATGATTGTTAAGTGCTGAACCAATGTTCCTTTCGTCTTGTTTTATAAGTGTACTCATAGTAAACTAACATTTAAAATTAATAGACATGGACGATTTAAGATTTAAAGGAAAATGGAATCAGTTAAAAGGTAAAGCCAAACAAGAGTGGGGCAATTTAACTGACGATGACTTAAGTTATGCCGAAGGTAAAGAAGACGAACTTTACGGAAGAATGCAAGAAAAGACGGGTAAAAGTAAAGATGAAATTAAATCGTGGTTTGACAAGCAAATGGAAGATATGGACTAAAGTATAGCGTCCACAAATCATTTGAAATTTAATTAATATTCAGTGGGTGGCAAGGAGCAAATCTTTGTCACCCATTTTTTTAGTGCTAAAACAGCTTATATTTCCTCAGCTTTTCAGAAAACAACAGCAAAATTGTGTGTTTGCTTTTTTGAGTCTTGTTGCAAATCTGTTTGATGAAATAATTAATCAAAACACCTCCTAATATTCCAGATGACCCGTTGTCAGCTATTATGAATTTGTGCAAATTAGGCTTATGATACATATTGGAAATTTGTTCACAACCCTCTTCTAAACATTTTATAGGCCTCAAAATATTTTACAGCAAAACTTACCTCTACTTTCTACGAAACCTTTGTAAATAGATTATTTTCATTTTCTATTGATGAAAGTCTAATCGACAGAAGTGAATTGCGTTTTCAACAGATGAAACTCCAATTTACTGCGGTGGATTGCTTTTTCAATAGATGAAAGTCCAATCTACCGTGGTAAATTACGTTTTCAATAGATGAAACTTGAATTTACCATGGTGAATTGCTATTTCAATGGATGAAAATCAAATCTACCGTGGTGAATTTGGTTTTCATTAGATGAAAGTCCAATCTACCGCGGAGGATTTGATTTCTAACTGTTTTTTCGCGTGTTTTGTGTTGAATTGTAAAAATGAGAGGATTTAATTTGCAAATTGACAATGTGAGCGTTGGGTGCTACAGATATTAAACTAATAATTTGCCGATGTATAGCTTGAAACTATTAGAGAGGTATTAGATAAGCCGATATTATATGACTACCCAAACCTAATAGTACAAAAATATGGAACACTGTATGAGAAAATTCTCTTTTAGCCAAAGCATAAATAACTGAGCCAATAATGTAAAAAACGCCACCTGCTGCTAACCAATACAAAACAGGGAGGCAATCATTCTCAATAGCAACTCTAATAGTTGGTTTTATTGCAACTAAAATTGTTAATCCCATCAGTACATAGGAGCTTGTTTTAAGATGATTGTTCTGCTTTATAGTACCAAAGTTAAATGCTATTCCTATCAGAGCAATTACCCAGATTAAAATGAAAAGACTCCATCCCCACATTCCTTCCTGTCTCAATAGAATTAATGAAAAAGGAGAATAGCTTGCCGCAATAAGCACATAGATGCTTGCATGATCAAAATGTCGAAGTATAGTTTTTGTTTTTGGGCGTTGCACATAATGATAGATTGTAGAAGAGAGCATACAAACTAACATACCAAAACCAAATATTAAATGTGCAAGTATTGCCCATTTATTATTAGCAGCTGATGCCCTTGCCACTAACACGATAGTGCCAACTACTGCCATTAGTACACCAAAAGCATGTGAAAGGTAGTTTGCTTTCTCCTCTCTGTCAGTATAGAATTTAAAATCTTGCATGAATTATATATTCGTATAAAATAACTTGGAGCACTAAAATAATGCTCCAAGATAATTAAAATTTAAGAATTACAAATTGAGGTTCCTCCATTTTAATCAGTTATTACCGATATAATTATTTCACAATAAAACCTCATTTATTTAAATATCTTTCTGATTGTCAAACAGTCGAGTTCTTGCCACCATACATGCGCCCACTATGCCCGCCTTTTGCTTCAGCTTTGAAAGCACAATTTTAGAATCTCTATTCACCAAGTTAAGCGAATGCTTACGCACAGAGCTTTTAATTGGTAATAAAAGGAAGTCCTCAGCTTGAGAAACTTCACCGCCAATAACAACTAATTCAGGATTGAAGATATTTATAAGACCCGCAATATATTTTCCAATAATAGATCCAACTTGTTCTATTATCTCAATACACAATGGATCTTCTTTTTTTACTGCTTCCATTATATCAGTCAAGGTAAGCGAGTCTATATCTTTCGTTTTTTTAGAAAGTATGGAGCTTTCTCCATTTTTAATACGTTCTTTTACCATTCTATGAATGGCCATGCCCGAGGCCTCAGTTTCTAAACATCCTTTTTTGCCGCAATGGCATAAAATTTCATTATCAAAAGTGGGGAAGTGACCAAATTCACCTGCAAAGCCAGACTTTCCGTAATATGGCTTACCATCTATAATTATGCCAATTCCTAAGCCCCAACTAATGTTTACGAATATAACATTTTTCTCTCCTTCAACTATTCCAGACATATATTCTCCAAGAGCCATAGCTCTTGTATCGTTGTCAATGCCAACATTAAAGTTTAGCTTTTCAGACAAGATTTCAGTGATGGGTTGTTCACTAAAATAGAAATTGCTATAGCTATGTCCCGATTCAGGATTTACTCGACCCGATATATTTAAATTTAAATTGAATAATCTTTCCTTAGGAACTTCTAAGTTATCAATAAACGTTTTGATGTGTTTATGGAGTATGTCGAAAGATTCAGGTGTATTCTCAAATGAATACTTTATTCCCATTTGAAAGTGTACCAATCCGCCTTTAAAATCCATTATGGCAATATTTAAGTGATGCCGACTCATATCTGCACCAAGAAAATAAAGAGAGTCAGGCTTCAAACCGTACATAATGGGGTAGCGACCACCCGTAGTTTGCACTTTCCCGTATTCCATTATTAGATTTTGATCAGATAGTTCATTAATAAACTTAGTGATAGTTGGAATACTCAAATCTAATTCTTTAGATAATTCGGTGATTGTGTTATTACCATCATTAATAAAAAAATTAATGATATTCTTTTTTATTTGAATACTTTTGGTATTCCTTACTTTGTTTGAAAAAAACATTTTGGTCATGTTATTGTGAATATAGAGGTTAGGTGTCAAAATCAAAATTTACATATTGACAAAATTAATAAATAAATTTAGGATTAAGACTTATTTTCATTTTAAATGTGCCAAACAGGATTAATAATTTGGATTATATTTCATTTTATGTAAAATAATTTGCATATTTGCTACACTTTAAATACTTCTTTCTAATTACACGTGTAAAATGTTAATAATATGAATCTATTTTACTTGGTTCCAATTGCCTCTTTAGTAGCTTTGTTTTTTGCCTATTATTTTTTTAGGAATATGATGAAAGAAAGTGAAGGCACTGATCAGATGAAAAAAATTGCACTATATGTCCGTGAAGGTGCAATGTCTTATCTTAAACAACAATATAAAGTTGTTACAATTGTTTTTATTGTTTTGGCTCTTATTTTTGCAATCATGGCTTATTTTGGATTGCAAAACAACTGGGTCCCATTTGCTTTTTTAACGGGAGGATTCTTTTCAGGTTTAGCTGGTTTTTTTGGAATGAAAACCGCAACTTATGCCTCAGCTCGCACAGCAAATGCAGCTCAACACTCCTTAAATAAAGGTCTGCAATTGGCTTTTAGGTCTGGTGCTGTAATGGGATTGGTGGTGGTAGGGCTTGCACTATTAGATATTTCAGTTTGGTATCTTATTTTAGATTATTTCGTTGATGATGCAGTCACTTCTCACAAACTCATTATGATTACTACTACCATGTTAACATTTGGTATGGGAGCTTCAACGCAAGCACTTTTTGCTCGTGTAGGAGGAGGAATATATACCAAAGCAGCCGATGTTGGTGCAGACTTAGTGGGAAAGGTAGAAGCTGGCATTCCAGAAGATGATCCACGTAATCCTGCCACTATTGCAGACAACGTGGGAGACAATGTAGGGGATGTAGCTGGAATGGGTGCAGATTTGTATGAATCCTATTGTGGGTCTATATTGGCAACTGCTGCTTTGGGTGCATCAGCCTTTGCTGCCAATCCTATTATGCAAAAGAATGCTGTTTTTGCTCCCATGCTCATTGCTGCGGTTGGTGTCTTTCTATCTATATTTGGTATATTCTTAGTGAGAACTGATGATGATGCCGATATGAAGAAATTGATGAATGCACTTAATCGTGGCGTAAATGTAAGTGCATTCCTAATAGCTATTTTTACTTTTGGCATACTTTATCTGTTAGGATTCGAAAACTGGATTGGCATATCTTTTTCCGTTATTTCTGGATTGATTGCAGGGATCATAATTGGTCAGGGTACGGAATACTATACTTCTCATTCTTACAACCCCACAAAACTAATTGCTAAAAGTGGTTCAACTGGACCCGGAACAGTCATCATTTCAGGAATAGGTACGGGTCTTATATCTACATTTATACCTGTTGTTGCCATTGCCCTCGCCATTATGGTTGCTTATTTATCTGCAATTGGATTTGATGTACAAAATCTTGTAAGCAGCGGAAACCTCAGTATGGGGCTATACGGTATAGGCATTGCAGCCGTTGGTATGTTGTCAACATTAGGCATCACATTAGCAACTGATGCTTATGGACCCATAGCAGATAATGCTGGTGGAAACGCAGAAATGTGTGGTTTAGGATCCGAAGTTAGAGAAAGAACTGATGCATTAGATTCACTCGGAAATACAACAGCAGCTACGGGTAAAGGTTTTGCAATTGGTTCTGCGGCTCTAACAGCTTTAGCTTTGCTTGCCTCTTACATTGAAGAGATAAAGATAGGCATGATGCGTTTAGGTCAAGATATACTCACATTTGCCAATGGCGATACATTGAAAACGGGGGAAGCTACTTTTGTTGATTTCATGAACTATTTTCAAGTTACATTGATGAACCCGAAAGTAATTGTTGGTATATTTTTAGGTTCGATGATGGCATTTTTGTTTTGCGGTCTAACAATGAATGCTGTTGGTCGAGCAGCTCAAGAAATGGTGGACGAAGTTCGTCGACAATTCCGCGATATAAAAGGAATAATGGAAGGTGATGCAACTCCAGACTATGCACGCTGTGTAGAAATATCAACTAAAAGTGCACAACGTGAAATGTTATTACCTTCATTGCTTGCTATAGCCATACCTATTGCTGTTGGTTTGTTATTGGGTGTTGCTGGCGTAATGGGTTTGCTTGCTGGAGGATTGGGTTCAGGTTTTGTATTAGCAGTATTTATGGCAAATGCTGGTGGAGCATGGGATAATGCAAAGAAATACGTAGAAATGGGTAATTACGGAGGTAAAGGAAGTGATACGCATAAAGCGACAGTGGTTGGAGACACAGTAGGCGATCCTTTTAAAGATACATCCGGACCTTCGCTTAATATATTGATAAAATTGATGAGCATGGTGTCTATTGTAATGGCTGGTCTCACTGTATCTTGGAGTCTTTTATAAATATATTCACGGTACTATATATCTATGAGTAATTATTTGTGCTATAATTTATAAATTTTAGATTAATTGGAAGTTTATTTTGTGAATTTCTTGATTAGAATGCGTAAATTTGATGTTGAATTTAGCGACTTATTTTATAACTCTATAAACTAATAAATTATTATGGATTTTTTGACAAACGACAAATTAACAATTGTAGGTGCTGCTGGAATGATCGGCTCAAACATGGTTCAAACAGCTGCCATGATGCGTTTAACTCCAAACATTTGCCTATACGATCCATTTGCTCTTGGCTTGGAAGGTGTAGCTGAAGAAATGGCACATTGCGGTTTCGATGGTGTGAACTTCACTTTCACAACTGATGTAAAAGAAGCCTTCACAGGATCTAAATACATGATTTCATCGGGTGGTGCTCCACGTAAAGAAGGCATGACACGCGAAGACTTATTGAAAGGAAATGCAGAAATAGCTGCTCAATTAGGAAAAGACATCAAATCATATTGTCCTGAATTGAAACACCTAACTATTATTTTCAATCCTGCAGACATTACTGGGTTAGTTGCACTAATTCATGCTGGTTTAAAGCCTTCGCAAGTTACTACATTAGCTGCATTAGACAGTACACGTTTGCAAAACGAGTTAGCTAAACACTTTGGTGTTAAACAAAGCGAAGTAACCAACACACGTACTTATGGAGGTCATGGCGAACAAATGGCTGTTTTTGCTTCAACTGCAAAAGTTAATGGTAAGCCATTGACAGATCTAATTGGTACACCTGAACTTAGAAACGAAGATTGGGAAGCTCTAAAATCAAGGGTGAAAAAAGGCGGTGCAAATATCATCAAGTTGCGTGGACGTTCATCATTCCAAAGCCCATCTTATGTATCAGTGGAAATGATGCGTGCTGCGATGGGTGGCGATGCTTTCAGATGGCCTTCTGGTTGCTACGTAAACGAAGGAGAATTTAAATACATTATGATGGCAATGGAAACTACCATTACTAAAGATGGTGTTACTTATGCTCCTGTTGAAGGAACAGAAGAAGAAAAACAAGCATTGAAAGAAAGCTACAATCACTTAGTGAAACTACGTGACGAAGTGATTGAAATGGGAATAATACCAGCAACTGATCAATGGCACACTGTAAATGAGAATTTGAAGTAAAACGCTTGCTTTAAAATTAATTGAAACAGATAAAAAACCACCTTTATATTTAAGGTGGTTTTTTTGTGCTTGAATTTTATGATTAAGATGTATATTACTCTATTACAGTCTGTTCTTCCTTAAATCGAAATTCTCTCTCTCTCTATTTCTTACTAAAAATAATTCAAAAGCTTTTGTTTTCCATTTGTTCAAATTAAGCCTGCTGAACTACTTTTCTTTACTGTGTACCACTTCATGAGAGTAATTTGTTCGTTTTATTCATAAGTTCAAATTAAAGAATGTAATTTGGATATGCATTGTATTGAAATTTCTTTTTCTATCTGTGTTTTATTCAAATAAACAAGATAAACCCTTACGAAAAGACCTCCGTTGAGACCAAAATCCGGATTTTATGACCAGCGGAGACTACAAAAGTGCCTCCATGTACGTGGATGTCGATTTGTAGGGTAGAAAAGCACCTAAAACGAAAATTATTTGGTTTTGCAGTGTGCAAAAGCTCATTTTTATGACATAAAAAAGGCAATTGAGGCACCGCTGCTTCCCCAATCGCGATTTTGGTCCCAGCGGAGGCAGCTGAGATAACTTTATGTGCTTTTTTATTTTTACAATTGCTACTTAAGAAGGAATTTGTACAATGAATAACCTCTGTTGCCTAATCAACTGCAAAACCCCCCTATATTGGCTTTTCGTAGTCTAATGAGTTTAGTAAATGTACGAAAATATTCTATTGTAGCACCCTCAAAAGGAACATTAATTCATCCATGACTTTCATTCATCTGAAAATAAATGAATTGGATTTAACCACATTGTTCTCTCAAAATGTACTGTCAACTTTATGATTGAATTCTCAGATTGAATAGAAACAAGAAACCGCTCTTACGATTAAGAACGGTTTCAATTATGTTTCATATTATTTCAAAAAGAAATAGTATGGTTTATTTCTATTTATAGTCCTTTTTCTGACAGGTATCTTTCAGCATCCATTGCAGCGCGACAACCAGTGCCCGCAGCAGTGACAGCTTGACGATATAGAGAGTCGGCAACATCTCCTGAGGCATACACTCCTTCAACGGAGGTGTGCGTGCTTGGATGTTTCGTTTCAATATATCCTACACTGTCCAATTCTAATTGACCTTTAAAGATATCGGTGTTTGGATGATGACCGATTGCTAAAAAGAATCCATCAACTGCAATATCTACTTTTTCTTCGTCTGGTTCGCCCAATCTTTTTACAAGATGAACTCCTTCAACACCATTTTCTCCAAATAGGCCCAAAGTGTTGTGTTCGAAAAGTATTTCAATTTTTGGATTGTTCATCACACGTTCTTGCATAATTTGCGACGCTCTTAAGTGATCTTTTCTCACAATCATGTACACCTTTGAAGCCAATCCCGACAAATAGGTTGCTTCTTCACACGCAGTGTCGCCACCACCCACTACTGCAACGCTCTTATTTCTGTAAAAAAATCCATCACAAGTAGCACATGCCGAAACTCCTTGACCAGCATATTTGGTTTCGTCCGGTATACCCAAGTATTTTGCTGTCGCACCAGTGCTGATAATTACTGTGTCTGCTTCAATTTCGAATTCGTTGTCGATGGTTACCTTTTTTGGTGAAACCGAAAAGTCTACAGCCGTGGCACGACCCATTCTAATGTCGGCTCCGTAACGCTGTGCTTGTTTTTTAAAGTCTTCCATCATTTCCGGACCTGTTATACCCTCTGGATAACCTGGAAAGTTTTCAACTTCAGTTGTTGTTGTTAACTGACCTCCTGGTTGCATGCCTTCATACAATACAGGTTCTAAATTGGCACGTGAAGCATAAATTGCGGCAGTATAGCCTGCTGGTCCTGATCCAATAATCAGACATCTTACTTTTTTACTCATAGTTGAAGTGATATATGTTACAAAGTACTTCTCAATTTTATTGAAAAGAGAAGATTGTTATTTTCTACAAAGATACATTGAAAAATTAGATTAGAAAAACACTATAATTATTATCTATGTGTAAGTTGATTGTGTTGATTAACGCAAATCAATTACTTCAACTTTTGGGTGATTAATTTTGTTGAAAGTAAATAAATCGTTGGGATAGTTCTCGTTGATATTAAATTCTGAAATAGTGAGCTTGTTGCGAAGACCGTTTTTTAAAGTGAATTTTACTTCTGCCACAATGTTTGTCTTCTTGTTGATTGCAATGGAAATTGTCTTCAAATCTTGTGATTTATCTGTGGGCGTCATTTCTATTTCAACAACTTCTTGTCCATTAATGGTTTTATTTACTGGTTCTATCAAAAGATATCCGCTCTTGTACATATTTAGAAGCGCCAATGGGCTAATAATTGACAACTCATCTGTGCTTGGTGTGCTAATGTTTACCTCATTAGCATCATTCAATAGCACCCATTGTGTTTTACCATCAAACCATGTAGTGGCGTAAGGTAAATTCAATTTAAACTTATTCCCTTTTACAAATGCAGTAATAGGTTGAGGTTCATATTTTGTTCCGTCAGCATCTATGGTGTTCATTGTAAATACGAGTTTTATACCTTCCGATTTTTCATATTCTTGATTGGCTTGGTCTAATATAGACTTAGATTTTTCAGAGCTTTGCGCATTTGAAAAAGAAAAGAAAAGTAATGCAGCAATAACAACCATAAATTTACGCATAATAATCATTGTTTTGGTTTCAGTAGTTCTGACAGACAACCGAAAAGAAGGTTTAACACAAGAGTAAGCAAGCTGGTTTTATAAAGTTGTATGGACTATGAGGCCACAGTGTTATGGGAATAATGTTTAATCTAACGTGTTTAGTATTTTCTCTAACGAATATTCATCTGCAATATACACCTCTCTTGGTTTGCTGCCTTGTGCTGGGCCAACTATTCCAGATGCTTCCAAAGTATCCATTATTCGTCCTGCTCTGTTATAACCAATAGAGAATTTACGTTGAATGAGCGATGTCGATCCTTGTTGGTGAACCACAATCAGCCTGGCGGCCTCCTCAAACAGAGCGTCGCGTTCGTTCATATCTACTGCACCCGTCGCTTTATCAGTTTCACCTACAACATACTCAGGGAGATGAAATGCAGTTTCATAACCTCTTTGTTTACCAATATATTGAGCAATACCCTCCACTTCAGGAGTATCAACAAATGCACATTGAACCCTCACTAAGTCACTTCCTTGCGAAAACAACATGTCGCCTCTACCAATCAATTGATTTGCTCCACTCATATCCAATATAGTTCGAGAGTCAATTTGTGAGGTAACCCTAAAGGCCATTCGAGCTGGAAAGTTAGCTTTAATTGTTCCAGTGATGATATTAGTAGTAGGGCGTTGTGTAGCTATTACCATGTGCATTCCTACTGCACGGGCTTTTTGTGCTATACGTGCAATGGGCATTTCTATTTCTTTTCCCGCAGTCATTATAAGGTCGCCAAACTCATCAATAACAACCACAATATATGGAAGAAAACGGTGTCCTTTGTTAGGATTCAAGCGACGTTTGGTGAACTTATCGTTGTATTCTTTTATGTTTCTCACTTTGGCTTTCATAAGCAACTCATACCTATCGTCCATCTCTTTAGTTAGTGAGTTTAGGGTTTGAGTCACTTTTGTTACATCTGTTATAATAGCTTTTTCAGAATCGGGTAGTTTAGCCAAGTAATGTTTCTCAATAGTTGAATAGATATTGAACTCCACCATCTTTGGGTCGATTAACACCATTTTCATCTCAGCGGGATGTTTCTTGTAAAGCAGTGATGTGATGATAGCGTTTAGTCCAACTGATTTCCCCTGACCAGTTGCACCAGCCACTAAAAGATGAGGCATCTTGCACAAGTCGAACATAAAAATCTCGTTGGTAATGGTGCGACCCAGTGCTACAGGCAAATCATAATTGCATTCTTGAAAACGTTTTGAATTGATTACAGATTGCATCGAAACAATTTGAGGGTCTTTGTTGGGAACTTCAATGCCAATAGTCCCTTTGCCAGGCATAGGAGCAATGATGCGTATTCCAAGAGCCGAAAGGCTTAGTGCAATATCGTCTTCAAGGTTTCTGATACGAGAAATGCGTACTCCTGCTTCTGGTATAATCTCATAAAGCGTTAGGGTAGGGCCCACTGTAGCTTTTATAGATGTAATCTCAATGCCATAGTTTTTGAGAGTTGTAATGATCTTGTCTTTGTTCTCTCGCTGCTCCGCCATGTCCACTTCTTTGTTGCCAACATTATATATCTTCAACAAATCCATTGAAGGGAAAGCAAAAGACGAAAGGTCTTTCTTTGGATCGTAGTCTTCCAAAACTTCGCCTGTTTCCTCATCTATGACCTCTTTTTCTTCTTCGCTTTCAGCTGAAGGTTGAAGTTCAGGATGAGTTGTATCTGATGGAGCTACTGCATCCATTTCGTCTGCCTTTGGCACAATAACTTCAAAATCTTTACTCTTATTCGAAGCATTACTTTTAGGAGTAGACTGAGGAGTTTCATGAATGTTTTCTATATTCTCATCCTCAAGAGCATCTTCATTGTGTTTTTTAGAAAAAAGAAAGTTGAGTGATTTTTTAAGTATACCAGGTTTTTTAGGTGCTGGTTCTTCGTTCATGTCTATGTAGGATTTGCTTTCCTCTTGTTCTTCATGATCTTCAGTTCCATTGTTATTCATTCGCTGTATACCTTTGCTAATGGTGCTCTGAATTTTAAACATAGATGATTTTTTGTACATTACCACCAATATAATCGCAAACAAAATAATGAGAAGAATTATGCCAGGCCATCCAATACTGTTTTCGAGAATAGATTCTATTGTATTTCCATGCACGCCACCCCAATTTATAAAACTGGTAGGAAAAAGTTTACCTAATATAAACGAACTGGTGATTGATCCAAAGATAATGATGAGCGAAATAAAGATAAAAGATTTTGTAAGAGATCCTTGCCAAACTTTCATCCAGCGTAAACCAAAAAGTGTAATAAATAACGGAATTAATAGAGAGAAAATACCGAACCAATCATTTATGAGTGCTTGTGCTATAAATGCTCCACCAGCCCCCGTCCAATTATCAACTCCTAACGTTTTGTCGTTTACAATTTCAAAGAAGGTTTTATTATCCACCTTACTTTGATCGGCTCCTCCAGTGAAGAAAAAAGAAATGATGCTTAAGAAAATAAATAATCCAATAAATGCAGTAACAACACCAACTAAAAAATGAGTGCGTTCGCTCTTGAAAAAGTTAACCAGGGACGTTGTCTTAGTTTTTTTCCTACTTGTAACACTTCGTTTTTTTATTATCCTTTTCTTTTTTGCCATGATTGTAATGCTTCAAATTAAAAGAAACATCTTTTTATTTCGCTATGTAATTTTTTATTCGTCTATTATAATACAAAAATAGGAAAAAGAGTGTTAGTAATTAATGTTTTGTCAATCCTTTTTAAAAAACAACCAGAATCACTGCATATAACTATACAATGATTCTGGTTAATGTTTAGAATAAAAAAAGAATACGCGAAATAAGTCTATTTTTTTTGTTTACCCACTAAGTATATTCCTCCTGCTAATGCTACAATTCCTAAACCTAATTGAATAAATCCGGCTTCTTTACTTCCTTTATCTTCTGCCCGCAGTTCAATGCCAAGAACCTTTACAGCATTAGAACTTTCTTGAATTTGAGTAACGCCCAAATATCCAAGAATTAACGCTACAACTATAAGTATAATTCCGATTGCACTTTTCATACTGTTTTAATTTTAAAATGTTTATAAATGAATTTAATTTCTATTTTTTATTTTATTTTTCGTCTGATGATTTATCTATTACTTGTTTTTTTTTATCACTCAAAGGTTTATCCTCATGCACTTCTATTGTACGAGTAGAAACTGCATATTCATCTGGATAAATTTTACCCCCTAATTCATCTGCCCATGCTTTTGTAAATTCAGCACCAATGTATACAATTGTTGCTGAGTAGTACACCCAAACTAACAGAAGTAAAATAGAAGCTGCAGCTCCATATAGCGTTACAATTTTACTGCCACTCAAGTAAATCGAAATGGCATATTGACCAACTAAGAACAATATTGTAGTTACAAAAGCACCAATAGCGACATCTCTAAACTTAATCTTTGCATCGGGAAGCATTTTAAAGATTAGCAAGAACACGATGGAGGTAAAAACAATATTTATTATAATACCAATAACTTGAAAAACAAATACAGTTACATCTGGAAAGTATGCCATGAGCTTAACGTTTAGAAGTCCAACTAAAGAACTCACGCTCATAGTAACAAGAAGTATAAAACCTAATGCTATGATTACAGAAAATGATAACAACCTGTTTTTAATAAGTTTGAGCCAGCTCTTTTTTGGCTTTGGTTTGATTCCCCAAATCGTATTGAGCGATTCTTGTATAGAAGCAAATATAGTTGTAGCGCTGAATAGTATTACTGCTATGCCAATTATTGTAGTCATTGTAGAGGTATCTGCTATCTGTGCATTATGTACAACATCTTGTAGCACCTTTGCAACATCGCTACCAAGGAAGTAGCCTAATTCTCCAAAAAGTTTTCCTTCAACATCTTGTGCAAAGAATGCTCCAATATTGATAATTACTAAGATGAATGGCGCAAATGAGAATATTGTTACGTAGGATAATGCAGCACTTAACCGAGTTACTTTATCATCAGAAAAACCTTGAACAGTTTTCTTAAGAATGGTCCATAAAGATTTGAACGTAATTTTCGTTTTATTTTTAGAGAGGTCTTTATTCATAAAAATAGAGATAAGTTTTTGAAGCTAATTATTATAACATTTATAAATAGAATTTGTTTTTAAACGAACTATAGTAACCCTTTAAAAACCTTCTCAGGGAGTAAATGGAACATATTTTCTCCATGAAAATCAATTCGGGATTGAAGAGGAACATGTTTTTCAAGGAAATTACCCTCAAATAGATATTGGAACGTATTTTAATCTTATCAAATCTTTACGTTGCGAATAAAAAGTATTATAGAGTCTAACAACAATGGAATAAATGGTTCGGAAAATGGAGGTATATTTCACTTTCGCAATTAATTACCACATTATAAAAAGCAAAAAGCCCGCGAATCACTTCGCAGACTTTTTTAGTTAACACAATCTTCATGAAACAAACTACACTATCGAGTCGATTGCAGAATTATAGTCTGGTTCTTCAGTAATTTCTGGAACCAGTTGGTTATAACTTACTTTCCCTTCAGGGTTGACAATAATTACAGCACGAGCTGTTAAGCCTTTCATTGGTCCATCGACCAACAACACACCATAATCTTTTGCAAATGAATCATTCCTGAAAACGGAAAGAGCAGTTGTATTTTTTATACCTTCGTGACTACAGAAACGATTAGATGCGAATGGTAAGTCGGATGAAATTCCTAATACTACTGTATTATCTAAAGATCCAGCTTTTTCATTGAAATTTCTAACTGATTTTGCACATACATCTGTGTCAAGACTTGGAAATATATTTAGAATTACGTTTTTACCTTTAAAATCGGATAGCTTTACTTCTGAAAGATTTCCATCAACTAATGTGAAATCGGGAGCTGTGTCACCAACTTTAGGTAATGATCCACTTGTATTAACTGGAGATCCTTTAAATGCTATTTTTGTCATATTATTTATATTTATTCTTTATAGGTTCATTCAACTACATAAACGCATTATTCATCTGTTTGTTCATAACACTTTGTTGTTTAACAGTTAAAAAACTCATTAATTTACGAAGGATGCATTAAGCTATGTCTTTCTTCAAGTTGAATTGTACTTTCATCTCTTTTCTTAAGTATTTTGCAGTATCGCTTTGAGACTTCTTAATGATCTGTTCTGGAGTGCCTTTAGCTAAAATTTTTCCACCTTTGCTGCCACCTTCAGGACCTAAATCGATGATGTAGTCGGCACATTTAATTATATCAATGTTATGTTCTATTATTATGACTGTGTTTCCACGGTCTACTAATTTATTTATCACATTAAGCAATACTCGGATGTCTTCAAAATGGAGTCCTGTAGTTGGTTCATCTAAGACATATAGCGTTTGTCCCGTGTCACGTCGAGCCAGTTCAGCTGCCAGTTTAATTCTTTGCGATTCGCCTCCCGATAATGTTGTTGATGCTTGCCCCAAGCGGATATATCCTAATCCTACTTCTTGTAACATCTTTATTTTAATCAGTATAGAGGGAACATTCTCAAAAAAGTCTACTGCGGCATTAATTGTCATATTTAGCACATCAGCGATAGATTTTCCTTTAAAGCGCACCTCCAATGTTTCGCGGTTGTATCTTTTGCCTGCACATGTTTCACAAGGCACCATCACATCGGGAAGGAAATTCATTTCAATGGTTTTGTGACCATTACCTCCACATGTTTCGCATCTTCCACCTTTCACATTAAAAGAGAAACGACCTGGTTTATATCCTCGTATCTTTGCTTCTGGCATACCTGCAAACAAATTGCGAATCTCAGTGAAAACTCCAGTATAGGTAGCAGGATTTGATCGAGGCGTTCTTCCTATAGGGGATTGATCTACACTTATTACCTTGTCAATATTTTCAATACCTTTAATAGACTTATATTTCAAAGGTTCTTTCAACGATCTAAAGAAGTGTTGGCTCAAAATGGGTTGAAGTGTTTCGTTCAACAGTGTTGATTTGCCACTACCAGAGACACCTGTAACACAAATAAAAGTCCCAAGGGGGAAGTCTACTGAAACATTTTTGAGGTTGTTTCCAGATGCACCTGTCAACTTAATTGACTTGCCATTACCCTCACGTCTTTTTTCTGGAATTACAATCTCTAACGTTCCATTTAGGTAATTTGATGTTAATGTGTTTTCTTTCAACATCTGTTGAGGCGATCCTTCAAAAACAACTTCTCCACCTTTTCTCCCTGCAAAAGGACCCAAATCAACCACATAGTCAGAAGCCAACATCATGTCTTTGTCATGCTCCACCACAATGATAGAGTTGCCAGTGTCGCGCAGTTTTTTCAAAGAATTGATTAATCTATCATTGTCTCGTTGATGTAAGCCAATACTTGGTTCATCTAATATGTAGAGAACGTTAACTAATTGAGATCCAATTTGTGTGGCAAGACGAATTCTTTGACTTTCTCCACCTGACAAAGATGCTGATGCGCGCGATAAAGAGAGATATCCCAGTCCAACATCTAAAAGAAAACTCAAGCGAGTCAAAATCTCTTTCTTTATTTCTTCTACTATTAAACGTTGTTTGCCTGTAACATTTTTATCAAGATTCTTCATCCAATCATATAGATTGGTAATATCTTTTTCGGTTAAATCTGCTATGTTTTCACCATTCACCCTAAAATGGAGCGCTTCTTTGTTCAAACGTTGACCATTGCACTCTGGGCATACTGTTTTAGTGATAAACTTAGCAGCCCATTTTTGAGCAGCTGATGAAGCATCGTCATCTTGTTGCATATCTATGTACTTCAAAACCCCCTCAAAAGCAACTAAATAGTTTGAATTGCCCAACGATTGATTTTTAATTTTCAACCGTTCAGTAGTTCCATGCAATATTTCATCTATCGCTTCCTGTGGTATGTCTTTTATGGGTGTCTTGAGAGTCACACCATGTTTTTCGCAGATAGCGGAAATTTGCCAGAATAATAAATTGCTCTTTTCTTTTCCTAAAGGCGAAATACCTCCAGCAGCTATACTTAAATCTGTGTCAGGAAAGACCTTATCAATATCAATTTGATCTACCTTACCCAAACCGTTACACTTCATGCAAGCTCCTTGAGGAGAATTGAAAGAGAAATTGTGAGGTGCAGGTTCACTGTATGATAATCCCGAAGCAGGATCCATCAACATCTTGCTGTAATGGCGTACTTCATCTGTCTCCAACTCCTGTATCAAAATGAGTCCATCTCCTTGTTTCATTGCAATTTGCAAACTCTTTTTGAGCTTATCCTCAAATTTATTTGAAACAGACAATTTGTCTACGAGTATTTCTATGCTGTGATTTTTATAACGATCAACTCGCATGCCAGGCAATATTTCTCTTATTTCACCATCTATCCTCACGTTCAGATAACCTTTTTTCCTAATCTGTTCAAATAGTTCTTGGTAGTGACCTTTTCTGTTTCTTACAACGGGTGCTAATATAAATATCTTTTTTCCAATGTATTCTGATAATATCAATTCCAGTATTTGCTCTTCGGTATACTTCACCATTCTTTCGCCCGAAATGTAGGAGTAGGCATCTCCAGCTCGTGCGAAAAGCAATCGAAGAAAATCATATATCTCAGTTGTTGTTCCAACTGTGGAACGAGGATTTTTATTGGTGGTTTTCTGTTCAATTGATATGACGGGACTCAATCCTGTGATTTTATCCACATCAGGTCGTTCCATTTTGCCCAGAAATCCACGTGCATAAGCTGAAAATGTTTCTATATATCGACGTTGACCTTCAGCAAACAAAGTGTCGAAAGCCAACGATGATTTTCCACTGCCGCTCAAACCAGTTATAACAGTAAGTGTATTACGTGGAATTTCAACATCTATATTCTTTAAATTGTGTACACGTGCACCGTACACATTGATTAATTCTTTATCTGAATTCATAGTTTAATGTAACATTAAAATGAGAATAATTGTTTAGTATAGACTTCTCTATTATTGAAAAAATGGAATAGAGAAGTATGTGTAGTCCAATAATTGATAAAGCTCAATTAATAGACTATCAAAATTAAATAATGTTTTTATACGAATGATCTCTTATTCAGTTACCCAACGTTTATCGTGTATTTTTAGACGATCTTTTTTGTTGTAGTATAGACTCTCTTGAGTGGGAAGGTTTAAGGTATAGCTTTTGCCAGGCTTAACGGTGAGTTTTGTACTTCTTAACCACGAGTTGAAATCTTTCAATTGAGCATAAGTTAATCCATTTTGTTTAGCAAAAGTAACTAAGTCAGGTATCGAAGAGGAAACAGTTACATCTTTAAATGTGATAGGTTTATATAAGTGATTTGGACGAATAATAAATCCATATTGAGGAGGATTTTCAAAAACAAGTTTTATTGCCAACATCCTATAAAAATACCGAGTGGTTTCGTCTACCAGCCACAAGTCGAGCGCTTCATTAGATTGTTGATTTCTGAGTTCTCTTGTAATTCTTCCTTGTCCACCGTTGTAAGAAAGAGCAGCGGCGCTCCACGAACCGTATTTACGGTAAGCATCATTTAGGTATTTACATGCAGCAATTGTCGATTTTTCTATATGATAACGTTCGTCAACTTCAGCACTTACTTCCAGTCCAAATTGTGTAGCAGTAGCTGGCATAAATTGCCATAAACCTGCTGCTCGCGCTGGCGAAACGGCACGATGATATAAGCTGCTTTCAATCACTGCCAAGTATTTAATATCATCAGGTATGCCATATTTTTTCAATATAGGCTCAATGATAGGAAATATGCGATTAGCTCTTTTAAAAAGCAACAGTGTAGTTGAATGAAAATAGGTAAAGCTATTTAATTCTCTATCCAATCTTTCATGCATATCATATCTATCGAAAACATATGTTTCTCCTGCGAAAACCATCTTCTCAGGTATTTCAATGGAGGCTGTCATCGACAATGCTTTAGGACGTTGTTGTTCGGGCTCTTCTATGTTGTTGCTCGATATTAAAAGAATAGTTGTAATTGCAACAATAATAAGCCCACTTATAAAAAAGAGTTGTTTTTTCATTTTCAGTTTCTCCAGAATAGTTTATAATTAGTTCAAATATAGCGCATTTTCTGGGAACATTAAGGACGATTAACAGACATTAAACTGCCCTTTTTCATTTTTAAAACTATTCTGCTTCCTAATCTACAAGCAATATGTAGAAAATATTTCTTAAACATTTTGTTTGATTAGAATAATTAGCGTGTATATTTGTATAAACTAACGCTTAGTAAAATGGATAGAAATACTTCTCGAGAAATAATTAGTGCGCATGATGTTAATGAATTTAGATTTCGTGACACCCCATTTGTGCAGTTAATGAACAAGCGCATCTACAATGTACTCTTTATTGCATCACAATATGATATGTTTATTTTAGAAGATGACGGAAGAGTAGATGAGCAGATTTTCAATGAGTATGTATCTCTCAATTTACGTTATCCACCTCGTTTCACCCATGTCAGCAAGTTTGATGAGGCGTTGAGGCAATTGCGAATAAACCGATTTGAATTGGTTATTTGCATGCCTAACGTAGATAACAATGATTTCTTTGACCTTGCAAAAGTTATAAAAAAAGACCATCCTGACATTCCAGTTGTTATGCTTACACCTTTTTCGAAAATGGTCAGTAAAGTGTTTGAAAAAGAAGACTTGAGTGCTGTCGATTATCTTTTTAGTTGGTTGGGCGATTCAGATTTACTGTTGTCAATCATTAAGTTAATTGAGGATAAGATGAACGTGGAAAATGATGTCAAAAGTGTTGGTGTACAAACCATTTTGATAATTGAAAACTCCGTTCGGTTTTACTCATCGTTATTGCCATTAATGTTTAAATATGTATTGAGCGAGTCGCGCGAGTTTTCAAAAGAAGCGCTCAACGACCACTTGCGAATGATGCGAATGCGTGGTCGTCCCAAAATATTGCTTGCTCGTAATTATGAAGAAGCTATCTCTCTATATGAAAAGTATGGTAATAACATGTTAGGTATTCTTAGCGATGTAAGTTTCAATCGTAGAGGAGTGAAAGAAAAACTTGCAGGTAAACAATTAATAGAATGGGTTAGGCAATTTGATAAAACTATTCCTGTTATTTTCGCTTCGGCTGAGCCATCCAACGAAGTGTATGCAAAAGATTTAAATGCTGATTTTATTAATAAAAACTCGCAGACATTTCCGCAAGACGTTAGAAATAAAATAAAAGAAAAGTTCGGCTTTGGCGATTTCATCATTTTAGACCCCAAAACCAAGCATGAAATAATGAGAATCAAAAACTTGAAGGAACTTCAAAATACGATTCAGAAAATACCAGATGATGCACTCTATTACCACTTATCATTAAATCATTTCTCTCGTTTTTTCTATTCACGTGCCATGTTTCCTGTTGCAGAGATGCTGCAAAAGATAGATGTTAATCAATACAAGAACATGGATGAAGCGCGTGAGTTGATATATGATGCTATTGTGCAATACCGCAAAATGAAAAACACGGGTGTAGTTGCTGTTTTTGAAAAAGATAGGTTTGACAAATACTCCTACTTCGCTCGCATTGGTGATGACTCAATGGGAGGAAAGGGACGTGGACTGGCCTTCATGGGCTATATTGTCAAAAAGCACCAGGATCTTAATATGTATAACAACCTGCCGGTAACAATTCCCAAAACGGTTGTTCTATGCACTGACATTTTCGATGAGTTTATGGATGCCAATAAGTTATATCCAGTTGCTTTGTCCGATATTCCCGATGAAGATATACTTAAACACTTTTTAGCCGCTAAACTACCAAAAAGATTGGTGGCTGACTTTCTTGTCTTTTTTGAAGCAATCAATAATCCTATTGCAATACGTTCTTCAAGTCTTTTAGAGGACTCTCATTACCAACCTTTTGCTGGTATATTTTCCACATACATGATTCCGTATGTTGAAGATAAGTTTGAAATGATTCGTATGTTGAGCGATGGAATAAAGGGTGTATATGCATCTGTTTTCTATGCAGATAGTAAGTCATATATGGTGGCCACACAAAACATTATAGACCAAGAGAAAATGGCCATTGTATTGCAGGAGGTGGCTGGCTCTCAACACAACAATCATTTTTATCCCACTATTTCTGGTGTTGCTCGCTCCATTAATTACTATCCAATGGGTGATGAGAAACCCGAAGATGGAGTGGTGCAAATGGGACTGGGATTGGGTAAGTATATTGTTGATGGAAACCAAGGATTACGTTTCTCGCCGCTGCATTCTAATAAAATATTGCAATTGACCGATGTTAATACTGCGCTTAAAGAAACGCAAACGCGCTTTTATGCATTAAGCACTGAATCTATAAAAGAAAATTTTACAGTTGACGACTCGTTCAACTTGTTAAAACTTAGCTTGAAGGATGCTGATGCTGATGGCACTTTGCGATATATATCATCAACCTTCGACCCCAACGACTTAATCATAAGGGAGGGTTACTATCCAGGGGGGCGAAAGATAATATCTTTTGTTCATATTCTTCAGCACAACATGTTGCCCCTGCCTGAAATTCTTGACAAAGTGCTTAAGATATGCAAGAGCGAAATGGGACGCGAAGTGGAGATAGAATTTGCAGTGGATCTCAAAAACCAACGCGAAGCCACATTCTATTTGTTGCAAATAAGACCTATAGTAGATTCAAAAGAAGTGGTTTCAGAAGATTTGTCACTGATTGACCCTAACGACACGCTAATGTTTTCAAAAAATGCTTTAGGTCATGGTTCAATAACAAATATTCAAGATGTTGTTTATATTAAAACAGAAGGATTTAACCCTGCAAACAATCAATTGATTGCACGAGAGATTGAAGACTTAAACAAAAAGTTTATTGAATCTGACAAATACTATGTGCTTATAGCTCCAGGCAGATGGGGTTCAAGCGATTCGTGGTTGGGTATTCCCGTTAAATGGCCGCATATATCTCAAGCACGTATAATTGGAGAAATCACCTTAGACCAATATAGAATTGATCCGAGCCAAGGCTCACATTTCTTTCAAAACCTTACATCCTTAGGGGTTGCCTACTTCACCATCAACCCCTTTATTGAGAATGGAGGATTCTTCAACGAAGACTTCTTGAATGAACAAGAGGCTGTTTTTGAAACTAAGTTCATTCGTCATGTGTCATTTAAAACTCCGTTTACTGCAAAAGTGAATGGCAAAAAGAAAATTGGCGTGGTGATGAAGCCAGAGGAGTAATTGATTGTCAACTGCTAACTGGAATTGAATATTTGAGTTGCGTTTTAATTACACCTATAACTATCTCATTTCTTGTCTTTCGTTCGAATGACATTGTGACTAATAATATTGGCAGTTTCAGACTTTTCGATTTTATACATAATTATGTCCTCTCCACTCCCAGTGTAAATGCTGTTAATAAAGCTACAGTCAGCAATTGCTTCTTCAATTTGAATCAATGATTTACCATCGCCAATAATATTCATGGCATGGATATTATTAATTTTACCAAATTGAGAATCTTTTCCATATCCTCTGCCGCCAACAAGCATTGCATTGAAACCTCCCTCAAAGATAACGCCATTGATATACACATTGTTAATAGAAGCAACATCATTTGCTCTAATGGCTATGGCTCGTGTGGAACTTTCACAAACAATATTCGTGATATTAATATTTTCGGTATCATCTTCTACACCTCTCCATTTTCTTGAAGTTACCATCGTGGAGTGCAATGTCCCTCCTTCCAACTCTTCGGAGTGTAATCCAAGTGTTGAAAGAGCTATAAAATCATCCCCTGTTTTTCCAGTTAAATCATCAATTCGAAAGTTTTTGCAACCATGCCTCAGATTAATTCCATCTCTGTTCAATATTTGATGTTCTTTCCCATCTATAGCGTTCATGATTGGGTTGTCTATTCTGATATTTGAGATTTCTGCATTTACAACCCTTTCATGACTCACAGCCCAAGCATGAGTCTTTTGTATATTAACGTTTTTCAATTTAAACCCATCAACATAAGCCATAAGAATCAATATATTGCGCCAATCGCCCGTTTGCTTTAGCCCCTCCTTTCCCGAATCCGTTCCGTATGTAAAACGCCAGTTGCCAGTTTCCTTGATGTCTTTTTCTGGGTTTAAACTAAGGGTTTTACCACTATCTCCAGTAGCTCTTGGATTGTTTGCCCCTTTTAGATAAACATCTCCAACTCCAATGATATTAATATTTTCATTCCATACAGGGTTTGAAATACCAATACCTACATTGTTGCTCCTAAACATATTGTCTCTGCACTTGTCAGATAATTGGAGTGTGCAGTTGTCAAGAATTACAGTAATATTACTGGGTAATAATATTGCACTGTCAAGCAGCCACACATTGGAACCATTAGAGTTGTGGCAAGGGATGATTATTTTGCCGATTGTTTTCGCAGCTTTATCCACAGCGGCTTGTATTCTGTGTGTATCGCTTCCCTCAAATTGATTTGGGCTAATGTGCTCAATATTCTGTTTTGAACAGCCTACAAAAAGAGTGGAACAGAGGATTATAAACAACTGAATAAAAATTGACTTTTTCATGATTTCCGGATCTGATTAAAAAATTTTTTGTGTAGAATTCTATTAAATTTAAGCATATGCTCTTTTATACTTTCTTTATCGATATAGACAGGGGTACTTATTGTTGAATCGATAGCCTATTCCCAACATTAAATAGTTGGGAGTTTTAAAATTCTGTAGATTGTATCCTATGTGGATAAATGAACTACGAGTCACTTCAATTTTGAGTGCTAATGTTTGGTAGAAACCTTTTAAGTCTCCACCACCATGAATGATATTAGCTCCAATGCCCAAGCCAACAGTAAAATAAGGCATAACATACTCACCTCGTGTAGAAACACCCAATGCTAATTGCTTCTTAAGCGAAGAAGGTTTATAGAATGTATGTCCTGGGTTTTCTTCCCCCATTCCTATTATATAATCTTCGGTATAAATATTGGCACTACTATCGTAAACTCCGTCCAAAGACAATCCAAACCTGAGATTGTAGTTCATATTGTACATTGGGTTAATATTAAATCCCATCACACTGTATCTATCAGGTGCAGCAATCAGGTAGTCTTCAAAAGGAACACCTCTTCGTCGCCACGAACCAAACAGAACAACATCATAGCTTATGTGTCGTGGAAACTTCTGTATATAATGAGGTCTTATATATAATGCTGTGGAGTTTAGGTTACTCTCTCTATTGAAGTTGTAAGTCAATCCAACTTTCACGTCAGAGGCATTAAGTCCGGCATTTGGAAACTTTGTGTTTCCATTCGAGAAATGGGTGAGCGTCAGTCCATAAATCAAATCAAATTGAGTAGAAAGTTGTTGATTGAAATAGAAGTTGGTGTTCATGTAAGCGTTCAATTTTGAACCCATCATTCCATTGTAAGAATTATATTCTTTATTGTATGGTATCCAACCACCTGATAATCCAAAATTCCATTCATAGTTAAAGGACAGTTTGCTTGAGAGTTGAGCAATAGTTGCTCCTTGAAATAGATAAAGGGCTGTTGGGTTTCCAAGTTCTTTGTTATTCCCAAAGTTGTAATGAGCTAAGCCGATACCTTGATAAACGCCTCTGTACAGTTTGTTTATATATGTATTGGGACGAAAACGAAGAGCGTACTTTAGATGTGTTGATAAGGATGTTTCAATACGTTCTCGTTTATTATTCTCACCTTCCAAAAAAGGGTTGGTAGGGAATATATAGCCAGCACGACCTTCTATGCTAAGTTGGTGAATAAAAGAACGATCGTAGAAAGAAGAGTCATTGTCAATCTGGCTCATAGAACTAACGGAGCACAATAAAAAAGCACACAAGAAGAATGTAAAGCTCTTGGTGTGCAATTTATTTTTTCTTGTGTTTTTCATCAGCTTCTATTAAACTCTTATTTAGACTTGTGTGTTTGCTCTATCTATCTCTCTCTACATCCTATCTGGCACATCAATCCCCAGAAGTGACATCCCTTTCTTTATAGTAAGAGCTACGTTCTTAGATAGCATTAAGCGGAAAGCTCTTAGTGATTCATTCTCTTCTCTTAAGATGGAGAAATCGTGATAAAATTGGTTGTACTCTTTCACTAAGTCATATATGTAGTTGGCTACTAACGATACATTGTACTCTTCGGCAGATTGTTTAATGATGGCAGCAAAATCTACCAATGTGTGCACCAATCCCTCTTCTTTCTCAGAAAGTTCTACATCTTCAATCTTATCGGGTATTTCAATATTTTGCTCAGCTGCTTTACGCAAAACAGATTGAATGCGTGCATGCGTATACTGTATAAAAGGACCCGTGTTTCCGTTAAAGTCAATTGATTCTTCAGGGTTGAAGGTCATGTTTTTGCGAGGGTCCACTTTCAGTATAAAGTATTTCAAAGCACCCAAACCAACCATGCGAACAATGTCATCAGCTTCTTGAGGCGTACAATTGTCCAGTTTACCCAGTTCGTTTGATGTTTCGCGTGCTGTTTCAATCATTTCTTTCATCAAGTCATCGGCATCCACAACGGTTCCTTCACGTGATTTCATTTTGCCTTCGGGCAACTCGACCATTCCGTAAGAAAAATGCACCAACCCTTTGCCAAACTCATAGCCTAACATGTCCAAGAGTGTAGAAAGTACCGTAAAGTGATGATTCTGCTCGTTGCCAACCACATAAATCATGGTGTTAATTGGATAATCATCAAAGCGCAATTTGGCTGTACCAATATCTTGGGTCATATACACCGATGTACCATCAGCTCTAAGCAGTAGTTTGTGATCTAAATTCTCCTTCGATAAATCAGCCCAAATAGAATTGTCCTCTTTTCTATAAAACAGTCCTTTCTCTAATCCTTCCAACACTTTTTCTCTGCCTACCAGATACGTTTCCGATTCATAGTATATTTTATCAAAAGTAACACCCATCTCTTTGTAGGTTTCATCAAATCCTTTATAGACCCAGTTATTCATCATTTTCCACAAGTTGACTGTTTCAGGGTCATTATCTTCCCACTTTAAAAGCATTTCGCGTGCTTCTGCCATGAGTGTTGATTGTGCCTCTGCTTCATCTTTTGTAAAACCTTTGGCTTGAAGATCGGCTATTTCAGCTTTATATTTTTGATCGAACAGCACATAATACTCACCAATTAAGTGATCACCTTTTTTGCCTGAAGATTCGGGTGTCTCATCATTTCCCCACTTCTTCCATGCTAACATCGATTTGCAAATATGAATTCCTCTATCATTTACAATGTTGGTCTTTACAACTTGCTTGCCATTGGCTTTAAGTATCTCGCAAAGCGAATGACCCAATAGATTGTTTCGCACATGGCCCAAATGCAATGGTTTGTTGGTGTTGGGCGAAGAATACTCAACCATGTAGAGCGGAGCTGTTTCATCAGCCTCAACAAAACCATACGTTGGGTTGTGGTTCATCTCCTCCAATGTTTGAATCCACAATGCAGAAGACAACGAAAGATTTAGAAAACCTTTTATCACATTGAATGATTCAAAAAGAGTAGAGGTTGCAACTAATGCTTCGCCAATTTCTTGAGCAGTCTGTTCCGGACTTTTTCTTGAAATTCTCAATAATGGGAAAGTAACCAATGTATAATTACCAGTAAATTCCTTTTTGGTCTTTTGAAGCGTAATTTGAGATTCGTTTACGTCGGTATTATATAATTGAGCAATTACTTTTATGATAAGCAACTGCAATTCTTTTTCAATATTCATTGTGTTGATGTATTTGTTTGATATGTAAATGCAAAAATATAAAATATTAGCCAATCTACGGCATTTACTTCTATTTTAGAAAATATAAACTTTAAAATAAAAGGGATTTATCGTTTTTGTTATTTCAGGCATAGCTGTTGTTATCATCATAAAGTCACTTGGAGATTATATGACAAATATTTAAAGAAAGAGCCAATCGGATAACACTTAAAAGAAAAACAGTACACTCAACACCCTGTTGGTGTGAAAGATAGATACGATATAAAGCTCTCAAAGAGCATAAGATTTTACTAAAACTCCCTATCAGGTGGTTAAGACGAGAAAGTAGTTTATGTATCATTGTTCTTTTGCATGACACCCATACAAGGCTCACGGTGCCAGTGATCCATTGTAAGCTAAGGCTTTACCTTGGGCTGAAATATGTCTGCCCTGAAAGCTTAATTTACCACTGCGAAGCAGAAAAGAATAGAATATAATATATTTCGTAATGAAATTATGCGTTTGTAACACAAAAACAAAACACTTTTAGCACTCCATCTCCGTAGATGCTGACCTGTAGTTTGTGTCAAATCAAGAAGAGTTTTATCTACCATTTTGCCAATAAGGTAATAAGGTTAAGTTGAGAGAGCAGCCTCAGTTACTATGGTTCCGAAGGGATTGAAGCTTATGTATAGAGATTTTAATAGAAGCATTTAATTATTAAGTGCCAAAAAGCCCAAAGAAAAGGCAAGTGTATGTAAGTTACTCAAACCTTAGTAACATTGCATACAGCCTCTCCCCAAACCTTATTACCTTATTTTTTGAAATGATGAACTTCATTAGCTCTAAGTTTTAATTTGCGGTTGTTTCACCCAGAGATTTCTCGCAAAGACGATAAGACGCAAAAGAATAACAGGACGCACCTGGCGGAGCTAAAGTGATTTCTATCAATTGATTACTACAGACAGTAAAGCTCCTAAGGAGCTAAATTCAGCATGCAATAGCATCTATCTATTGATTCAAATATCACTCAAACAATAACACAGAATAATTATTTAAATAAACTGGCAACTATCACTCCGTATGAGTCGGACTGTCTGTAGTAAACTCAAGCGCCGTTAGGTGCGAACTGTAAATTAATTCGTTGTATGAAGACAAAATGAGTAAATCAGACAGTAAAATGGAAAGCAAAACACATACTTTTGTATGTGACCCGTACTTATGCGTTTATGTACAATGAAGGGAAGTAGAATTTAAAAACATAAAAAAAACTGTCTTCCAATTTAATAAGGAGACAGTTTTGTTTATTTGTTATACAAAAAGATTTTTCTTTTTGCCTTTCAACGTCGCTTAGCATAGTGAGACAAAAACCTCTTTACCTTCTTTTTCAAGAATCAATTTTTCTTCTCTTGCCAACCATCCAAAAGCTGCATACAAATCATTGTATGTAATGTTAACCGCTTTTTTTAGGTCTTTCACATTCAAACGTCCTTTTTTTTCTAATTGCGTCCACACCTTGCCAGCGTTCATTCCAATTTGTTCTACCATTTTAATTTTTTAATTATTTTATGAGCTACAAAAGTAGTTAATTATTCTGTTATTCACAAGGGGTGAATTTTTTAACCTGTTCGTTCCTTGATTATTGTAAGATTTTTGATCTCAAATACTGCGATGTACTATATCATTAATCAAATTGTCTACCTGTTCAATTAAAGAACTTCTATCATCGTTCACAATCACATAGTCAGACATTCTGATCTTCTCTCTTTCAGATATTTGATACTTCATTCGTGTTCTTACAGTTTGCTCATCCACTCCATCGCGTGCCATTATGCGTGTAATTCTTAGATTGAGCGGTGAGTAAACGGTTACCACTTTATCTAAATGCTTATGAAAATTTGACTCTAATAAAATAGCTGCCTCTAAAGCCACAATTGAGTGATGAGCGTTTTGTTCACACCACTCATTAAAATGATTCAATACTTCGGGATGTATAATAGAATTTGCAAGCTCTAATTTAGCTGAATCAGAAAAAATGATTTCAGCAAACTTTTTTTTATCCAACATGTTTTTACTGTCGTAGAGATCATTACCAAAATGGTGCATTAGCTGCTCTCTAATTTGTGGTGAAGTGTTGTTGAGTTTCTTAGTCTCTTCATCTGCAATGTATACAGGTATTTCATGCAGTTCAAAAAGAGAAGCTACAATCGATTTTCCACTTCCAATTCCTCCTGTTATGCCAATTTTTATCATGGGTGTTAATTATTTACGTTCAAACAAGAACTCTACTACTCTCGGTGATATTTGAGGATTTTTGATTGAAGTAGGAGCTTCTGTAAGTTGCAACTCTACTTGATCTCCCTCTTTTACTTTTAAATCGTTGTAATTAATTTTAATTTCAAAATTCTCTGGAACGATCTTCTTATAATCATCTAACGTAACTGCGAAAGTAACGTTCACTTTTGAGGGAAAAAACTTTATATCTGTATCTGCAGGTTGATTAGAAACAGTAATTGGTATTTCAAATTGTCTTTCAGTATACTCAAGAATAGGTATGTATAAATCTACCTCATTAGGTATTATTTTAACACCTTCTATTTTTTTTATTTTAGTGCTCAATTGAGAGGTAGCTTTCAGGTTTTCAAAAACACTATATTCTGTTATTACTTCCGAAATATTGCGCAATTGTTCTCCCGATCCATATATCTTAACTTCATTTGGAATTATCGAGACTGAATCAACAATTAGATGTCCGCCACTTGTTCTCATTTCTCCATCAAACACTACGGGAACAGTTTTACTTTGCAATTTAGCTGTTTCCAAAATAATGCTTGCTGGTGCATAGCCAATTAACTGTGTGTTAACTGACAGTTTTGTGCGAATGAGCTGGGTGAGTTGATTACCCTGCAGCTTCACCTCATTGTTTTTTTGTGCTTCTCCTACATTTATAACAAGAGAATCTCTTTTCTTGAAAAAATAATAATTGAATAAGCCTGACCCTAAATCTCTAATCCTTAGATCTATGTGCTGAGGCATTTGACTAACAAAAATCTCTTCTTCAGGTATATTGACGTATTTTAAGGGTATGCGGTAATCTCCTTCTGCATTGCGCTGAAAGAAAATCAAAAGCCAAAAAATAAAAGCTAAAATTAAAAACAAGAAAAAAGGTACCACCTTACCCCATTCTATATTTGAAAGAACAGAGAGTACATTGTCAAAGAACTTTGAGATAATTCTTAAAAAGGACATGTTTTACTTGTTTCTAATTTTAGTAAGTTATTTTCTTATCTTGTAGCCAAGATGCAATTACATTAATTCTGTAATTGCTATACTTTTTCTACAAAAACATTAGTTGCCTACATCTGTTGCCGAAACAAACACAGAAGCTTTATCAACCTTTATGGTCACTCCACTTGATATTTCTATCAAAAAATAAGCCAATTGAACTTCCTTAATTCTACCGTGTATGCCACCAGCAGTAATCACTTTGTCGCCAATTTGCATAGCTTCGCGTGCTTGCGCAATTTGTTTTTGCTTCTTTTGTTGTGGCCGAATCATGAAGAAGTAAAAGATAGCAATAATTACTACCATAAAGATTAAAGAACTTCCCATTGGGCCACCAGCTTGTAATAAAATATTCATAATTAGTTTGTTTAAAATGTTTATAAATTCGGAATTAGTTTTTCAGTATTGTTTTGTCTTTTCTCAATTCGGTTACTACAGCATCTAAAATGCCATTGATAAAGGTGCTACTTTTAGGAGTACTATATGATTTAGCAATATCAATATATTCATTTAGCGTAACGCTGATGGGGATTGAAGTAAAAGCATATAGTTCTGCCATTGCCACTTGCATGATAATAACATCCATAAAAGCAATTCGTTCGAAATCCCAATTTTGTGCATGATGCGTAATTTGCTCACGATAACTTAATTCATTAAGCAATGTTTCACGCAACAATTTTATGGCATATTCTTTATCTTCTTCATCGTTAAACATGGGTAGAAGAGGCTGATTTTCTGCCTCGGATTTACTAAACTGTTTAATTGTTTTGTGAACAAACGACTGAACAATTTCAATGTCATCATTCCAAAAGATGCTTTCGTCTTCTAATAGATCGTCAAGCTCTTCATTACGATAAATAAAAGTTTTAAAACTCTTACGCCAAAAGTCCTTATCGTCTTTATAGGTGGGTTTCTCTAATTGAGCATACTCTTTATAAGTATCTGAAGCAAGGATAGTGTCTAAGATTCCTTTTAAAAAATTCTCATTTGCATCCCATGATAAAGGTCTTTCTGTCAGATATTTCACTAACATGTTATTGTTGCGCAATTGCTTGATAAATTGATTATTGATGAGGTGTAAGTTTGGATTTAAATCTTCAGATGTAGGCAAAAACTTATTCATTTTTGTGTTTACCCGCTTTTCATAAAGGTTTGTAATCTCAACCATCATTAGTAGAAAGTAGAAATAAAGATCGTATGACTTTTGCAATCCTAACAAAAGTTCTTTCTCAACTTGCATTAGATCTTTGTTTCGGTTTTGATACCAAGCGTATACAATTTGGATGACTCTTATTCGGATTAAAATTCTATTAATCATTGTGGAAATAAATTGTTTATATGATTTGCAAAAATAGCCAATTATTTCTTTTATTTGAACCTTTCTGTCATAAAATAGCTTTTACAAATTATAAAGGGGTAATAAATGGTTGTTTATTTTTTAATTCACCTCATACTCGTTTAATATTGTGCAAAATTGTGGACACACATTTAAGAAAATAATTGTAACTTCGTCCACTCAACAAATGTAAAAAAATTGTATGGATCAATTCATATCCGACTTGTCGCATCATTTTGCTGTGCCATTTACAAATCCGGTGCTCATATTTGCCGTTCTTTTGTTTATTGTACTTATTTCGCCATTAATGCTGAAGCGTTTAAATGTGCCAAGTATTATTGGTCTAATAATTGCTGGTGTAATAATTGGACCTCACGGATTAAACCTCATTTCAGATAGTGCCGGAGTAAATATGTTTTCAACTATTGGGTTGCTCTACATTATGTTTATAGTAGGGCTGGAGTTAGATCTCAATGAGTTTAAAGTTAATAGAAACAAGAGCGTTGTTTTTGGTTTTTTCACTTTTATCATACCCCTCATCATCGGATTCCCTGTTTGTCATTATTTGCTTGGCTATGATGTATATGCCAGTTTTTTAACTGCCAGTATGTTCTCAACTCACACATTAGTAACATACCCCATAGTTAGCAGGATGGGTGTTTCTAAAAATCAAGCAGTTGCCATCACCGTAGGAGGAACTATTCTTACCGATACGGCAGTTCTTATTATTTTGGCTATTGTTTTGAATAGTCACACGGGAAACTTTAATTTTCAATTCTTACTGAGACTGCTCATTTCCATAAGCATTTTTTCATTCATTGTTTTCTTTATTATTCCTCGTATAGCTAAATGGTTTTTCCAAAAAGTAGAAAGTGAGAAGTATTCGCATTATATTTTTGTTGTTTTCATTGTGTTTTTGGCTGGGTTTTTAGCTGAATTAGGAGGGATAGAACCTATTATTGGAGCATTTGCTGCGGGTTTAGCGCTCAATAGATTAATACCTCATAGCTCGGCATTAATGAATAGGATAGAATTTATTGGCAATTCATTGTTTATTCCAATTTTTCTTATTTCGGTTGGGATGTTGGTAAACATTTCGGTTGTATTTAGTGGAGCTACAACAATTTACATTGCAGCTGCTCTGTCGGCTGTAGCATTATTAGGTAAATGGTTGGGTGCCTTTTTTACGCAAAAAGTATTTAAATATTCAACCGCTCAACGTAATTTAATTTTTGGTCTTAGTTCAGCGCATGCTGCAGCTACATTGGCAGTTATATTAGTGGGTTTCAAAGCAGGCATTATTGATGAGTATATTTTGAATGGTACTATTGTTCTCATTTTATTTACTTGTCTTATTGCTTCTTTCGTCACACAGAAGTCTGCTAAAGAAATAGCAATTGCTGAGGAGGATCAAGATATAATACCCTCAGAACTGGGTTATTACGAGCAGGAAAAAATATTAGTTCCAATTGCTGATCCTGCAAATATTGGTAAACACATTGAGTTGGCAATGTTGCTGAAGGACAAAAAGTCGGTCAACTCCATTTCTCTGTTAGGTGTTGTCCCCAACAACGAGCAAGCAGAAAAGAATATTATTAGTTTTAAGAAAAAACTACAGGAGCAAGTATCGGATGCTATTGCAGCGGACATGGAGGTTGATGTAATTGCTACCATTGATCACAATGTGGCAAGTGGTATTGTAAGAGCTGCACGCGAAACTATGGCCGATATTGTTATTTTGGGATGGCCTGGTAGAGTGGGAGTGTTAGAAAAACTCGTTGGTGACAAAGTTGATCTCATCATTAAGAACATGGACAAAAACATGTTTATCTGTCATTTAGAGAAGAACATGATTTCACACAAACGAATTGTAGTTGTTTCGCCACCACTTGCCGAAAAAGAGTTGGGCTTTGATATGTGGGTAAACAAAATAGTTCAGCTTTCACAAGAACTTACTTTGCCAGTAGTTCACATTGGTCATCCAGAGACGCAACAGATCATAGCCAGCAACAAGAAGCTAAAAGCAAACTTCACGTATATAGTTTACGATAATTGGTCGGACCCACTTGCTTGTGGAGACGAAATAAAAGAGGACGATATTTTCGTACTTGTTTCTGCGCATCCTGGTTATGTGTCTCATATGTCTGTTTTAGACAACATGCCGACACGCATCGAAAAAAGATTCCCCGACGTTAGCCGAATTGTTGTTTTCCCCAAACGCTACACCATCGATATGTTGGTAGAGAGTGATGATTATATATTTATTCCTTAAACTTGGTTTTATTCAACACACAATCATATTTTTACAAACATTTCTCAATCGTATATCTTCATGAAGTTTAAATTTACTATTAGGTTCATAGCTTTAGTTACTATCAGTCTTTTTCTTTTTGCTTGTGGAACATCCAAAAAAACTCTCACACAAACTCCAGAACTTCATCCCAAGCGAGAGTTTCGTGGTGCATGGATACAAACAGTTGGACAATCGCGCTACCAACAGATGAACAGTGCTGCCATGAAGCATTACATTGTTGATATGATTCAGAAGCTTGATTATGCAGGTATAAATGCTGTAATATTTCAGATTCGACCAGAGGCAGATGCCTTTTACAAATCAGACTTAGAGCCATGGAGTAGATTCCTTACAGGTAAACAGGGAAAAGCTCCCGATGATCCAAGTTTCGATCCATTGGCTTTTCTCATTGATGAATGTCACAAACGAGGAATGGAGTTGCATGCATGGCTGAACCCTTACCGTGCTCAATCCAGTACTATGAGTGAATTAGCTCCGCAGCATATCTATTGGGATCATCCTGATCGATTTTTGAAATACGGCAATCAATTGTATTTCGATCCTGGGTTGCCCGAAAATCGTGCTTATATAGTGGATGTGGTTCGTGACATTGTTTCTCGTTATGATGTGGATGCCATTCACATGGACGACTATTTTTATCCATACCCCCTTGCAGGACAACCTTTCCCCGATGACAATAGCTTCAACACATATGCGGCTTCTCAAGGATTCGCCCCAAACCAACGTGGCGACTGGCGTCGTAACAATGTGAACTTGCTCATTCAGCAATTAAAACTTGGCATTGCTGGTACTAAGCCTTGGGTGCGATTCGGGATAAGTCCATTTGGTATATACCGAAACAAAAGAAGCACGCCCGATGGTTCGGGTAGCGAAACTAATGGTTTGCAAAACTATGACGATCTGTATGCCGATGTGAAACATTGGGTTGAAAAAGGATGGATAGATTACAATATGCCACAATTATATTGGGAGAGGGGGCACAAAGCTGCAGATTATACTACACTTATAGAGTGGTGGAATGCACATAACTTCCAACAACCACTTTATATTGGTCAAGACTTGAAGCGTAGTTTAGATGCTTTTGAGTTGGATGAAAAGATTCGTCAATCGCGTGCACTTTCATTTGTGGATGGTAACTGCTATTGGTATGGTTATTTGATATTGGAGAACTACAGCGATGTTGCAAATATCTTGGCTACAAAAACACACAGAGCCAAATCGTTGATACCTGCATACAAACACATGCACGAAGGACGCCCCAAGAAAGTAAAAAAACTGGTTGAGGTGTTCACCGAGGACATGCACTTTCTTACATGGAACAGCGATAAACAATCCCATAACCCTGAAACTGCCAACTACTTTGTTATCTATCGCTTTAGAAAAGGAGAGCCCATTAATATTGACGATGCAAATAAGATTGTGAAAACCACATCCGACAACTTTTATGTGATTCCCTACGAAAACGGTAATACACAGTACACTTATGTCATAACGGCTGTTGATGCATTTCACAATGAGTCAAAGGAGGCTAAGATTAAGGTGAAGCAGTGAAAAAGGGGGTGAGTGAATAAGTGGTAAGTGAATGGTGGTTTATGGCATGAAGTCAAATATCTGGGGGAGGGTATGAAGTTTTAGTCTTTGATTGTAAAAAAAATCAAAGACGGTTATTACTTGAGAGAAGCTTCCTAAATTTTAAATTAAGCCCATATCTTTCACTTCCTTTTCCAGATCGGTATCTTCTGTTAAATGAATGGTATGAAACCCCATCTTTTGGGCTGTTTCAATGTTTTTTAAATTATCATCTATAAATAATGACTCGTTCGCTTTTAGGTTATACCTATCTAATAGCACTTGGTAAAGCTTTGGGTCTGGCTTTATCAATTTCTCATCGCCAGAGACTACAATGCCATTCAGCAGTTCAAAGAAATCATATTTTTCATAAGCAATTCTAATGGTTTCGGCGGACCAGTTAGTTAAACCATATATTGGATATTTTGGTTTCAACTTTTTCAAAACGTCCACGTTTTCTTTTATATCTCCCCCAAGCATCTCTTCCCAACGCGAATAGAATAGCTCAATCATCTCTTCGTGTTCAGGATGTTTCGCTTGTAACAGTTTTGTTGCTTCAGTCAATGAGCGACCTGCATCCTGCTGCACATTCCAATCAGAAGTGCAAATGTTTTCCAAAAAATAATTCATTTCCGATTCATCTTTAAACTCCTTATTATATAGGTATACAGGATTCCAGTCAATAAGTACTCCTCCGAAATCGAAAATAATATTTTTAATTTTAGTCATAACGGTTTCTTTTGTCAAGTTTAAGCAAAGATACAAATAAGGTGGAGTTTGGCAAAGAGACAGAATGCTAAGATTGAAAAGAGTTCATCTCCTTAGCAAAGTTACAAAAAAGTGGATGGGTGTTTTGAATCTTTAGTAGGTGCAGTTGAATAATTAAAGATCACAAAATACTACATGATACGTACGAATGAGAATAATTTTCCAATATATTTTTCATGAAATGCAAATATCATCAATGTAAAACACTTTTTTTTCATAAAAATATCCTCAGGGAGGAAATGGAACGCTTCTCTTTCTTGAAAATCATCTCAGGGAGAAAATGGAACGGTTCTCTTTCTTAAAAATCATCTCAGGGAGAGAATGGAACGGTTCTCTTCCTTAAAAATCATATCAGGGAGAAAATGGAACGGTTCTATTCCTTAAAAATCATCTCAGGAAGAAAATGGAACGGTTCTCTTTCTTGAAAATCATCTCAGGGAGAAAATGGAACCGGTTCTATTCCTTAAAAATCACCTCAGGAAGAAAATGGAACGCTTCTATTCCTTAAAAATCATTTCAGGGAGTAAATGGAACGCTTCCTTTTCTTGAAAATCATCTCAGAGGGATAATAGTAAATTACTGCACGTGCAGTCACGAAATCGAACCCTCCAAAAGCATTCCTGCACATACAGAAGTAAAATTTCCCAATTCGAAAGCATCTCTGCAAGTACAGAAATGGAAACGGAGGAGAATGCTGACTAATCATCAAAAAAGTAAACGTTTAGAGGTCACTGTTATACACTTTTTTAACACTAAGATAAAGAGCAATACCAGTGGCTAAACTAAAAAACGGAGATTAAAGTATATACAAAAAGAATTGAATAAAAGCAGATAGATCACTCAACCCTTAGTGACATTGCAATAAAACCACGTATTTAACCTTATCACTTTATTTTAAAATTGAACACTTACAGTATAAATACAAACAGCGCATCTGTCCCTAAGAAAGTATCACTGGGAGTATTTGCATTTTTTATAACAATTATTAGTCACATAATCACTATCTTTGCCCCCATAAATATAGAGAAAAAATTTGATGAATACTACCAATAGTTTTCAAATGGTGGCCAAAACAATGGCCGAGCTTGAAGATGTGCTTGCTGAAGAATTAATAGAACTGGGTGCTCAAAATGTAGAAAAAGGTATTCGAATGGTCTCCTTTACAGGAGACACTTCGTTGCTCTACAAAGCGAACCTACATTGTCGAACAGCATTGCGTATTCTTAAACCCATTCATACATTTGTGGCAAATAATGCCGATGAGGTGTATGAAGAGATAAAGAAAATAAACTGGGATGAGTATTTATCATTAGATAAAACTTTTTCTATTGATGCCGTCGTTTTCTCTCACATATTTCGCCACTCAAAGTTTGTATCCTATAGAGTGAAAGATGGTATTGTGGACTACTTCTCTGAGAGATATGAAAAACGTCCTTCGGTAAGTGTTACAAATCCAGATCTTGTATTCAACATTCATATAGCGCACAACAAATGCACTTTGTCGCTTGACAGTTCGGGCGAATCGTTGCACAAACGTGGCTATCGCATTGAGCAAACGGAAGCTCCTTTGAGCGAAGTGTTAGCTGCAGGTATGATTCTGAAATCGGGCTGGCGTGGACAATCTACATTTATCGACCCAATGTGTGGATCAGGTACATTGCTTATAGAAGCAGCTATGATTGCGCTTAATATGCCTCCGGGAATTCACCGAGAAAGTTTTGCTTTTGAAAAGTGGAATGACTTCGATAAAGAGCTCTTTAGCGATGTTTATAACGATGATAGTGGCGCCAGAGAGTGTATGTGCAAAATAATAGGTACTGACATCTCTAATCGTGCAATATCTATTGCAGAGAAAAACATTAAGAACGCAGGGCTTAAAAATCACATAACCCTCGAAGTTAAACCATTTCAACAATACACAGATGCTCCTGAGCCTGCAGGCGTTTTAATGGTCAACCCTCCCTATGGTGAGCGCATCAAAGTGGATGACATTGAGGAGCTCTACAATATGATTGGAGAACGATTGAAACATGTTTTCTCTGGATACGATGCTTATGTTCTCAGTTTCAAGAAAGAAAATTTCGATAATATTGGTTTAAAACCCGCCAAACGATTCTTTCTTTTCAATGGTGCACTTGAATGCGAAATGCGCAAATACGAAATATTTGCTGGCAAAAGGGATGATCGTCCAAAAGATGAAAGATCTACAAGAAGATACGATCGTGACAACCGACCTGTGGGCGACAACAAGCGCGAGTTTAAGCGTGACGACTTTGGAGGTAGAAGCAGTGGAGGTGACAGACCAAGAGGCGGTGGAGAAAGAGATAGAGGTGGTTGGGACAAAGATAGAAAGTCATCAATTGATAGACCAAGACGAGGTGACGATAGAGACAAAAATCCAAGAACCGAACACAAACCTTACGACCGTTCGAAAGTGATGTTTGATGACGAAACCAATCGCCCTGTTTTCAAGAAAAAAGAACCCTACGAATATCCAAAATGGGACGATAATGAAAAAGGTCGTGGTGCAGAGAAAAAGGTAAATAAAGTTTTTATTGCACGTAAACGTCCAACTACGAAAGATGATTCAGACACTAAGAAAAAAGACATTAATAAGGACAAAAAATAATATAGCAGGAGTATGTAAATTTTATCATGCAACAATCTTCAAACAAGTGAAACAAACACTGTCCGACGAGGCTATCTGTAATGGGTAGTCTCGTTTTTTTAATTGTATTTTAGAAGAAGGAATGTTATATAGTAAGATGTGCTGGCGCAGGTCCAATGTCA
>DEZB01000016.1 GCA_002364735.1 Bacteroidales bacterium UBA3143
GATTACCGAATGGTTACAATATGTTCAGAAAAATAAAGCTTATCGGAGCATAAATAGGACAAGTGTGTCTTTACGTGAAATATACCATTAAAAACAACTATAAATCTAGTGCTTACGTATATGTTGGAGAACATTTGAACTAAACTTATTTCTAAAAAACGCAAGGAGAAACAAACTGAAAATGAAATATGGGGTTTTTAGAAGTTCCCTAAAGTGTATCCTATTCCTTAATATATATCCTTTTAACACGCGGAGATACAGATGTAAGTATTTCATATGGTATAGTACCAATTGAATTGGCTAAATCAACGACTGATAAGTCTTCTCCAAAGATAGTAACTGAATCTCCCTCTTGTACTTTTAAATTGGTTACATCTACCATGCAAAGGTCCATACATACATCACCAATAATAGGTGCAAACTCTCCATTAATAAGCACCTTGCCTTTTCTGTTTCCAAACTGTCTGCTCAAACCATCGGCATACCCAATACGAATAGTCGCGATTTTAGCGTCATGATCTAATAATTCTTTTCGACCATAACCAACAGTGTCATTAATTTTCAAGGTCTTAATTTGTAGAATAGTTGTTTTAAGTGTGCAAACATTTCTCAGTCCGCTTACTCCACTTGCACTAACTCCGTATAAACCTATACCAAGTCTAACCATATCAAACTGACTGTTTGGAAAACGTTCTATGCCTGCAGAGTTTAAAATATGTCTTGAAAATTCATATCCTAAATCATGCTCTATCTGAGCGGACAGCTCTTCGAAAACTACAATTTGTTTTTCTGTAAAATCATCAAACACCCAACTTTCACTTGCAGCCAAATGAGAGAAAGTAGATACAACTTGCAAGCTTTTTTGTTTTAACAGAATTGCAATTAGCTCAGGAATATCTTTACTAACAAAGCCAAGACGATGCATCCCCGTATCTAATTTTATATGAATTGGGTAATTGGTTACACCGCGTGATTCAGCTTCTTTTATAAATGCTTTTAATATCCTGAAATTATAAACTTCGGGTTCGAGATTGTAATGAAACAGCTCCTCAAAACCATGCGTTTCAGAATTAAGTATTATGATTGGCATTGTAATACCTTCGTCTCGTAGCGCAACACCCTCAGATGCTACAGCAACAGCTAAGTATCCACATCTGTGGTATTGCAATGTTTTTGCAATCTCTGTAGCACCCGCTCCATATCCGTTTGCTTTCACCATCGAAATCAATTTTACATTTTCTGAAACTTTAGATTTGTAAAAATTGAAGTTATGAACCAGTGCATCTAAATTGACCTCTAATACAGTTTCGTGAACTCTTTTTTCAAGTAGAGCTATAATTTTTTCAAAGTGAAAGCTTCGCGAACCTTTCACTAAAATAAGTTCGTTCTTAAATTCTTTCCAAACCTGTGATTTGATAAAATCTTCTGTAGTTTTAAAAAACTGTTTTTCCATAGAAAAAACAGAACTAAACTGCGATATATCTTCGCCAATGCCAATGATTTTGTCAATGTTATTTTGATCAACAACCTCTGATACTTTACGGTATAATGTTTTGGGGAGTAGCCCAGATTGAAAAATGTCGGATAAAATAAGTGTCTTCTTCAGTGATGCATCTACTTTGCGTTGTTTCTGAAATTCAAGTGCTATTTTAATAGAGTTAAAATCGGAGTTATATGTGTCATTTATAAGAATGCAATTGTTTTTACCTTCTCTCACGTCTAATCGCATTGCAACTGGCTCCAAATTAGCTATTCTTGCTTTAATCTCTTCAGGCAAAACACGCATATAAAGCAGTGTAGCAAGACAGTAAATTGCATTTTCTATTGAAGCTCCATCTATAAATGGAATCTCCAAATCAGTCTCGAAACCCAAAAAAGAATAGTGAATAATAGCTTTATTGTCAGTAGTTGTAATTTTTCCTATATACAATGGATTCTCTCGATTTTTTCTTGACCATGTAAATACCTTGTGAGACAGGGACATGTTTTCTACACATTGCGTCAAAATAGCGTTATCGCCATTATAAATAATTACATCACTGTTAATGAATAGCTCTAATTTCTCATTGCACTTTTGTTGCATTGAAGCAAAGTTTTCTTGATGTGCTTCTCCGAGTTTGGTAAAAAGACCAATTGTGGGATGTATGATGCTTTCTAAATTCTCCATTTCATCAGGCATTGAAATACCTGCTTCAAATATCCCCAAAGTAGCTGATTCGTCAAGCTGCCAAACAGATAAAGGAACTCCCGTTTGAGAATTATAGCTTCTGGGCGATCTTACAATATTGTAATCGGGCTGAAGCAATTGATAAAGCCACTCTTTTACAACAGTTTTCCCATTGCTTCCAGTAATTCCAATTACTGGAATATCAAACTTTCGACGGTGATAGGATGCCAATCTCTGTAATGCTGTAAGTGTATCTTTAACTACTAAAAAATTGGCATCAGTGAGTTTGTTCCAATTGGGTGATTTTGTAGAAACGACAAAATTGCGAACACCTTGCAAATATAATTCATTTACAAAATTATGTCCATCATTTGTTTTTGTCTTCAAAGCAAAGAAAAGAGTCTCTTTTGGATGAGATAATTTTCTGCTATCTGTAAGTAAAGTTGTTATTACAGTTTCTTTTTTGACACTTGGTTTGAGGTTTAGAGCGGTAGCTATCTCTGAAATATCATATTTCATATAAGTTAAAGTTCTATTTGAGTGATTTGAGTAATTGTGTTAGCTGCTGTTTTTCGTGAAAACAGGACAAGTATATATAACTTTCTTCAAACGCTTCTAAGTTGCTAATTGTTCGACTAAGAAACTGTTGATACTCATTCGAATTAGTGTTGTTTGGTCTATGAGATATAGCTTTTCTTATTTTCTGCCACTCAACATTTATCTCTTGCGTCTCTTTAGTGAAATATGTTTCACTAAATCTATCCCAAATATAGCTTTGAGTCAATGCAGTTGGATGCAACATATCATCAGTATAGAAGCGATAATCGCGCAATTGATCCATCATAATTTCATAAGCAGCGAAATAGAATGTATTTTCTGGAAATTCTTGCATCAAATAATCAATAGAAAGGTGCAAAATAGCTTTACTCAATTGATTTTCGTGTGCTCCATCTTTGAAGTGACGAATAGGGCTAACAGTAAATATAATTTTGATGTTGGGATTTAAAGCAATAATTCTATTAATAAGCTTGGTCCAAGATAAAAAGATAGACTCGACTGTTAATCTTTCCCTTGAAAATTTATCTGACGGTATTCTATGGCAATTGCCAACCACCTCTCCTGATTCATTCCAACGAAAAACATATGAAGTGCCTAAAGTGATTAATAAAACATCGGCATTATCAAGTTGGTTAGCTGCCAAGTTGAACTCGGCATTCACATGATCAATAGCTTCATCTAAATTTGTATTAGAAAATGAACCATGATGCATCAGGCTATGATAGCAATCATTGTAATGAATGAAATCTTTATGGTTAAAAGATTCTTTATCCAACAACCGACTGACAGCATTGAATATCGATACAGGGTTATACAATATTCCAAACGGATTTACATTTACTGAGAACTTGCTATCAATGAGTTTGCTTCCAATATTTTCGGAAAAACAGGAACCCATCAAAAGTATTTTCGATTGATGCGATATCTCAAAACTTGCTTTCGGGATAATGACTTTGGTTTGTAAATTCATTTCTCTTGATTATACTACAAATTTAGCATAATTATTAGTTTTGTCAATATAACAAAGTGCTTTCTAATAAGTATAGATGGAGTGAAAGTGTTTCGTACATGTAAGAAATGACGAACAACTGTTGAAAATTGAATCTTACGTGTAGGAAATGTTTTAAAAAGAAAAAACAGTCCTTTTCGACCCTAAAAAAGGAGAATTAGGAGAAGAATGAAGAATTTGATGTTGAAAACTGAAAAAACAGAAGAAAAACGTTGCTCTCGAAGCCTAAAAATTGAGTTTAAGAGAGTGTATCTCCTTCTTTTTGCATAGATAACGAGATTCTACTGTTTTTAAACATTTTGTTTGCGTTGAAAGCAATTTTCATCTGTTGTTCTTTAAATCCTACATGTAGGAAATGTTGTGAAATACTTTATTTTTTACACCTCGAGGTTATTTGAGGTTCAATTCATAAATGAAGGAATAGGTGAAACAAATTTCAGGAATGTCTATAAAAAAGGAAAGGTTGTCTCACGACAACCAATCTTCATTGTTAACCTTAAATCTAATACCATGAAAAACACAGTGCAAATATAGCGTATTTTACAACACGAGCCATACATTTAGCTCACTGATATCAGCTTTTTAGTGTTTTTTACAGCAAAAAGATTATATTTCATCGCTTTTGCTATCATTATTAACAATAGTTTCAAGAAACATGGAGCACTAATCCCTTCAAATACTCACCCTCTGGGTGATAAATATTGACTGGATGATCGGCTGGCTGCGAAAGCTGAGCAATTATCTGCACCTTTCTCCCCGATATAGCAGCAGCACTAAATACAGCCAAACGAAATTGCTCGCGCGAAATAACCTGAGAGCAAGAAAAGGTGAAAACTATACCTCCACTTGCTATTTTTTCGAAAGCTGCAGCATTTAGCTTCTTGTATCCTTGTAAAGCATTGCGAACAGCTCCACGATGTTTTGCAAATGCAGGTGGATCTAATACAATCAAATCGTATTGGTCTTTAGGCACTGCTTTTAAAAACTTAAAAGCATCATCTGAAGAACTACTATAACGAGAATCATCTCCAAAATTGAGCTTCACATTTTCATCGGCAAGCATGACTGCTTTAGACGAGCTATCTACACCCGTTACAGACTGAGCGCCTCCACGTAAAGCATATACTGAAAAACCTCCTGTATAACAGAACATATTCAGTACGTTTCGACCTTGTGAATAATGTTCTAATAAACTGCGGTTTTCACGTTGATCAACAAAGAAGCCAGTTTTCTGTCCTTTTTCCCAATCAATTTGAAATTTCAAATTATTCTCTAAAGCTATTTTTTCAATATCAGGACCACCAAACAAAAAAGAATCTTCAAATTCGATAGGAGCTTTGAAAGGTAGCGTGCTTTCGGATTTGTAGTATATATGTTGCAATGAGTTGCCCAACACTCTTTTAAGTGCTTCTGCAATAAGCTCCTTAGACATGTGCATGCCAACAGAATGTGCCTGCACAACTGCAAGAGCTCCATATATGTCAATAATTAAGCCTGCCAACATATCTCCCTCTCCGTGAACTAAACGATACGTGTTGTTATCACTCCGAACAAGTTGTAGCGAACAACGCATTTGATAAGCTTCCTGTAATCTTTCTACAAAAAAGGCTGTATCTATACCCCTCTGTTGAAATGAAAGAATACGAACAGCAATTGACCCTATCTGATAGTGCCCTATTCCCAAAAAAGTATCGTCGTGAGCGTATACCTCTACAACGTCGCCCTCTACAATATTATTATTTAAATGTGCAATAGCTCCAGAAAAAACCCATGGATGAAATCGCTTTAACGACTGCTCCTTCTTGGGCTTTAGTTTAATTTTTTTGTTTTGCTCCATATATTATATGTAAATAAAAAAAATGATTGTGATGCGAAAATAAAATTATTGACAACGCTTACTTTTTAGTCTTTTTAATTCCGTTATTAATAAGGTGATTGTATATCTTTAAGCATGCCCAAGCATCAATTGCGGCATACATTTGTTGTGATTCTTTTAAAGTATCAGCTTCCCAATTAGATAATCGTTGATTTTTTGCAATTTTCTTATTAAAAAGAATAGCATAAATTTTCTGTAAGCTCAAATCCTTTATTCCATAGTCTTGAACAATGTTTTGTAGATCTCTGAAGTTAAGTGGAGAACAGTCCGATCGTTTTCGCAGTGCGGCAAAATCGTCGCGCAAGGATAGGCCAACTTTCACGACATCTTTACTACAAATTAGTTCATCTAACTCATCTGGATATTTAATACGATTTAGGCGAAAAAGGAAACACTTGTCCATTGTAGATAATTGCATGAGGGCTACTTTGTGCCAAACATTTTTTCTAAAAACAGGTTTTGTTTCTGTATCAAAACCAATAACCTCAAATTGCTTCAAATAATCAACAGCATTTGCAACATCCTCTACCCTATCAATAACAATGATTTCTCCGTCAAACGTTTCAATTGGCAATTCACGAATTTTCTCTTTAGATATTTCTAATCCCACGAGTCATCCTCCTCTCCATTGTTTGAATCAAAAATAATGTCATTGTCAGGTTTGTAAACTATTGCGTGTAGTGGGCGCAAAACATTTACAAGTTTTTGTCCCCAAAATAAGCGAAAGTTATCAGTGCAAACCTTCAATGCATTGATCATATTCTCTTCTAATCCAACTTGATAAACAGAGACAAAATTGCGAATGTCTTGATAAATATCAGCAACGTCTTCCGAAATAAAAGATGACACAGGACGGTCACTGTATTTCATATCTTCTACAAAAACATCTAAATACACATCATGCTCGCCTACCATTGAAGAAACTTTGTTTGTAACATATAGGTAATCCTGTTCGTTTACAAAGGTTTCAAGATAGTCATCATTTAGCGTTTCAACGGTGGGTAGCAAAGTAGCTTTCACATAGAGTAGTGGAAGAATCCTTAGCAGAGTTTTAATCCAATCTGCCTGCTGTATTGATTCTGATCTTTCTAAAAAAGAACAGAACTCTACACTGATGGTCACAAAGTCTAATGTTACAGGTGCGTAAGCAATATTATTTGTATGAGAGTTAGTCATTGTCTTTTGTTTAAATATTTGCACAAATGTACATAATATTTTGGGACGATACAGAATAAACATTCTTCAAAATACTTTCTTTTATTATGAATAGTAAGCAAGTTTACGGTGCTACACAAAATTTGGAATGTTTTTTTGAATCAAATTTTCGGAAAAGAATCTCATAGAACTCAGAGCTCACAAAGAGCGATTAAATTAGTTATATTGTTTCACTGTTGGAAATACTTGAACAAGAATATGATGAATATATTCAATTTAAATTATAAACAAGCCAAAATTACACTCAAATCATAGAAATAGTCAACGATGTGTTTATAAAATAAAGAGGAATATTTTGCAAAACCATTAGAATTGAATATCTTTGCACCTGAAAGTTAGAGGGAGGCAGGAAACACAGCTTTCCTTTTTTGTTTTTTATATATTAAACAATGATTGATAAAGAGGTTCTGATTAAACATACAGAAGATTTTCTTGAAGGATCGGATAATTATTTAGTAGACGTGATTGTGAATTCTGGCAATGCAATTTCAATTGAAATTGACAATGACAATGGAGTTAACATTGGCGACTGCGTTGAACTAAGCCGTTACATTGAGTCAAAATTGAATCGTGATGAAGAAGATTTTGAACTAAATGTAGGTTCGGTGGGTTTAACATCTCCTTTTAAAACACTTCGCACATATCAGAAATATATTGACAGTGAGGTAGAGGTGCTTACTAAAAAAGGGGCAAAGTTATCGGGTGTACTTAAATCGGCAGATGAAGATAAATTCACCGTAACAATCTCGAAAAAAGTAAAACAGGAAGGTGCAAAGCGCAAAACAGAAGTAAGCGAAGACTTGCAATTCAGCTACGACGAAGTAAAATACACAAAATATCTAATAAGATTTAAATAGCACTATGGGCAAAAAGAAGGAAACCATCAGCTTAATTGATACTTTTTCCGAATTCAATGAACTAAAGAACATTGACAAAACCACACTTATAAGTGTGTTGGAAGAAGCTTTCCGAAGCGTTATAGCAAAGATGTACGGAACAGATGAGAATTACGATATAATTATAAATCCTGACAAAGGAGACTTAGAAATATGGCGTAATCGCACCATTGTGGAAGAAGATCAGATAGAAGATCAGAATTTGCAAATTAGTCTTTCGGAAGCACTGAAAATTGACGAGGATTTTGAAGTTGGTGAAGAAGTTACCGATGAGGTTTTTCTTGACCATTTTGGCCGAAGAACCATACTGAATCTACGCCAAACACTTGCTTCTAAAATTCTTGAATTAGAAAAAGACAACTTATATAGCAAATACACCGAGAAAGTTGGACAAATTGTTTCTGGAGAAGTTTACCAAATATGGAAAAAAGAGTTACTTTTGTTGGACGATGAGCATAATGAGCTTATTTTGCCCAAAACAGAGCAAATACCTCGTGATTTTTTCAGAAAAGGTGAACACGTTCGTGCAGTAGTTGCAAGAGTTGAACACAAAAACAACAATCCTAAAATTATACTGTCGCGTACATCTCCCGTTTTCTTGGAAAGACTATTTGAAATGGAAATTCCGGAAATAAACGACGGACTTATCACCATTAAAGGTATAGCTCGCATTCCTGGAGAAAGAGCAAAGGTTGCTGTTGAAGCATATGATGAACGCATTGACCCTGTTGGTGCATGTGTTGGAATGAAAGGATTTAGAATTCACAGTATTGTTCGCGAATTGAGAAACGAAAACATTGACGTTATCAATTACACAGCCAATACTAATTTATTTATTCAACGCGCTTTAAGTCCCGCAAAAGTAAATTCAATCATCATAAAAGAAGAGGAACAAAGAGCAGAAGTGTTTTTACACCCTGAAGAAGTTTCACTCGCTATAGGTAAAGGTGGTGCTAATATAAAATTGGCATCTATGCTTACCGGATATACCATTGAGGTTTTCCGTGACATTGACGAGGTAAATGAAGAGGATATCTATTTAGATGAGTTCCGAGACGAAATTGATGGTTGGGTTATTGATCAGTTAAAGAAAATTGGTTGCATAACTGCTAAAAATGTACTCGCTACAGATAGAGAACGCTTAATTAAAGAAGCAGATCTCGAAGAAGTGACTGTAGATGAGATACTCAAAATATTGATGTCTGAATTTGAAGAGGATATAGAATTATAAAATCGCATTCAAGTTTTAGGTCAATATGAATAAATGCATTTGTCAATATAAAAAAATGCACCTCACAATCACTAAATAAGAGAAAAGGTTACAAATATTTATGTCTATACGATTAATTAAAGTTTCTAAAGAGTTAAATGTTGGAGTCAGCAGTTTGGTTGAATTTCTACATAAAAAAGGCGTTGAAGTTGAATCAAGTCCCAACACCAAAATTAAAGATGACCATTATGACATGCTCATCGTAGAGTTTGGCAAGGATAAGAATATCAAAAAAACTGTAGAAAGACAACGTGAAAAACAACTCACCAAAGAGAATAAAGAAACTGTAGCTATCGAAGGATACGATATCCCCGATAAAAAACAGAAAGATAGTGAGGATAGAATAAGCACTACAGCAACAATCTTAACTGAAGATAGTAAACCACAATTTAAAATTGTGGGTAATATTGATTTGGACGATTTGAAATCGAAACCAAAAAAGAAGGATAAGACTAAGGAGACCAAAGATAAACCGATAGTGGAAGTAAGCAAACCTCAAGAGCTAAAACAAGATCAAAAGAAAGATGATAGTCTCGATATAACTGCTAAAGCTGAAGAGAAAGAGAAAGCAGAAAAAGAATCTATCATTGAAACTTCTATTGATGAAAATGTTACACCTTCTACAGATGCTGAAAATAAAGACGAAATAAAAGAAAACTCTAAAACGGAAGAGAAAATTTCTGAGAAAGAAAATGAAGCTCAAGTTGACACTGTTCCAAAAGAGATGAAAGCTGAAAAAGTAGAGCAAAAAGAAAAAGCAGAAGATAAACAAGTTGAACAAGAAATCGAAACTAAAGTTGAGAAAGACCGTAAAACAGAGGTTTTAAAAGCTGATAAGACTGAAGAGGTTGAAGATAAAAACGACGATGCAGTTGAAGAAGAGGAAGATGAAGAAAAAGAAGATGAACTTTTCAGACTCAACAACACAAGACTTGAACCAAGTATTGTTGTAAAAGGCACAATTGATCTTTCATCTATTAATGAGAGAACACGTCCAGCACGTAAATCTCGCACACAGCGCAAAAAAGAAAGACTTGAGCGAGAGGGTAAAGCAGCTAATTCTCAGAAAGTAAAAGAAGAAACAATCAAAGCTCTTAAGAAAGAGACGATTAATGAAAAAAAATCTCCAAATAAGGATGATGTCGAGGACACGAAGAAAAAACGTAAACGTATAAGAAAAGGAAAAGTAAATGTTGAACGCACTGGTGCCACATCTCCAGCATCCGCTTCAAGAAAAAAACCTATACTGAGAAAATCAGTTAAGAAAGAGGTAAGTGAGGAAGATGTTCAAAAACAAATTAAAGAAACGTTAGCACGTCTAACTCAAAGACGTCCTGGCGGCGGAAGAGGTAGCGCAAGACATCGTCGCGATAAACGTGATGCTGCATCTCAAAGACAACAAGTAGAAATACAACAACAAGAAAAAGAGAGCCGCATATTGCAGCTTACTGAATTTGTTACTGCAAATGACCTTGCAAACATGATGGATGTACCCGTTACCGATGTAATATCAACTTGTATGAGCATTGGCGTTATGGTTGCAATCAATCAGCGTCTTGATGCAGAAACAATTAATGTTGTGGCTGATGAGTTTGGCTTTAAAACAAAATATGTAAGTGCAGACGTTATAGAAGCTATTGCTCAAGAAGAAGATGAAGAAAAAGACTTGATTTCGCGTTCACCCATTATTACAGTTATGGGTCACGTTGATCATGGCAAGACATCATTACTTGACAGCATTAGAAACACAAACGTTATAGCTGGTGAAGCTGGGGGTATTACGCAGCATATTGGAGCCTATCACGTAACTATGAAGAGTGGCAAGAAAATAACTTTCCTTGATACTCCTGGTCACGAGGCGTTTACCGCAATGCGTGCACGAGGAGCAAAGGTAACTGACGTGGCAATAATTATAGTTGCTGCCGATGACAATGTGATGCCTCAAACAGTTGAAGCCATTAACCATGCAAGCGCAGCTGGAGTTCCAATAGTTTTTGCTATAAATAAAATAGATAAACAAGGAGCAAATCCCGAAAAGGTAAAAGAAGAACTTGCCAATATGAACTACTTAGTAGAAGATTGGGGTGGTAAGTATCAATCTCAAGATATCTCTGCAAAACAAGGAATAGGAGTTGCTGATCTTTTAGAAAAAGTATTGTTAGAAGCAGAGATGCTTGATTTGAAAGCAAACCCTGATAGATCAGCCTACGGATCGGTGGTGGAATCATCACTTGATAAAGGAAGAGGATACGTTTCAACGGTTTTAGTAGAAAACGGAACCTTGAAAGTGGGAGACATTATTTTAGCTGGTTCTTACTTTGGTCGTATTAAAGCTATGTTTAATGAACGAAATCAAAATATTAAAGAAGCAGGACCCGCACAACCAGCACTTATATTGGGATTGAACGGAGCTCCTCAAGCAGGAGACAAATTCCATGTCTTAGAAAGCGAACAAGAAGCACGTTCTATTGCTAACAAGAGAGAACAGCTACAGAGAGAGCAATCAATACGCACACAAAAAATTCTTACACTCGATGATATCGGTCGTCGTATTGCAGTTGGTAATTTCCAGGAATTGAACATTATTGTGAAAGGTGATGTTGATGGATCAGTGGAAGCCCTTTCAGATTCGTTGATTAGACTATCAACACCCGAAATACAAGTAAATGTAATTCACAAAGCAGTTGGTCAAATATCAGAATCAGATATTACATTAGCTGCAGCTTCAGATGGTATAATAATTGGTTTCCAAGTACGTCCATCATTGCAAGCACGAAGAGAGGCCGAACAACAAGGTATTGATATACGTTTATATTCTGTTATTTATGATGCTATTGAAGAAGTAACAGCTGCTATGGAAGGTATGCTGTCACCAGAAATTAGAGAAGAAGTAACAGCCAACATAGAAGTATTAGAAACATTTAAGATTACTAAAGTAGGAACTATTGCTGGATGTATGGTACGTGATGGCAAGGTGAAACGATCAAACAAAGTGAGATTAATTCGTGATGGTATTGTTATCTATACAGGTGAACTTGAATCATTAAAACGTTTTAAAGAAGACGTTAAAGAAGTATCTTCTGGCTATGAATGTGGTCTTAATATACGTAATTTCAATGATATTAAGGTAGGCGATATAGTTGAAGCTTATGAAGAAGTAGAAGTGAAAAAAACATTGTAAAATAATCTTTTATGAATCAATTGACATTATAAATATAATCCTACCGTGGAAGAAGGTGGCATATGAGAAGTAAAATATCAGGTGCCACCTACACACAACAAGAATGAGCAATGTCAATTATAAAAGTTGAAAAAAGAATCAATACATATTACAAAAATAAAAAACATTGATTATGACAAAAAGATTTTTTCTAACATTGATTGTGATAGCTACAGTGATGTGTGGAAGCACTTTGGAAGCACAAAATAGTGTGGCCTTTGTAAATACACTTGATATTATAAATTCATTACCCGATAAAACATCGGCAACAGAAAGGTTGACAACTCTCAGTGAAAACTATAAGCAAGAACTTCAAATAATGCAAAACGAATACAATAAGAAGTATTCGGATTTTATTACTTATCAAGCTACTTTGGCAGAAAGTATTAAATTACGAAGAATGCAAGAGTTGACCGATTTGGAAGATCGTATTCAAAACTTCACTAAACTCGCTCAAAAAGATATTGATGAGCATGAACAACAATTATTGGAACCAATAAAAGTAAAAGTGAATGATGCGATAAAAGCGGTTGGAATTGAACAGAACTATACTGTTATCTATGATTTAGATACGCCAGGCATTATGTTCGTTACTCCAGATGCAGTTGATGCTAATCAATTGGTAAAGTCTAAATTAGGAGTTAGATAAAGCAGAATCAACTTTATCTTGACAAAAGTGGCAATTAACTCAAACCAAAAAGCTGGTCCAATTGGTGTATTCGATTCTGGATATGGAGGATTAACTATCCTATCCGAATTTAAGAAAATAATGCCAGAATATGACTACCTTTATTTAGGAGACAATGCAAGAGCTCCATATGGCAATAGATCCTACGAGCTGATATATAAATTTACACTACAAGCTGTAAAATGGTTTTTCTCACAAGGCTGTCAGCTTGTCATAATTGCTTGTAATACTGCGTCAGCTAAAGCGCTTCGTAATATTCAACAGAATGATTTACCCAAAACAAACTCAAATAAACGAGTATTAGGAGTAATACGTCCAACGACAGAGTCAATAGCGAGTTTTACACACACAGGGCATGTAGCAGTTTTAGGAACAGAAGGAACCATTCAATCAAAATCATATAATATTGAAATAGAAAAACTTCATCCTCAGTTACATGTCACAACAGAAGCTTGTCCAATGTGGGTGCCATTAGTTGAATATGGAGAATATAATAATCCAGGTGCTGACTATTTTGTGAAACAGCACATCAATAGTATTCTTTTAAAAGACAGCGCTATTGATGCAATTATTTTAGGTTGTACACACTATCCTCTTCTCCTACAGAAAATAAAACAGCATACACCTCAAAACATCACTTTAATTTCTCAAGGAGAGCATGTCGCTCAATCTTTAAAAAAATACTTAGAGAGACATCCAGAAATGGATGCAATGTGTTCTAAAAATGAAAAAAGATATTACACCACAACCGAATCAACTGATAAATTTAAAAGCTTTGCATCGTTATTTCTAAGTGAAGATATAGAAGTCGAAAAAGTAAATATTGAAATATTTTGATGAACTGGTTTGATATAATCGTTACCCTCATACTTTTAGCTGCTTTTGTAAGAGGGATACAAAAAGGAGTTGTTATGCAACTTGCTGGATTTGCTGCTATCATTATAGGTGCTATCTTTGCGGGTAGAGTGGCAAAGATTATGTTGCCTTTTTTACTTGAGACAGTTAACATATCAGTAAACGTTGCAGTAGTTATCAGTTACATTATTGCTTTTATTATAATAGTATTTGCAGTAAAAATGATTGGTAAAATGCTTCATGGACTTTTCGAAGCACTTCACATAAGCATTATAAATAAAATCTTAGGTGCAGTTATAGGACTTGCAACAACAATGGTTATATTGAGTATCTTTCTTAACTTAGCAATTCTTGTTGATCCTGAAGAAGAGATTATAACAAGTGAAATTAAGATTGAGAGTTTTTTTTATAATCGTGTTCAAATATTAGTGCCAATAATTGTTCCTTACTTAAATAAAGATTTGTGGGAGAAAAATATCCCTGAACGTTATAAACCAAATATTGAAAAAGAAGACAATAAAACAAATCTTCCAAAAGAGCTACATTCTTAAGAGTAGTTGGAGTAATAATAACAGGATATAATTTAATTTAAAAAAAATGAGGATTCATAAAGAAGGACGAAAAACATTGACATATACATTGTTAATTGGCTTTACAATTGATTTCACAATGTTTTATTTTTTATCAAAAAACTTTTTCACCTATTTCATTTTTGCTTTAACAGTAACAATATATATATTTTTACTCAACTTTTTCAGATCACCTAACAGAGTATATTCTGGACAAGTATTGGGTCGTGTGAATGCACCTACAGACGGTAAGGTTGTAGCTCTTGAAAAAGTATTTGAAAAAGAATATTTAAATTGCGAATGCATCAAGATTTCCATTTTTATGACCATTTTCAATGCCCATTCCAACTGGATACCTGTTACTGGTAAAATCACTCATGTATCACATCAAAAAGGCCGCTATATGGCTGCCTACCTTCCTAAATCAAGCACTGAGAATGAAAGATCGACCATTGTTATTGAAACACCTGATGGACATCAAATCTTGTCGCGTCAAATTGCAGGAGCACTGGCTCGTAGAATAGTTACTTATGTAAAACAAGACCAAATTTGTTATATTGGAGATCCATTAGGCTTTATCAAGTTTGGTTCGCGTATGGATATATTCCTTCCGCTTGAAAGCGAGATATTGGTGAAAATAGGAGATGAAGTAAGAGCAAACAACACATTTATTGCTAACTTACCCTCTAAGAAATAATATAACAAAGAATATATGGAACAATGAAAAAACATATTCCCAACTTTATAACTTCAATGAATCTGTTTTTGGGATGCATAGCAATAGTTATGGCTTTCGAAGGTGCATTCATTTGGGTAGTATTCTGGGTTATAGCAGCTGCCATTTTCGATTTTTTTGATGGAATGTCTGCGCGTTTACTGAATGCATACTCTAAAATAGGAAAAGAGTTAGATTCTTTGGCAGATGTGGTTAGTTTTGGAGTTGCACCTGCTGTAGCTGTCTTTATAATGTTGCGTAGCTATACAATATACGTAGAACCACTATCAAGCATACAATATTATATTCCTTACTTAGCATTTATAATTCCAGTTTTTTCTGCACTTCGCTTGGCTAAATTTAATATAGATGAAAGACAATCAAGCACTTTCATGGGTTTACCAACTCCTGCAAATGCATTATTCTGGGTCAGCTATGTATATGGTGTTTATAACATTTCTGCTACAAACAGCTTGCTATTATATGTAACAATCATACTTATTATAGCATTATCACTATTAATGGTTTCAGAAATTCCCATGTTTTCTTTCAAATTGAAAAGTCTTCAACTTAAAGGTAATGAATTGCCACTTATATTAATTATTTGTGCAATTGCTTTTATGGTAATATGGGGGGTAAGTGGTTTAGCTTGGACTGTATTGGCTTACATTCTTATATCAATTGTTTCATCAAAATTACCAAAGAAATTCGTTAAATAATTGAAATCAAAAGTAAGTAACTAAAGTATTCATTATCTTTGAATACTAAAATCAACTTAGAATGGGAGCTATTTTAAAATTTATCATCTTTGTTGCTGGAATATTCTTCGTGTTATCGTTGCTCCTTGGAGCGTCAACAATGCAGCTTATTATACGCTTAATTTTCAGGGGAAGAAGACAACCACATGACAGAAGAAATCACTCAGCCAACCAAGAGCCTGTCACACAGAATGATCGAATTATAACTTACAAGAAAAAGGAGTTCGAGACAAGTGCTGCAGAAGACGTAGAGTTCGAAGAGGTAAAAGAAGACAACAAATAACCCATTTTTTCATGCAGAAATTAAACCTTACTTTTTGCCAATACATGTGTATGTAAATCCATTAGATTCCAAGTCTTCGGCATTATAAATATTACGCCCATCAATAACTACCTGTTTTTGCATAATCTTGCTCAATACATTCCAGTTAGGAAGTCTAAACTCTTTCCACTCTGTTACAAGCATTACAGCATGCGCATTATTAGCTGCATCATAAATATCAGTAGCATATTCAACTTTATCGCCAAAATATTGCTTAGCTTCATCCATTGCAGCTGGGTCATACACCCTCACCTTAACTTGATTGTCAAGCAGTTTATGGATCAAATTTATAGATGGCGCATCACGCATATCATTTGTTCCTGGTTTGAAAGACAATCCCCATACTGCTACAGTTAAATTACTTATTTCGTTGTCGAAATAATGATTTAGCTTACGAAACAACAGCTCCTTTTGATTGTCATTCACCTTTTCAACCGCCTTCAAAACCCTCATTTCATAACCTACATTCTCAGCAGTCCGAATTAAGGCTTTGATATCTTTTGGAAAACAACTCCCTCCATATCCTGCTCCTGGATAAAGAAAGCTGCTCCCAATACGAGAATCAGTACCTACACCTCTTCTGACCATTGACACATCAGCGCCAATAAGTTCACACAGATTAGCAATATCGTTCATAAAACTTATGCGCGTAGCCAACATTGCATTTGAAGCATATTTCGTCATTTCAGATGACAATATATCCATAAATATAACACGGAAATTGTTTAAAAGAAAAGGACGATAGAGTTTAGACATAATCTCCTTTGCACGTCCATTTTCTACACCCACCACCACCCTGTCAGGACTCATAAAATCGTTAACGGCAGCTCCTTCTTTAAGGAATTCAGGATTAGAGGCTACATCGAATTTTAAGTGGTTTAGATTTCTTTCTGATAGTTTTTCAGCTATCAGTTTTTTAATTTTGGCTGTAGTTCCAACAGGAACAGTGCTTTTTGTAACAATCAATAGATAGTCTTCCATGTTTGTAGCAATAGATTCTGCAACCTTATAGATAGCAGTTAAATCTGCATCTCCCTCTTCATTTGAAGGTGTGCCAACTGCAATAAAAAGAACTGTTACTTGATTTATGACAGATGGTAAATCAGTAGTGAAATGTAATCTTTTTGCTTCATGATTTTTGGTTACAATACTCTTCAAGCCAGGTTCATAAATGGGAATTACACCACGATTTAGTTTTTCAATCTTTTCCGAGTCAATATCAACACAGGTTACATTCAATCCCATTTCAGCAAAACATGCTCCTGAAACTAAACCTACATATCCTGTGCCAACTACTGCTATATTCATTTTCTTGTTTTTTTATGCTTAAAAAAAGGTATAAACACCTCCTTTGTTTCACGCTATCTTAATTGAAAGTCTGTATTGACAGTTGCTTCTTTAAATTCCGAATTGGATAAATAATCGTGGAAAGACATATCACACATACTATGATAAAAGTGAGTAAGACATCCGTAAGCTTCACAATTACTGGGTAGGCATCAACCAAGTATGCTCCGGGTGTTCCTCCCAATTTAAGAAGTCCAAAACGCTGTTGCAAAAAACTTATGCCAACACCCAGCATCAAACCAATAACAATACCCGAAAATGAGATTAACCATCCTTCAAAAAGAAAGATGCGTGCGATAGTTTCATCTGGCGCACCCATACTTTTTAGAATCTTGATATCATTCTTTTTTTCAATAATAAGGATAGATAAAGGACCAACCACATTGAACGCTGCAATAATTAATATAAATGAGAGAATAAAAAAAGTAACCCATTTCTCAATCTGCAACATCCGATAGGATTCTTTCTGCTGTTCAAAACGATCTTCAACAATATATTCATCTCCAATCAGATTGCTGATAGCTTTTTTCATCTTTTGTGGCGAAACTCCCTCTCTCAACTTAATGTCAAGCGACGAAACCTCATTTTCGTAGCGAAACAATGAGCGAGCAAGCTCTATAGGTACTATTGCCATTTGCTCATCAAATTGAGGTTGATTTAAATTGAAAACAGCCCCCATTTGAACATTACCTTGAGCAAAAGCGGCTGATGGATTGGCCAAATTGACTTGAACATCCCTTTTTGGAACAAATATCTCTATTGGATCTTTAAATCCTGGGCGAACACCTAACGTATAAGCCAAGCCAGAGCCAACAGTTGCATAATCTACCACATCCTCTCGCAATCGGAATGTTCCATCTATTACCAACTTATCCATCTGAGTCATATACTTAAAATCCTCAGAGACACCTTTCAAAATGACAGGAACTTGTCGGTTATTGAAACGCAACAATACATTATCTTCAAGAGACTCTGATATAAAATCAATATCAGTATCACTTAATGCTTCATAAAAGGGTGCAGTATTATAATCGAACACCTTGCCTTTAACTGCAGTGATTTTCAATTCAGGATCGAAAGCACTAAAAGTAGTTTCAACCAAACTCCCAAAACCATTAAACACAGACAAAGCTGTAACCATAGCCATTGTTGCAACAGCTATGCCACACACTGACACTAAAGAAATCACATTAATTGCATTATGTGATTTCTTTGAAAACAGGTACCTCTTGGCTATGAAAATGGGAAGATTCAAAACAAACTAATCTTTTTTTAATAGTTTATCAATGTTATCTAAATAATCCAACGTATTATCTAAATGGAAAGCTAAGTTAGGTATTATACGCAATTGTTGTCCAACCCGTTTTCCCAATTCAAAACGTATACTTTTTACATTTTCATTTATATTGCCAATCAACTCATTCCCTTTTTCCGAAGGGAAAAAACTTAAATGAGCGTGAGCAAGCGATAAGTCAGGAGTTATATTCACTTGTGTAACTGAAATGAGAACTCCTGGCATTTTCTTTGTTTCTAATAAAAATATCTCGCTCAATTCTTTTAAAATTAAACGGTTTATCTTTTGTTGTCTGTTCGATTCCATAATACAATTTTATATTTTACGTATTATTGTTAATCCATCACGAATAGGTAGGATTACTTTTTCTATTCTTGTGTCGTCTTTAATGTGATTATTAAATTGCATAACACCCTTTGTTTGTTCGTCGTTATGAAATTTTTCATCAACTATTTTACCGTTCCACAAAGTATTATCTGCCAATATTATTCCACCTCTTTTCAACTTCTCAATAGCTACATTGTAATAAGACAAATAATCTCTTTTGTCGCCATCAATAAAAATTAAATCGAAGTAATTACCAGCATAATTATTCATAAGATTTAGAGCATCACCAATTTTCAATTCTATTTTGTGACCAAACTCTGATTCCTTGAAATATTTTGTAATAAAACATTCCATTTCATCATCAATCTCTATAGTCACAATTTTAGCACTCTCGGGCGCACCTTCAGCAAGACACAAAGCAGAATATCCCGTGTAAGTTCCGATTTCCAGAATATGTTGGGGCTTAATCATAGCAGCCAACATCTTTAGCAACCTACCCTGAACATTACCCGATATCATACGCGGACGCAATAATTTCACATTCGCTTCACGCGTCATTCTCTTTAATAGTTCGGGTTCAGCATCAATATGCGAAAGAATATACTCGTCTATTTTGAGCTCGCTCATTACACCTTAAATTACAATGTGTAGTCAGGCAAGTTGTATTTTTCTCGTGCATCTAACACTTTCCCTGCTTCGTTAATATCAAGATAGGTTGTGCCTCCAGTTTCGCCAAAGCTACCACCCAGATAAGCAACTCTATCCTCTCTTTTTATCATTTTATATTCAATCAGCTTTCTGATTGCATCTTCGAAATAAGCACGTCTACTTTCTTTAGTGTTTTCAATTCCCTCTCCGGGTTGATGCTCAGCCCAAACGCCATAAGACAAAGCTAACTCGCGTGCGAGTCTTTCACTTGTTGCCATTGCAAACACAGGTTTGGAACCTCTAAAAGCAGCTAAAACCCTTGCAGTTCTTCCAGTGTGGCTATCTGTTACAATTGCTTTTGTTTTCAGCTTAGCTGCGGATTTCACAGCTTGTTTTGCCAAAAAAGAAGTTACCTCTCTGTCATCTTGCATAAAAGGCACACGAATATCGTTTTCGCTCAATTTTGATCTCTCCGACTCTCGTGCCACTTTAGTCAATGTACGTACAGCCTCAACAGGATATTTTCCGTAAGCAGTTTCACCGCTTAGCATCACTGCATCAGTTCTGTAATATATCGCATTTGCAATATCTGTAATCTCCGCACGTGTTGGACGTGGATTATGAATCATGGAGTGCAACATTTGAGTTGCTACAATAACTGGTTTTTTGTAATGAATTGCTTTTCTTATCAATGCACGTTGAATAGCAGGTATTTTCTCTTGTGCGACTTCAATACCTAAATCCCCACGAGCAACCATAATGCCATAAGCAGCACTTAATATTTCGTCAATATTATCAACCCCTTCTTGGTTCTCAATTTTAGCAATCACTTTAATATGACTGTCATGTTCTTCAAGAATTTTCTGAACATCTAAAACATCCTGCTTGTTTCTTACAAACGAATGCGCAATAAAATCGACATCATTTTTAATAGCAAACAATATATTCTCTTTATCTTTTTCAGTCAAAGAAGGCAAATCGATACGTACATCAGGTATGTTAACGCTCTTTCTGCTTCCAACAACACCATCATTTTGAGACACACACACTAAATAGTTATCATGTACCTCTACAACTTTTAAATCAACCTCTCCATCATCAATCAATATATCCTTACCCACTTCCATGCGTTGTGTTAAATTGGTATAGGAAACATAAATAGCTTCGCGTGAAGAAACACCTTCTGGATTTCCTTCTACACGAATTACGTCACCTGTTTTCAACAATATATCTTCATTTGCCACAGTAGTTCTTATTTCTGGACCTTTTGTATCAATCAATAATGCTATACGATAGGAAACCTGACGTACATTATTAATAATCTTCATAAAACCCTCTTCATCCAAGTGAGCAGAATTCATTCGAACCACGTTCATCCCTTCGTCAAATAGCTTCTTCAAGAAATCCACCTCACACATTTTGTCTGAAATGGTTGCAACTATTTTTGTATGTTTAAGCATAATTTATTGTTGTATTAATCTTATTATTTTGTTCTTAATTTATTATTTCTTCTTAGCTATCTCTAACAATGCACTTATTGCCAGACTGTATGAGTACATTCCAAAGCCACTTATTATCCCTCTACATGAAGAGGAAATGTGCGAGTGTTTTCTGAATTCTTCACGCGCATACACATTTGAAATATGCACTTCTATAACTGGAGAAGTAATGGCTTTTATGGCATCGCCAATAGCTATGGAAGTGTGAGTGTAAGCTCCCGCATTAAGAATAATTCCATGATATTCGAATCCCACTTTCTGAATCATATCAATGATTTCACCTTCTATATTGGATTGAAAATAATCCAATGTGATAGAGGGATATGTTTGTCTCAATATTTCAAGATATGCCTCAGATGATTGGCTGCCATATACTTCAGGTTCTCTTCTTCCAAGAAGATTTAGATTGGGACCATTTATAATCTGGATTTTCATTGTTATAGCCTGATTTAGTGTACAAAGATAACATTATTTTTTGAAATATAATAAACAACAAAAGCGACCATTAATAGCCGCTTTCGTTGAAATTATAATTAGTTCGTATTTTTATAAATCTTATTCTGCAACGTCGTTTTCTTCGACCACTGAATAGTCAGCAGCTGCCATTCGAAGATAAGATTTATAGCGCCACTCTGCACTTTCTTTAGCTGCAGCATATAAATCAGCAGACTCCTCAGGAAATGATTTTTCGAGTGAAGTGTAACGCACTTCTCTTCCCAAAAACTCATCAAACTTGCTCCAGTCGGGTTCTTTACTGTCCAAAATGAAAGGATTCTTTCCTTCTTCCATCAATGTAGGATTATATCTCCACAAGTGCCAGTATCCACTTTCAACAGCTTGCTTTTCTTCCCACTGTGCACTACCCATTCCTTTTTTCAGTCCGTGACTGATACATGGAGAGTATGCAATAATTATAGAAGGTCCTTTGTAAGCTTCAGCCTCTTTCAGTGCCCTCAAGAATTGTCCTTGATTTGCACCCATTGAAACCTGCGCTATATATATGTAGCCATAATTTGTAAGCATCATACCCAGGTCTTTCTTACGAGTACGTTTCCCAGAAGCTGCAAATTTAGCAACGGCTGCCAATGGAGTAGATTTAGAAGATTGTCCTCCAGTGTTGGAGTAAATTTCCGTATCAAGCACCAGCACATTGATGTCTTGCCCCATAGCCAAAACGTGGTCTAACCCACCAAAGCCGATATCATAAGCCCATCCGTCACCACCAAATACCCAAATAGATTTCTTCACCATATATTTTTCAAGTGAAGCAATTTCGGTTGCTAACGGAGTAGTATTTTTATTCAGAAGCGCCATTAATCTTGGCTGCAACTCTTTTGTTTTATCACCATCGTCTTTTACTTCAATCCACTCTTTAAATAACTCCTTGAGTTCGTCAGAAAAATCATTCAAAACAAGCGCTTGACTCATCAAGTTTTCAATTCGAAGGCGCATACTTGCGTTTGCAATAACAAAGCCAAAACCAAACTCAGCATTGTCTTCAAACAGAGAGTTAGCCCATGCTGGACCTTTGCCTTCTTCGTTAGTAGTGTAAGGAGTAGAAGGTGCAGAACCGCCATAAATGGAAGAACAACCTGTAGCATTTGCAATCATCATTCGGTCTCCATATAGCTGAGTAACCAATTTAATGTAGGGCGTTTCGCCACAACCAGAACACGCGCCTGAAAACTCAAATAGAGGCGTAGCAAACTGAGAGTTTTTTACATTCAGCTTCACATCAACTAAGTGGGCTTTGCTTGTCACTTTTTCCATCATGTAGTCCCAGTTCTTTTGATTTTCTAATTGAGTGGTGATTGGAACCATCTCCAATGCTTTTTCACCTCTTCTTCCAGGACATACATCAGCACAATTACCACAACCCAAACAGTCTAACACATCCACTTGTATGCGGTAAGCCATATTTGGAAATTGTCTTCCTTGAGCTTTCAATAGAGTAACATCTTCACCCAAACCTTCTTGTTCTTTTTCATCAAGTACAAATGGACGAATTGTAGCGTGAGGACAAACATAAGCACACTGGTTACATTGAATACAGTTTTCAGCGTTCCATACTGGAACAAACGAAGCTACACCACGTTTTTCGTATTTACTCGTTCCATGATCCCAAGTTCCATCTTCGCGACCAGTAAACATGGAAACAGGCAAATCATAGCCACGTTGTGCATTAACGGGTCTAACAACTTTTTCAATAAACTCAGGTACTAAATTAGTTTTATCATCTTCAATTTCAACTATATTAGCCCATTCTTGTGGAACTTCTACTTTTTCAACTTCCGTTCCTCTATCAACAGCCAAATTGTTTTTTCTAACAATCTCCTCACCTTTAAGACCATACGATTTTACAATGAATTTCTTCATCTGATCAACAGCCAAATCAAAAGGAATTACATTTGATATATTGAAGAAAGCTGATTGTAGAATTGTGTTAGTTCTATTTCCTAATCCAATTTCCGATGCTATTTTAGTAGCGTTGATTATATAAAAATTGATTTTCTTTTCAGCAAGATATTTCTTTATGTGATCGGGCAAGTGATTTCCAACCTCCTCTTTTGACCATATTGAATTCAATAAGAAAGTACCCCCCTCTTTTAGTCCACGCGTCATATCGTATAGATTGAGATAGGCAGGCACGTGACAAGCCACAAAGTTTGGCGTATTCACCAAATAAGTAGATCGAATGGGTGTGTCTCCAAATCTAAGATGCGATGCTGTGAAACCACCCGACTTTTTAGAGTCATAAGCAAAATAAGCTTGTACAAACTTATCCGTATTATCTCCAATAATTTTGATGGAGTTTTTGTTAGCTCCTACTGTACCATCTGAACCTAATCCGTAGAATTTAGCTCCGTATATTGAGTCATCCATTGCAATCTCTTCTTTCAAAGGAAGCGATTTAAACGTAACATCGTCTACAATTCCAACAGTAAAGTCATTCTTTGGCATTGGCATTTTCATGTTTTTGAAAATAGCCATTATTTGAGCTGGTGTTGTGTCCTTAGATGATAAACCGTAGATACCTCCAGTAATATTTGGAGCATTCTCTTTTCCATAAAATGAACTTCGCACATCAAGATACAAAGGTTGTCCTTCTGCTCCTGGCTCTTTAGTTCTGTCAATAACAGTAATTTCTTTTGCAGTTTTAGGTATAACAGACAACAAAGCATCTGCTTTAAATGGACGATAAAGATGAACACTCACCACACCCACTTTTCTACCTTCAACATTGTTTAAGTGATCTACTACCTCTTTAATGGTTTCTGTAACGGAACCCATTGCAATAATTACACGGTCTGCTTCAGGATCACCATAATAATCGAACAAACCATATTTGCGCCCAGTAATAGCGGCCAATTGCTCAAGGTATTTCTCTACAATTCCTGGAACAGCTTCATAAAATGGATTTGCCGCTTCGCGCGATTGGAAATAAATATCATCGTTTTGTGCAGTTCCTCTTGTTACAGGTGCATCCGGAGTAAGTGCTCTTTTTCTAAATTCTGATAACGCTTCCTTATTCAATAGAGGAGCCAAATCTTCAGTTTCAAGCGCTTCAATCTTTTGAATTTCGTGTGATGTTCTAAATCCATCAAAGAAGTGCATAAAAGGAACACGGCTTTCTATTGCAGCTAAGTGAGCAATAGCAGATAAGTCCATTACCTCTTGTACCGAACCTGTGGCAAAAATGGCAAAACCTGTTTGTCGTGCCGCCATCACATCTTGGTGATCACCAAATATAGATAAAGCTTGAGCAGCAAGTGCACGTGCCGATACGTGAAAAACACCTGGCAAAAGCTCGCCAGCCATTTTATACATGTTGGGCAACATGAGCAATAAGCCCTGAGATGCAGTAAAAGTTGATGTTAAAGCTCCAGCCTGCAATGCTCCATGCATAGCAGCTGCAGCACCCCCTTCAGACTGCATTTGTTGCACCAATACAGGTTGTCCAAATATATTCTTGCGTCCGTTAGCCGACCACTCATCAATATATTCAGCCATTGTAGATGACGGTGTGATAGGATAGATAGCCGAAACCTCACTAAACATATATGCTATGTGAGCTGCAGCTTGATTACCATCACAGGTTAAAAATTTTTTTTGTTTAGCCATAATTGTAAATCTCGTTTATTTTAATTTTGTTTTTATCAAAATATTAATTGTCACAAGTGACAAAGTAAATTTATGGTCAAGAAAAGTTAGTGACTAATACTATTTCTAAAGACCCTACTTAATACAAAAATCCAAAAAGCCATAAAGGTATTACATTGGCACCCTTCGTTTGCAGTGCATCCACAACAACATAATGGTCATGGCTCTTCGCATATTTTTTATTTTCCAATTCTATTCTAAAATGATATGTATCGTTTACAGAAAATTGATTAGTGTGATCGCCCTTCCTAACAGAACCAGCAACGCTGACCTGATTATAAAAGAATGTCTCGTTCAACGCACCCCTTTCAACATTGGTGCGTTTTGTAGGAAACATGATATTCGTATTGTTCATATATATCATGTCGGGTTTTTTAGGAAAACCACAATCCTGCTTATAAAGCATGTTAATGAGGCGCGCATCTTGCAAGTATTTCATATAATTCATTACAGTTGCACGAGAAATGCCACAATCTAAACTAAGTTGGCTCACATTAGGTGTAGTAGGCGATTGAATAGCCAATATATAAAAAAGCTTTCTAATTTTAGACAAATAACTTTGCTCTATTTGTTGAATATATAAAATGTCAACTTCAAGCATCATATTCATAGTTTTGAGCAAATTCTCAGAATAGTTTCTTTTCTCGAAAAAAAATGGATAGTATCCATGATGAATATAATCGGTGAAATACCTTTCTATGTCAACTTGTTTTAAAATGTCATCAACTAACGCTTGGTGATTACTAACAATTTGATTAATTGTGAAAAATGGAAGCTCAATGTTCGTTATTGCTCCAATATACTCTCTGAAAGAAAAACCATACAAATTGTAAGAATGAACCAATTCTCCAATATATTGATTGCTTTTTTTCAATTTCATGACAGATGAACCTGTGAAAATGATCTTTAAAAAAGGATACAAATCATAACACTTTCTCAACTCTTGAGACCATTCGGGATATTTAAAAACTTGGTCTACTAATAATGTCTCACCTCCCATTGACACAAACTTGTCAGCAAAATCAACTAAAGAACATTCTGTGAAATAGAAATTATTTAAATTGATGTACAAGCATCTTCTATCGCACTCTTTGAAGTTATCTTTAGCATATTGCAAAAGAAAAGTTGTTTTCCCGACACCTCTTGTACCTTTGATACCTATTAATCTGTCAGACCAATCTATCTTATCCATCAGATAACGCCTATATAATGTAGGCTGCATATTGTCCATCAGATATTTGTGTGTACTTAAGAATGTCTCCACTTAATGTTTTATCAATCAGTTGGACGAAATTACAACTAATTTATCAGATTGCAAACTCCACTTTGCAATTTTATATTTATTTTTCTTTAAGTGCTGATTTCTCAAAAGTTAATGTGAAACTTATTATTGATATAGAATGTCTTTTAGTTAGTTTTTAAGTTAAATACAACTCAGAATGTAACAACAAAACAAAAGTTAAATGACTGCATAGATTAATCTTTTATTGTTTACTGATGTTATAACAAGAAAGCATAAACTACACAATATAAACATAATACAACATTGCAATGAAACTAATTATTTTATCTAACCGTCTCCCCGTAAAAATAGAAAAGGATGAAAACGGAAAATTCATCATTACTCCCAGTGAAGGTGGATTGGCTACAGGCTTGGGATCACTTGAAACCAAAGCAAAAAAAATATGGGTTGGTTGGCCCGGCATCTACACCGATGATGAAGATGAGCGAAAAGAAATAACAGAACGACTAAATGAATTAGACTTTTATCCTGTTTTTTTGACAAACGACCACTTAGAAAAATATTACGAAGGATATAGCAACAGCACCATTTGGCCATTGTGTCACTACTTTTTTTCGTATATCGAATACAAAAAAGAATATTGGGAATCGTATCAAGAAGTTAACCAACTATTTCGAGATGCAGCACTTCCTCTCATCAACGATGAAGACATTATATGGGTGCAAGACTATCAATTGATGCTTTTACCTGCAATGATAAGAGAAAAGAAAAATAACGTCAGTATCGGTTATTTCCACCATATTCCTTTTCCATCTTACGAGCTATTTCGTGTGCTTCCAGAGAGAGAAATAGTGCTTAACGGACTTTTAGGAGCAGACCTTATAGGTTTTCACACTCATGACTATATGCGCCACTTTATCAGTGCCATATACAGGGTGTTACAGTTAGAAAGCAAACTGGACGAAATTCAACTGAGCGATCGAATGGTGCATGTTGATACCTTCCCAATGGGAATTAATTATGAGACTTATCACGATGCAGTTTTGAAACCCAAAGTGAAAGAACACGTGAAAGAAATAAGAAAGAACATTGGCGATGAATCCATCATACTTTCAGTAGACAGATTGGATTATAGTAAAGGTATACTTCATAGATTAGAGGGATTTGGTCAATTCCTTGAAAATCATCCTGAATATTTAGGTAAAGTATCACTGGCAATGATTGTTGTACCTTCTCGTGATCAAGTGGACAAATATGCCGACTTGAAAACAAAGATTGATGAAACCATTGGAAACTTGAATGGTAAGTATTCTGAATTAGGTTGGACGCCCGTTCACTATTTCTACCGTAGCTTTGAATTCGAAGAACTTATAGCAATGTATCATACTGCAGACATTGGCTTGGTTACGCCATTACGCGATGGTATGAACTTAGTAGCAAAAGAATACATAGCAACCAAACACGACAACCCTGGGGTGCTTATACTGAGTGAGATGGCTGGTGCTGCTATAGAACTCTCCGATGCCATAATTGTAAACCCAAATGATGCGGAAGAAATAGACAAGTCAATATATAAAGCATTGACGATGGGTAAAGATGAGAAAAAAGAACGCATGGATAGAATGAAAAAACGCATTTCAACGCAAACAGTTAAGAAGTGGGCTACTGATTTTGTTGAAGAGCTTCAAGCTATTAAAAATCAGAATATAGGTATTAACAAAAAAGTTATAACGCAAAACAAGCTTGACATTATAAAGAAGAAATATGACAAAGCAAAGAAAAGGTTATTAGTATTAGATTATGATGGCACATTGTCTGCTTTTGTGAAGAATCCTGAGGACGCAACGCCCACCAAAGAAACATTACAGCTCATTAAAAATATGGTAAGCGACAAAAACAACAAAGTAGTTATCAACAGTGGTCGCAATCACGAAATCTTAGACAAATGGTTCGAAGGAATTGATTTGGATCTGGCTGCCGAACATGGTGCTTTTTATAAATTTGATGGGGAATGGCACCAAAATTTGAAAGAAAAGCCAGAGTGGGACGAAGAGATATTAGATATTATTAAACGCACCATAGATAAAACTCCACGTTCTGAGTTGGAAATAAAAAACACATCTCTTGTGTGGCATTACCGTAACTCAGATATATGGTTGGCCGAAATGCGCGAAAAACAATTGGTTAATCAATTAATGGGACCCGTTAGTCGACAGAATTTACAAATTATGCGTGGCAACAAAATTGTTGAAATAAAATCACCAGATTATCACAAGGGGAGCGAAATTAATCGCTTGCTTGAAAAGGATGAGTATGACTTTGTTTTAGCTATTGGCGATGACACAACCGACGATGATATGTTTCTTGCTCTTCCAGAGGGTGGAGTATCAATTAAAGTGGGCGATTTTTCGGATGCTGCTCAATATCGCTTGCCATGGCAGTCTGAAGTGGTACCTTTTTTGGAAGGATTAATTGAATAACCTCTGATGGAGAGAATCGTAAATGTCACATAACAAAAAATAACTAAAGACGTAAAATGGACTATTTAAACAATTTATTTCAGAATAACGAAAACTGGAGGCTATTTTTCATTACGCTTATATTTCTTGTATGCGTATCGCTCTTTCTAATCATTTTCAACAAAATTGTGAAACGATTCGAAAAGAGAGCATCTAAAACAAATACAGGGATTGACAACTTCCTTATTAAACTGCTGAAAGTTCCAGCCATTTGGATTATATTTTCAACATCTCTACACATATTTAGCACCTATCTTGCCGATGATGCCGAGTTCTTTAATGTGCTGAAGAAGATTAGTCAAATACTGCTGATAGCATCTATAGGTTGGCTATTGGTACAAGGAGTGAGAGCCATCTCCAAGTTTTCACAAAACAAGCTAAATCTATCAGATTCTGACAACCTTGAAGCGAGAGGCAAGTTGACACAAATTAGAATGTTTGAAGCGGTAATAATTGCTATCATTATCATTGTTTTCATTGCCATTGGATTGATGACATTCGAAACTGTAAAGAATCTGGGTAAAGGAATCTTGGCTTCGGCTGGTGTGTTGGGTATCATTGTGGGTTTGGCAGCACAGCGTAGTGCAGGTCAATTATTATCGGGATTGCAAATTGCCATCACACAACCCATCAAGATAGACGACGTGGTAGTGATTGAGGGTGAATGGGGACGCATAGAAGAGATTAATATTACTTATGTGCTTGTAAAGCTATGGGACGAAAGAAGATTGGTGGTGCCCATCGACTATTTTCTTCAAACTCCCATACAGAATTGGACAAGCACCACGTCGCACATTATTGGCACTGTCTATCTATATGTGTCATACGACCTGTCTTTAGATCCTCTTCGCAAGAGACTGGAAAGCTATCTCAAAACAAATTCTAAGTGGGATGGACGTGTTCAAAACATACAAGTGACTGATAGTAAAGAGTGGTACAAAGAAATCAGGGTGCTGGTTAGTAGTGCAGACTCTTCTATTAATTGGGATTTGCGCGTGGAGGTGCGCGAGATGATGATCGATTATATCAATGAAAACTTCCCAGGCTCGTTTGCAAAGATTGAAACGATGAATAAGCCAATTGAAAGATTGATTGAAGAGAAAAGAGGACCACAGACTTAACTCTTTTTTTCCTATATTTCATGATAAAAAAAGACCTCCTCAAAACATTTTGTTTTTGAGGAGGCTTTTTCTTTATTTCATTTTATAGGTAATGCTACTTTAGCTTAATCACCTCACTGGCTGCAAGCAAAAATGCTCCAGTGCCAAAAACCTCCCAACTGTCTTCACTGAAGTTAAGTTGCGGATCTGCACCAATGAGTTGAACCCAACCTACTCTACCTTCATCATTTACACAATTGGCAAGCGCTGTCCACGCTTTTTTAACGGCTGGCAGATAAGTTGCTCTATCAAGCAGCCCATTATTGATACCCCAAGCCAAGCTGTAGCACATAAATCCTGAACCACTGACCTCTCCACCTGGATATGAGGCGGGATCTAACAAACTGGCACGCCACAAACCATCGGGTTGCTGAAGACCTACAACACGGGCAGCCATTTCTTTCAATAAATTCTCATAGAAGGGACGCTCAGCATAATCGGCAGAAAGCTCTTGCAATACTCGCACAATTCCACCCATTACCCAACCATTACCACGTGACCAAAATATGAGTTCACCATTTTTCTCTCTTCGTCCAGTGCCATCAGATTTAATAACGTAATTCAAGTCACGTGCAAATAAATGTTCCTCTTTATTATAAAGAATCTCATAACATTGTTTGAAGTATTTGTCATTAGCTTTCAATAAATTATTATCTCCAATTGTATTGCCCAACTTCACCAATGCCGGAGGCCCCATAAACAAAGCATCACACCACCACCATTTAATGATATCAATTTTACCTCGGGTTGGATAAGGCTCAGAAATGAATTTGTTGAGCGTGTCGATAGTAGCCTCAATCATTTTAGGATCTTTTTCCAGTCTATACAGATCAATATAAGTTTGAGTAATGGTATGATCATCGGCATGAAACCATCTTTTGTGAGGTTCCCACTGTTCATTCTTGCCCCAATCAATCAAAGACTGATAGATTGCATCTGACTTGGTAGTTTCCCAGGCAGCAAACATTCCAGCATAAAAAGCACCATTGGTCCAGTCTAATGGATGATGTTTAGGGTTATTCAACTGCCATTCGGTAGCTTTTGTCATAACTGACTTAATGTACTTTTCACTAAACACATCATCATTTGCTTTTTGTGCATAGCTTGCACTAAAAAGGAACGTGAGCAAGAGCGCTCCAAGAATCTTGTTTCTCATATTCAGTCTGTTTTTTTATTGGTAAATAATTATAGTTCAAAAGTATTATTAAAATAATCACTGTGTGTATTTCTTTTATTAGCAAAATTTCAGGCAACAGCACAAATCTATTAAAGTTAAACAACTTTTCCAAATGAAGTTGTAAATCTTTTCTATGAAGTAAAAACAAAAAAAAAGAAATCAGGAGCAATATATTAATGGTGTATTGATATATCTTTTTCTTTAATCCAAAATTGCCTATTTGACAGGTAATTCCAAATAACCATTGAAATATCTTTTTCTAAACATTTCTCCTGCGGTGAAAATGTTTAAAACTGATGAAATTTGGATTCAACGCGTTGAAAATGTTTTAAAACACATTTTTGGGGTATTATTGTCGCAATTTTTCTCTTTTATGCTTTAAAAATTCAATTTCCCATGAAAATAGTCTATTTTCAACAGTTGATTCTTCTTTTCCAGATCACTTTTTCTTTATAACCATCGTTTTTTCTTCATTTTTGTGTTAAAAAGCTTCATTTATGTGTTTCAAAACATTTTCACCGTGGTAAATTGGATTTTCATTAGATGAAAGTCTAATTCACCGTGGTGGATTTAATTTCCACCTGTTTTTAGACGCATTTACTATTGAATTGTATAATATACATATCTAATTGTAACAGATTAATAGTTGAATAAAAAAAATCAGAAAAAAATAATACCGTATATAAGTAAAAAAGGCTAACACACAGGTCAGCCTCTAAATTTTAGACTCTTAATAAATAGTTATGCCCTTATAAACTGCGACACTGTTTTCTCCTCTGCAAACAGGGCTGCTGTATTAATCAATGCCAAGTGAGAGTAAGCCTGAGGGAAGTTGCCCAATCGGCGTTTGGTTTCAAAATCCAAATCCTCGCTAAACAGACCAACATGGTTAGCATTTTTAATTAAATCATCAAATATCTGACGCGCTTCCTCCTTTTCGCCAATCACAAACAAAGCTTCAATCAGCCAAAAAGTGCATATAGTGAAAGCAGATGTTGGCTCACCAAAATCGTCTGCCGATTTGTATCGATACATCAATCCATTGTGTAGCAGGTTCTCTTTTATGGCTTTTACTGTCTTAATGTATCGCTCATCAGTAGCCTCAATGAAACCGTAGGTTTGCATTAATAGAACCGATGAATCAAAATCTAAATTATCGTAAGCTTGTGAGAAACTTTGTATCTCTTCTTTCCATCCATGCGTAATAATGTCTTCTTTAATCTCATCAGCAGCACCTTCCCAAGCATTGGCATATTTATCTTTCTGTAGTAACGATGCAATCTTAGCAGCTCTGTCAATGGCTACCCAACTCATCACTTTTGAAAAAACAAAATGGCTCGAAATGGTTCGGAACTCCCAAATGCTTTGATCGGGCTTTCTCCAATCGCGCAGCACCATGCGAACAAGCTTTTTCACAATTTCCCATATCTCCTCCACTTCATCCAATGTACCTGGTGCATAATAGTAATACTGATAAATAACATCAAGCAAATATCCAATAGAGTCGTTCTGTTTTTGTGTGTAAGCAGCATTTCCAATCCTAACAGGAGCAGAGTTTTCATAGCCAGATAAATGTGGAAGAACCTCCTCTGTTAGCTCTTTTTCTCCCCTAATGCCATACATTATTTGGAAACTATCATCTCGTTCTTTTAGAATAGATTTTACAAATCCAATAAATCGCTGAGCCGTATTCTTATGTTTCAAATAAAAGAGTGTATCAATGGTCATAGAAGCATCGCGCACCCAACAAAAACGATAGTCCCAGTTGCGCACTTCGCCAATGGACTCTGGCAAGCTGGTAGTGAGTGCTGCAAGCATAGCTCCCGAGTATTGATAGGCCATTAATTTAAGCACAAGCGTACTGCGAATAATCAACTCGTTATACTCTTCAAATTGACGCGAACGACTGCTCCAGTTCATCCAATAGACCTTCGTGCGCTCGTAGTTCAAATGAATCCCTTCTAAATCGACAGTCACCAGCTTTTGATTGTATGAAAGCAAAAAGAATTGACTTTCTTCTAAAACAAATTCTTCACTATTTAAAACAGTATCAAAGTCTACACTTGTGTATAGGTATATTTTATCGTCTTCGTCTTTCTTTGATATTGTCTTTATATACTCTTCGAACTTTAGATGTTCTACTTCTTCGCGTGCATAGTTCATGCGTGGTTTATACTCAATGCGCAACTTAGGTTTTCCACTTATAACCCGCATGTAGCGATGTATCTCTGGTGGTAAATACGATTTATTTTCTGTAGTAGTGAAATGTGGCATATAATCGAACACAAGGAATGACCCTTCATCCGATTTGTAGGTTGTGATAAGTATATTGGTGTGATCTACATATTTCTGAGTAATAGTGTAATCGTCAGAAACAACAAAAGAGAAATGTCCTCCTTTTTCCTTGTCAAGTATGCGTGAAAAGATTGAGGGTGAATCAAAATCGGGGAAACAAAACCAATCAAGACTTCCCTCCTTCGACACCAATGCAGCGCTTCTGCAGTTTCCAATAACTCCGTAATTTAAATTTTCCATATATTATTTCATTCTTATTATTCCACTTAAAACCTCGAAGGCAATAGGGCAAGTATAAGCATTTTTCACCGATAAATTGTACACTTGATAGAATTTCTTGCGGTCGGTGTGTGGATATTCGCGACATGCTTTGGGTCTGTTTTCGTAGATAATGCAGTAGTTATCAGCCATCAGAAATGGACAAGGCATCTCTTTGAAAACATAGTCGCCATCCTCATCAATCTTGAGGTAGTTTTCTACAACTTCGGAGGGTGTCATGCGCAAGGCTTTTGTCATTCTATTGATGTCGACATCAGTTATAAGCGGACCCAGTGTTTTGCAGCAATTGCCACATTGCAAACAATCTATCTCATCAGTAACCTGATTGTGCAAGGCATGAATCTCGCAATCCATTTTCTTCAATCGCTTCAAGTTCTTCTTGCGAAAGTTCTTAAAATCATTTTCTGCATTTGTGGCAAGCACACTTAAGTTCTCGTAACCTTTAAGCATTGTTGGTATTCATTTCTCCGCGCAGTGATACTTGCATTAATTGGCGTACTTCTTGGGGTGTTTTATCCAATCCAAACAAAAACATTAGTTTGGCAATGGCGGCTTCGGTTGTCAAATCGAAACCACTAATAACTCCTATCTTCAGCAGGCTTTGACCCGTTTCGTAACGAAACATTTCAACTGTTCCATACAGACATTGTGTGATGTTGACTACAACGATATCTCGATCAACCGCCTTTTTCAATTCAGAAATAAACCACTCATCACATAAGGCATTGCCAGAACCGTAAGTTTCCAATACAACACCTTTAATATTATCTATGTTCAACATAGCAGCTACCACTTCCGAAGAAATACCAGGAAATATTTTAAGCACTGCAATACAATCATCAAATTCTTCATAAAACAGCACCTCTTTGCTATAGTCGGGTTTCAAGCCCGTTGTGTTATTATAGCGAATAGTTACTCCCGCCTCGGCCAAGGGAGCAAAGTTAGCACTGGTGAAGGCATTGAAGTTTTCGGCATTAATTTTGGTTGTTCTGTTGGCTCTAAAAAGAAGGTTCTGAAAATAAATACAAACTTCGGGAACGACTGGATGCCCATCAACGTCTTTATCAGCAGCTATTTCAAGTGCTGTTATCAAGTTTTCTTTTCCATCGGTTCGTAGTTTCCCAATTGGGAGTTGAGAGCCGGTGAATATGATAGGCTTTGTTAAGTTGTCAAACATAAAGCTGAGAGCTGAAGCGGTGTACGACATGGTGTCGGTGCCGTGCAAAATAACAAACCCATCGTATTTGTCATAATTTGCTTTAACTACTTCCACCATCTCCCGCCACTTTTTGGGCGATATTTCTGATGAATCAATTAATGGATCAAATATATAGGTATCAACATGAAAGTTCAGCCTTTTCATCTCTGGCACATTTGATCGAAGATGGCTAAAATTGAACGGCTCCAATGCGCCAGTTTCCAAGTTCTCAATCATACCAATTGTACCGCCCGTATAAATAAGCAATACATCCGCATTCACATCAATCATATCAATTGTTTTGTACAAAAGTAACACTTTGAGTGATTATAATAAACTTATTGATCGAAAGTTTTATACATGTAAAACTTTCGAGTTGTCAAGCATTTATGCTTATTCTTACATTCGAACTAAATGAGCAATAAATTGTTTAAATGTATTATTAATTAACATCAAAAAGAAGAAAAATGACTACACATTCTATTAAAACAGTATGGAAAGAAAACAATACATTTTCTACAGATATCGACGGACACGACGTTGTAATTGACTTGGGTGAAGACCAGGGCGGACAAAACCACGGTCCCCGACCAAAGAAATTATTACTTGCATCAGCTGCAGGTTGCACTGGACTGGACGTTGTGGAGATGCTTCGCAAAATGCGTGTAGAATTGAGAGGTTTTGATATAAATGTTGATGCAGAGTTATCAGATGAGCATCCTAAACAATACAAATCAATTAAGCTCTTATATGAATTTACTGGAGAAGAATTGCCAGAAAAGAAAATAGAAAGAGCCGTTAAGCTATCATTCGAAAATTACTGTGGAGTATTGGCTATGTACAAATCGGCAGTGCCTGTTTCTTATGAAATAAGAATCAATAACGGATAATTTTTGCTCATCAACAAAAAGAAATGACAACAAAGTGTTATCTTTGTGCCCTACTTGTTTCTACTTCAAGAATTATAGCAATATAAACTGAACACATTAGCAAAAAACTAAATATATTATGCAAACTATTGACCAATTTGATTTTTCAGGAAAGAAAGCGTTTGTACGCGTAGATTTCAACGTACCGTTAGATGAACAATTCAACATCACAGACGATACGCGTATTCGTGCAGCCTTGCCTACTCTTAAAAAAATTTTAAAAGATGGAGGTAGTGTCATCATTGGCACCCATTTTGGACGTCCCAAACAAGTGACTGATTCTCTTTCATTAAAACACATTATGCCTCGCATTTCAGAACTCTTGGGTGTTGAAGTGCAGTTTGCTACTGATTCTATTGGAGAAGAAGCAGCAGCAAAAGCAGCAGCACTGCAACCCGGAGAGGTTTTGCTATTAGAAAACCTTAGGTTTTATGCCGAGGAAGAAGGCAAACCACGTCTTGCAGAAGGTGCACCAGATAAAGACAAAGAAAAAGCTAAGAAAGCATTGAAAGAGTCTCAAAAAGAGTTTACAAAACGTCTTGCCTCTTATGCAGATGTTTATGTGAATGATGCTTTTGGCACAGCTCATAGAGCACATGCTTCAACTGCTCTGATAGCAGAACATTTTGATGCAGATCATAAGCTTTTTGGCTATTTGATGCAAAAAGAGATTAATGCAGTTGAGAAAGTACTTAAAGACACACAACGTCCATTCACCGCAATTATGGGTGGATCGAAAGTTTCATCTAAAATTGAAATTATCAACAACCTGCTTGACAAAGTAGACAACTTGATACTTGCTGGAGGCATGACATACACTTTTGCCAAAGCATTTGGTGGAAACATTGGTAATTCCATTGTGGAAGACGATAAGCTTGACTTAGCAAAAGAACTGGTAGAAAAAGCCAAAGAGAATGGTGTAAACCTTCTATTGGGACAAGATGCTAAAATTGCAGATAGCTTTAGCAACGATGCAAAAACTGACTTCGCTCCAGTAGGAGAAATACCTGATGGTTGGGAAGGTTTGGACATTGGTCCTAAATCTGAAAAGAAATTTGTGGAGGTTATTAAGAACTCAAAAACAATACTTTGGAACGGCCCAACAGGAGTTTTCGAATTCGACAACTTTGAACATGGTTCTCGTGCAGTAGCCGAAGCAATTGCCGAAGCAACTGAAAAAGGAGCATTCTCGCTAATTGGTGGTGGAGACTCTGTGGCATGTATCAACAAATTTGGTCTTGCCGACAAAGTATCTTATGTATCTACTGGTGGTGGAGCTTTGCTTGAATTTATGGAAGGCAAAGAGTTGCCAGGGATTAAAGCGATTAGGGGATACTAAGTATTCTTTGAAAGAAACAAATACTGCGTTACTCTTTTGAGAATTGCAGTGATAGAATAAAATGAAAAGCGTCAGGACTTTAAGGGTCTTGACGCTTTTCTTATTGTATATTTTATATTAGAAGCTACTTCAATTGACTTCTAACTCTTGCCATTCGGGCAGTTTAGGGAACTTAGCATGTGGCTCTCGTTGATACCAAAAACAGGTGGATGATATATCCGACTTCTGAGGCAAATACCTCCCCCCATTTCGCCAGCCCAAATCTTGGATGGTTATTCGCAAGTTTTTCTTAAACCTAATTGGATCCATTACGTGCCACCGATACAAACCAAATCGCTGACCCGACTTATAAGTTATATCTGGAGGAAGCACCTGAACAAGACCTGCATAAGGAGTGGTAAAAGTTACATATTTACCATTTCGGTCAAAATTGTATGACCCACAAAAATAGTCTTCCGTTCCTGTTCCAATTATTGTAGGAAATTGTTTATCATCATCCATAAAGAATTTGATTTCTCCTTCACCCCACCAACCATTGTTGTTTACCTGCCAAGCCATGTAAACACCTACATAATGCCCTTCACCTTTTATGTTATCTACTATTGTATAATCGGAAGTTTCATTTACTTTCGTTCTCCGAAATTGTGCATGAAAATAAGCTGCATCCTCGGGCACTTCTGTCAAGGTATAATCTATTTGATAATAAAGATTCATAGCGTCAACATCATTGATGTTGGTCATTGTAATCCGACATTTCTTTCTGAAAGGCATAACCCAATAACAATTGAAAGCACTACCCGGATTTACCGTAACAGGCATAGAGTTAAGGTGAGCATACTCGTTCCATCCCATTCCGAAAAAATCACCAACGGGACATTCAACGGACGGCTCTGTTTCATCGTCCCAATAAATTCGAATAATAGAAAAACGCCAATTTCCTGTTGGTGTCATCCATATATGTTGAATAGCACCAGGACCTTCAATTTCGGCCATCGTAAAAGTTTCACCTGGATTGATGCGAACTGATGGGTTTACTTTCCAACCTTGTCCTAAGTCACGAGCTGCATGAGATGCATTTGCAATGTTTCGTGGTGCATTCGCATCAGGAATAGCCATTCCTCCCTTTCCTTTTTCACCAGTGAAGTTTTCCGGACTAATGGATCTTGTTTCTGCATTAGACAATCGATGCAAGTTTCCCATGTTCATCTCTAACCCATTAAACAAGCCATTTTGTCCAAAACTATTTGTTATAAAAGCAAATATTAAAAATAATGTGTAAACGGTTTTTGTATACATAATGAATCTATTTAAAGTGTTTAACCCTTAGCTTAATGTTCAATAGTCATTTATTTATCTCCAACTACTGAACATACCATTCATACAACCTCTTCACCCCCTCTTCCACTTCCACTTGATGTGTCCATCCAAGGTCATTCAGTTTCGACACATCTGTCAGTTTACGCATTGTGCCGTCAGGTTTAGAAGCATCAAATGTAATAGCGCCTTTGTAACCCACAGTACATTTAATTATAGCAGACAAATCAGCAATACTAACCTCGTTGCCTGTACCTATATTGATATGACAATTATGCACCTCTTTCGAGTCACCCTTCAGTTCCTCAAAGTTCACCTTCTCCATCACAAACACACAAGCATCCGCCATCTCTTCGCTCCACAAAAACTCACGCATCGGCCTGCCCGTTCCCCACAATGCTACTTTTTCGGCGGTCACGCCATGTTTTTTCAAAACACGTTCTATCTCGTCATGCGAACTATCACCCGACACTTCCTCAACAGGTCTCTCATTCAAATCTTTCTCAATAGCATCCCAATCATTATTCATCAAGCATTTAGCCAAATGTATTTTTCTAATCATAGCGGGCAACACATGACTACGCTCCAGATGGAAATTATCATTAGGCCCATACAAGTTAGTTGGCATCACAGCAATGTAGTTAGTTCCATATTGCAAATTGAAGCTTTCGCACATTTTCAACCCCGCAATTTTTGCTATCGCATAAGGTTCATTCGTATATTCCAAGGGCGAGGTCAACAATGCATCCTCATGCATCGGTTGTGGTGCATCCTTCGGATAAACGCATGTACTCCCCAAGAAAAGCAATTTCTTCACCTTGTGTTCAAAGCTCTGCCAAATCACATTATTTTGTATCTGCAAATTGCGGAATATGAAATCAGCTCTATACACATTGTTTGCAATGATGCCCCCAACATGCGCCGCTGCTAAAAACACATACTCTGGCTGTTCCTCTTGAAAGAATTTTGATACGGCAACTGCGTCCATCAAGTCCAACTCTTTGCTTGATCGACCAATTAAATTGGTATAGTCCTTTTGCTTCAGATTATTCCATATAGCAGACCCCACCAATCCACGATGCCCTGCTACATATATTTTAGAATCTTTTCTCATTATTGTTTTTGTTTATTTCCAGCTGAGTTTCATATATCCTATTGGATTGAATCTTTTTGCGCATATTAGAACGAGTCCTTTCACTATTATTACTCCTGTTGCCCCTGTAGGGCGTATATTAGAGGTATATTCTCCTAACCCAAGGCGTTGCCATTGGGCTGAATTATATGGGCCCTTCAGGCCTTTAATACAAATCCCCTAACACCCAACACCTATTTTCTATTCCCTTGTCTTGCCCTTGTCTCTTGTCTCTTGTCTCTAACCTTCACGACCGAGAAACCTGAAACCCTTTATTAGAAAGCTCCATATCAACAAATCGTGCTTTATCGTTTGGTCTGTTATTATTAAGAATACGCTTGATGCGCACTGCCGCTTCTGGATCTTTGGCTACAATATAAAGATAGCCACCACCTCCAGCTCCTGGCAGTTTATATCCCAATGTATAATCTTTAATCAAATCTATGATACTATTAACTGCAGGTGGGTTTGTACCGCTATCAATTAATTTCTTCTGTTCCCAAGTTTTCAAAATCAATTTTCCGTACCGCTCAAAATCGCCTCGTTGAATACACTCAGCCATATCAAGCGCATGTATTTTCATATCGTGCAAGATAGAGAGGTGCTGTGCAGAGTTAAGGAACATCGACCTTACAATCTCACCCAATATGTTCTTTGCCACCCGTGTGATTCCCGTGTAATATAACAGATGACATGCTTTATACACCGGGTCAGTAAACAAGTAATCGGGCAACCAACTAATTTGTGGTTTCTGCACAAAACCACGGTCAGACTCCAACAACTTCACACCATGTAAAATGCCACCATATTGATCCTGCCATCCACCGCCACTTGTCAAAAGTTGTTCCAACAAGAGTGTATTGGTGCTTATGTCCTGTTTGTTCCACTGGAGATCACAAAAATCGCTGAGTGCCCCTAACACAGTTGATGCAAGAATCGAGCTTGTTCCCAAACCTGATCCAGCAGGAATAGCTGCCAATAGAGTCAATTCAATTCCCATGCCAAAAGCTTTCAATTGTTCGCTAAGCGAATCAAACCGTTCGGCCGAAAACTCAGGCAAAAACCCACAGAGAGCCAGCGCAGCTTTGGGAATAGAGAAAGGCGATCTCAACTTTCTAAAATCTCGCAGTTCATCAAACGTTTCTACTACCTCCGTTGCCCCCATATCAATAGAGCGCAACACAAACCTGAATTCCTTGCAAGGTTTCACATATACCTGCAACGGAGGCTGACCATTCAGTTCAATGGCCAAATTTACCACATTCCCACCAGCATAAAGCGAAAACGGCGGAGTGTCCGTCCATCCCCCTGCAAGGTCAATGCGTACAGGACTTCTCCCCCAAACTATTTGATCAGGAAGAGCCGTCATATGTGGATTTCGCTTCCTGTTAGCAACAGCATTAATTAGTCCGTTTCGCAACAGCGAAAAAGCTTCCAACTCTTCATTTTCCGATTTCACAGCATTGCCCTCTAAAGCAAATATCCGAGAACGAAGCATACGATTATGAATCCGCTGCATCTCATCGGCCTCTTCATGCAAAGCGATTGGAACAGGCAACTTCATCCGCCCATAATTATTGGCTAAATCAGAAAGATCCAATTGATAAAAGACACTCTTCTCGTAGTTACGCTCTAATAGGGTGTAGTTGTCCCGTCTAAAATTAGCTCTTTGCGCATACAGTCGCGGTAGTGATGCACTATCCATTAGCTCATCTGCCGAAAATCGTTTCGCATGTAGCCAAAGCTCTTTTCCTTTGTCAGAAAGACTCTCTCTACCGATCATCCACTGCAATACTGTCTCCAACCCTTCCGTTGACTCCAAATAAGGAAACAGGCAACATTGCTGTATATCTGTAGCACCATCATCTAACACTGTAATATCAAGCTCACGCTCATCTAACCATTGCAATACAGATCGACCCATCCATTGAGTCTCTGGCAAAGAAACAGCTCCCTTAAAAGCATCATTTATCCCATAAGGACGCAACGCATATCCTGCTTCACCTACAGGCACAATATCAACACATATTCCTTCAGGTAAATTTATTTGCCATTCATTTTCAGGCACACCCGTTATCACATTGTCTGTCGATATGTGCCACCCACTGCCAATGTGCGCATTCTCTATCCAAACATTGCGATTATTCTCTGTGAAATTCAAATCGATAATCGCATTCTGCGTAAAAATTGCAGGATTGGGTTTTATTTTCCGATGCATAATCAGTCGCTGATCGTACACCTTATTCTGAATCTCCAATGTGGATGATATCATCTCGGAAGTAGTACCAAAATGATAAAACTCTCCACCCGCAAGCGGGAGTATTTTCACACTCAACCCATTAATTTCTTTGTCTACATTCGAAGGATTGTTGCCCAATGCCAAGCCAAAATGACTATACAAGTCGTAAAATTGTAGCGAACCATCTTCACCATAAGACCGCTCCCGTAGTAACTTAATAGCTTTATCACTCAACAACCAAACGCCAATATCCATCAAAAAGAAGTGCGAGTGGGACAATGTCTCCAACTCCTTCAGTGATGGCTTCTGTATCATCCTGTCCAGCTCATCGGGAGCATCCCTTCGGGCAGCAAACACACCATGACGGGTAGCCAACGATGAATCAACCCATAAACCATAACATACAACATCCGCTTCTGGTATCTCCTGCAATGGCTTCTCGGTATCAATATAGACATCGCCACTCACAATTAGTGTGCGCAATGAGTTAGGCGACTGCTTCATGATTTTTTCGTAGAGCGGAAGTTGCAAAGACAACAAATCCTGCGATAGCCTTTGACCCCTGGCCCAACGAAACACAGGCACTGGCAGGCTTACTTTTCCCGATACAGCATAAGAAGGCAATCGACGACTCTGTCCTCCAGCATGAATCAATATCCGCTTCTCAGCCGACAGCCAATCCATAAATTCTTTTCCCGAATCCTCCTCCCTATAACACTCCTCCAGCAACCACGTTGTGCCGCTTCCCGAACCCAGTCTTTGTCCTTTTGGATCGGAAGTGCAATACCATTGATCTTTACTGCGTTCATTCAGATTATAATACTCTTTTACAGCATTGGGAGGCAAAGAAAGAAGATACTTCATAAACTTATTATCTTTCAACAATCACTTCATTAACAATGTCCGCTTTCAGTTTCAGTTTTCTAACAAAACGCATATCATGCTCCACCATTATCCTTACCAATTCGGGAAAAGATGTTGCTCTCGGATTCCAACCCAACACCTCTTTTGCTTTGGTTGGGTCACCCAAAAGCTGCTCCACTTCAGCAGGACGGAAATATTTTGGATTCACCTCCACCAATACATTGTTAGTTTCCGTGCAAATTCCTTTTTCTTCAACGCCCGTTCCTTCCCAGCGCAATGTTATGTTAGCCTCTGCAAATGCCAAAGTACAAAACTCTCGTACACTGTGCATTTCGCCCGTAGCAATCACAAAATCTTCAGGTGTGTCATGTTGCAACATCAGCCACATACACTCTACATAATCTTTTGCATAACCCCAATCGCGCATAGAGTCTAAATTACCCATATACAGTTTGTCTTGCATACCTTGAGCAATACGAGCAGCAGCCAGTGTTATTTTGCGTGTCACAAACGTCTCACCCCTGCGCTCACTCTCGTGATTAAACAATATCCCATTCACAGCAAACATACCATACGACTCCCTGTAATTCTTCGTAATCCAAAATCCATATAATTTGGCTACACCATACGGACTACGTGGATAAAAAGGCGTTGTCTCCTTTTGTGGCACCTCTTGCACCAGCCCAAACAATTCAGAAGTTGAAGCCTGATAAATGCGTGTTTTATGCTCCATCCCTAATATCCTCACTGCCTCTAACAGGCGCAATGTCCCTACTCCATCCGTCTCAGCAGTATATTCAGGCACATCAAAACTCACTTTCACATGACTTTGCGCCGCCAAGTTATAAATCTCATCAGGCTTTATGCTTTGTATCACACGAATCAACGAACTCGAATCTGTCATATCTGCATAATGCAAATTAATGGCGCGATCATTTTTCATATCTCGCACCCATTCCTCAAAATACAAATGTTCAATACGCCCTGTATTAAAGGAGGACGAACGACGCAATATGCCATGCACTTCATAGTTTTTCTCAATCAATAATTCAGCCAAAAACGAACCGTCTTGACCAGTGATTCCTGTAATTAGGGCTACTTTTTTCATATATTTTTATTTAGAGACAGGAGACAAGGAACAAGAACCCGAAGGACGTATATTGTGCAATTGTCTTGGCTTATCTTGTGTCAGTTATATTTGTTATATTTGTTATATTTGTTATTTTGTTATTTTGTTATTTTGTTGTTTTCTTTCTCGTTTTTCGTTAAGATTTTCTCTTGCAAAGACGATAGCGCTAAGGGGCTGGTTGCTGTTTCTTTTCATTTTAGAGACAGGAGACAAGGAACAAGTGACAATAACCTCGCCGCTGCCGCGCGATTGTATCGCGTGGTTTGTGGAGGTTTGCATTTGAAGCCTGGAGGGCTGGCATATTCTAGCCCAACGGCAACGCCTTGGGTTATGGGATGGCCCCTAAATCCCTCCCTTTTCTTCTAAAAAACNNGTTTTTTAGAAGAAAAGGGAGGAGGGGGTGGGTGACCATACATACCCAGGGCGTTGCCCTGGGCTGAATTATGCCGCCCCTTCAGGGCTCAACGCAGGCCATTCAGGCCTATACTCACTTCTTGTTTCTTGTCCCTTGTACCTTGTCTCTATTTTGCGACGCAGTCGCAAAATCAATCACCTTCTTCACATGATCCTCATCCGTCCTATCGCATATCAACAACACATCAGGCGTATCCACCACCAACAAATCCTTAATGCCATCCACCACAACTCTTTTATCAGGATTCAGTTGTTTCACAAAACAGTTAACAGTGTCCGTTGCCAATATATCATCGCCCGACAACACATTGTCATGTTCGTCCTTGGTACTTTGCTCATATAGCGAAGTCCAGGTGCCCAAGTCACTCCAACCAAAGTCGGCACTGGTAACATACACATTATCGGATTTTTCCATAATACCATAGTCAATAGAGATACTTTCACTTCGCAAATAAACATCATTCACATTTTCTTGTTCATCGGCAGTATAGTAATATTTCTGTGCCGATTCAAACAAATTAGACACTACAGGTAAATGTTTTTGTAAAGCTTTCTCTATGGCTTTCACCGACCACACAAACATGCCCGAATTCCATCGATAGTTGCCATCAGCAATAAATTGCTGAGCAGTTTCAATATCAGGCTTTTCTTTAAAGGATGTTACTTTGCTAAATGACACTGATGTATCTTCCACCTCAATGTATCCATAACCCGTTGAAGGAAAAGATGGTGTTATACCAATAGTCAACAAATGATCATGTTTTTCAGCATGATTCAAACTTTGCTGCATTACATCGGCAAATGTCACAGTGTCCAATATTAAATGATCGGCAGGCGTCACAACCATCACAGCATCGGGATTTTGCTTCTTTAGTTTATATGCGGCATATGCCAAACAGGGAGCAGTATTCCTACGTGCAGGTTCTAACAAAACTTGCTGTTCGGACAACTGTGGCAGTTGCTCCAACACCAAATCCTTATACACCTCACCCGTCACCACCACAAAATTTTCGGTGGGAATAAACGATGCAAACCGTTCATAAGTCATTTGTATAAAAGTTTTACCGATACCCAATATGTCAACAAACTGTTTTGGCTTTTCCGTTCTGCTCAATGGCCAAAAGCGACTGCCAATACCGCCTGCCATAATTACGCAATAGTGATTTTTGTTCATAGTTTTTGTGTGATCTTTAATATGTAATTCAAATAAATATATTAACCACAGAAGACACGGAGAAATTACACAAAAATCACAGAGGTCTCCTGTCACATTTGTGTCTCCTTGTCCCTATTCCTGCAAAACAAAGATAACAAAATATATAGAACAATGTTTAAGAAGTGTTTAGGAAAAAAAGGGATATTAGTAATTAGGGTCTTAGTAATTCGTAATTTATGGTTTTGAGGTATGAGGTTATGGGGTATGGGGTATGGGGTATGGGGTCACTTTGCCACTATTCACTATTCACTATTCACTATTCACTATTCACTATTCACTATTCAATATTCACTGTTGCTAAAAATAATAATGCCACCCCTTGTGGGTTTTTGGGTTGACTGATGCTTATTCGCTAAAATAATTACACCCGTCCCGGGTTTTCAGAAATGAGCTGAAAATGTGGTATGAGTTATGAGTTATGGGCTTTAAATAATGGACAATTGACAATGATGAATGGGGTAAGGGTATGGGTCCCTATTCCCTATTCCCTATTCACTATTCACTATTCACTGCTCACTATTTACTGCTCACAATTTACTATTCACTGTTCACTATTCAGAGCTCTTTTGTCCTTATTCCCCATTCCTCACCTTTTCTTTTTCTTGCCATAACCATATCCATAACCATATCCATACCCTCTATGGAAATCAGTCACATCATTAATCAACAACAACATGTTTTTCAATTTATGTTGATCCATCAACTCATTTGCAAATTTCAAGTTCATTTTGCTTGAGTAGTTCGCTCTACACACATATGCAGTAGCATCAGATATACGATTAATAATAAGCGTATCAGTCACAAGACTAACAGGAGCACTGTCCACAACGATATAATCAAACATAGGACGCAACAATTCCATAGCATTCTCCAATGTATGACGTGACAACAACTCAGCAGGATTGGGAGGTATTGGTCCTGCAGGCATCACATACAAGTATTCACTTAAATCAGATGTGCGAATCAGTTTCTTAATGTCGGGTTCATATCCAGAGAGATAAGTAGTTAGTCCAGTGTCGTTACTAATATTCATATATTGCGCTATACGTGGCAAACGTAAGTCCATTCCCAATAACAACACTTTCTTCTGAAGCATTGTTAAACTAATGGCCGTATTAAGCGCAGCAAAAGTTTTCCCCTCACCTGGTATGGTCGACGTAAATACTACCACCTTATCTTTCGGATCTAATGACAACATCAAGTTGGTTCTAATCATGCGGAACGCCTCATCCACTTCCGTCGTAGAATTTTCTGATACCGCAACATTACCATCCTTACTATCTATATCCGCATGGCGTGGTATTTCGCCCAATATCGGCAATTTAGTAATTCTATCCACATCACCTCTTGTGCGAATCTTATATTGTACAATGTCCAATAAGTAAATTATCCCCACAGGCAACAACATAGCCAACAACAATGCTGCCAACAAAATGATGGGTTTCTTAGGATGAACCATTGCTTGAGTGTATGCCTCGTCCAATACTTTTGCACTGTTTGCCGTAGCAGCCAATGCCAATGCATTCTCTTCGCGCTTTTGCAAGAGTAATAAGTAGAGACTCGCTTTGATCTGTTGTTCACGTGCTATTTCAGTAAACTGACGTTCTTGTGTTGGCACCTCACCAATTTTTCCACTATATATCCTTGCCTGATTGGCAATATTGCGTCGCTCAATGGCCAATCCTTCGCGCACACTTGCTATTGACGAATTGATGCTTCCACGCAATGAACGAATTTGCTCATCCATCTTTTGCATTACAGGATTACTGTCCTCCATGCTACGGGATAGACGTTCACGTTCAGCCAACAGTTTGTTATATTCGTTCATGGTTGCTGCCAAATTAGGATCTTGCACCCCAATATTGCTTGGCACAGGTTGACCCTGATTAGCAGGATTTTTCACCCAGTCGTTCAAGCTGTTCACTATGTTCAATTGCGATTCTGCATTCACCAACATTCGCTCATACTGACTGCTTTGTTGCAAACTCTGCGCCAAGTCGGCCTCCAGGTCTGTCATACCCTGTTGACGTTTATACTCTTCAACTGCTCCTTCTGCACTACCCAACTCTCTGTCAATAATGTCCAATCGTTCATTAATGAAGTTCTTCGTATTAGTAGCCTCTAAGTTTTTATCTTCTATGGTTTGATAATTGTATACCTCCACCAATGTATTTAAAAAGTCTTTTCCCTTATTAGGGTAAGCTGTTTTCAAAGATAACGTTAACACAGATGAAGTTTTTGAAGCAGGTTCCACAGACAAGTTGCTTCTATATGAATTAACCGTAGCTTCAGGCCGCCTTATGGCAATAAGCAGTGGGTTGTAATAAGGCTTAGCATCTTCACGCATATTAAAACTGATAACGCCAGCAGGAGTAGTCAACAGTCCTGGCAAATTAGTCAGTTTAGTATTATAATCTTTTCCCCCAATTATGCCCCTCACCGAAATAGTTTTATCTTCATTCAACTGAGCCGTAAAATTGAGGTCTTGTTTTAAAGAATCAAGTCCAGCAACATCCATCGATACAATAAAAGGACTTTCAGTATACATATCAGACGACTTTACTCTACCCTCTACAATATAAGAAGTATGCAAGTTTAATCTATCCACAACCGTACGTACTGCTGTTTTAGAGCGTATCACAAAAGTCTCGTTATCTACACTGCTAACTCCCCCCATCATAGCCAATCCATCCAGACTTCCCAATCCAGCCATAGAACTGCGCTGATCTTTTTCATGTTTCAATATTATTGTAGCAGTCACATTATACTCTGGCACTGTATACCTAAAATATACAAATGCAATAAAAACTGCCACTACCACACTCAATAAAAACCATTTCCAATACTTAATGTAGCGGAATAGAATTTCCATGATGGATATTTCGGAGTCGTCTTGTTGATTGTCGAAGTGAGGTTGAATTGAAAGATTATCTTGTGTCATTTTTGTTTAAATGTAATTCGAGATTCGAGATTCGGGTGGTCGGGATTCGGGATTCGGGATTCGGGATTCGGTTTTCCGAATTTCAAGTTTCGAGTCCCGAGTTTCGGGTTTCGAGTTTCGAGTTTCGAGTCCCGAGTTTCGAGTCCACGCATTCCAAGTTCCGAGTCTTCTATCTCAGAGTTTCGTTCAATGATTTTCTATATTTTATTAATCCCATTAGCATACGTCCAATATCATCTTGATATTTATTCAGTTCAACAAATAAATTATCATCAATATATTTTAAGTTTTTCGCAATTTGTATTTGAGGCTCTAACTCAGAATTACTCCCAGATGCAATATAAAGAAATTGTATATATTCTTTGTTTGATCTTCGTGCAGCTCCCTCGGCTATATTCGAAGGAATTGATACAGCTGCACGTCTCATCTGATTGGCCAATCCATTAAACAGTTCGTATTTCGGAAAAGTTGTAGTGACGTTGTATATTAAAGTGACAAATTCTATCGATCGTACATATACATCTAAATTTTTATGTGTCTTGATCAACTTTTTCTCACTCATTTTTTTCGATTTTCCTTAATTAAAAGATTCGGTATTCGGAAGTCGAGGATCGAGATTTGGTAATTCGAGATTCGAGTGGTCGGGATTCGGGATTCGGTTTCCCGAGTTCCTCATTCCAAGTCCCTAATCCCGAGTTCCAAGTCCCTAATCCCGAGTCCCGAGTTCCGAGTTCCTAATCCCGATTCCCCATCATCGTAAGATATTCACCACCAATCCCGCTACACTTATCAATATACTCGCACCACTCACCCACAACGATGTTGCTTGACCAATTTCAGAGTTCTGTGCTTTCACCTTGTTAGGCTCCACATATACCACATCGTTTTGTTGCAAATAGAAATCGTCACCGTAGATGATGTTTCTATCATTCAGGTTCATAAAAATTATACGCTTTTTGCCTTGCGCATCTTCACGAATTATTTTGACATTGTCCCTGCGGCCCCATATTGTCATATCACCAGCCATCGCCAATGCTTCAAATATGTTCACCTTTTCATTCACAATAGTAAATGTATTTGGACGAGCCACTTCTCCCAACACCGATATTTTGTAATTCACAAATTTAACAGACACTATTGGCTCTTCCTTTATATACTCCATCAGCATATCTTTCAATTTCTCTTCGGCCTGACTCTTAGTCAAACCCTTTAGCAATATCTGTCCTATCACAGGGAAGTTTACATACCCACTATTGTCCACCAAGTAAGTTTGCAGTTGTGCCTGTCCAGTAGTTCGTATATCCGAACCCGATGTGTAGCTCGGCATCACCAAGTTAAATGGTCGCACCGCCTCAGGTTCAGTCGCACTCACAGTAATGGTCAGCAAGTCCTTGGGCATAATACGTGCATCATACATAGCAGTAGTTTGTGCAGCATAAGCCTCATCAAACATACCGTCACTTTCGTCTTGCAAATAAGCCACACCTTTTGTTGACCCACAACCCACCAATGCGGCACCCATTATTGTCAGCAGCAGTAAAAAATACAATTTCTTCATATCAGAATTAGATTAGTTTCTGTTTAATGTACAAAAATAGGAATAAAATGTTTAAGAGTCACGCTATTTGATAGTCATTTTGTTTGTAAAAGACGAATGAGCTTTTTAAATTGGGGTGAAGAGGTGAAGGGTGAGGAGTAAGGAGTGAGCAGTGAGCAGTGAGCAGTGAGCAGTGAGCAGCACTATTCACTGTTCTCTATTCTCTATTCTCTATTCTCTGTTCTCTGTTCTCTGTTCTCTATTCACTATTCACTGTAACAAAATATAGAATAAGCCTGTTGTTACAGCCTGTTGTTACAGATTTATAGCACGACCATAACCCGGGACGGGTGAAATTATTATAGAAAACAAACATTCATGCCACCCAAAACCCCGGGAGGGGTGACATTATTTCTTTAATACCCTAATTTATAGCTGTCACCCATAACCGGGGCTAATGAAGGCTGTATATTCCTTATCCATGAGTTTACACCCACGGCTACAAATATGTCAGCCCGCTGGGCTTATTGATTGAAACTGGGCTTATTGATTGAAACATTGTGCAACGTTTTCAGACGAAAACCATTACGTCTCAACAGTAGCTAAACGCATTTCATTAATCATTAATATTTAACCCATTAATAGTTATTTCTCCGTATCCTTTGTGACTTCTTTGCGCCCTTTGTGGTTAAGAAAATAAGGTGTGGGGTGAGCGAGATTTGGTTGTTCGGAATTCGGTGCTCAAGTTTATAGTCTCTATTTTCTATTCACTATTTTCAAGTCTCAAGTCTCGTTTCCCTGTCATAATTCGTAATTTGCAATTATTTCCCATTGCGTCTTTGGGAGAAGCAATTTTTCTTGCCCCAACTTTCCTACCCCCAACCCCCTAAAGAGGGCTTTTGCATTGTATAGAACTATAAAGTAGCAGTATTATTCGAGATTCGGATGGTCGAGATTCGAGATTCGGTATACGATGACTGAGTTTTAATCTCTAATTTCTATTCCCGAGTTCCGAGTTCCGAGTTTCGAGTTTCTATTCCCAAGTTCTCTTTTAACCTATCATTTGTCATTTGTCACTCTTAACCCCTAACTGTTCACTATTTACTATTCACTCCTCCCCCATTCTAAAAGCCCTACTTATCACATCTTGCTCTTTCTTAGAGATGCCAATATTAGATGCTATTTCACTCCATTTGCTGACGCTTTTCAATACCTCAACAATTATGCTATTCATCTCTGTTTCATTTAATCTGAAAAACCCCCCAACACTTTTAGCTAAATCAAAATCCAAAGCATTATTATCCATATCAATATTCAGTGCCAATCCGCTTTTGTCTGTGGTAGGGTTCAAGTCATAAGCTGGCGATAATATCCAACCAGTATCGGTCATAATAAATCCATGATTGCGCAAATGGTCATCCGTATTAGATATAGCAATATTGAAAATAATTCTTCTCCATAGTTGATGCAGATTGTCCTCTACACCTGATCCAAAATTGCTGATAAATTCAGCAATATCTAAATAACTCGCTGGGGTATCTCGTATTGTGTCCTCGTTATTTCCTGTCATTGTCATGGCAGATGCAAAATGAATTCTTTGACCGCCATCTCTGTCAAATCGTTTTGTAAGAAATGTATGATGATCCCCCCCAATTTTCTCAATTTTACACGGCGACATGGTAACTCCTGATTTCACTGCTAATAGATAAGCCACATACTCCCAAGCTGCTTTGTCTATAGAGTCATTCTTAGAAGGAAACTTTGCAATCCACAAGTCCTTATTTGAATCAAGAATATTAGCCTTCGGACGTGCACCTCCCAGCGATGATCCAGAAGCCATCAATACCTCCAACCATTTTTTAACGTCAACATCATCGTCATCTTTCTCCAAATGTTCAGCGGCATATTGCAATTCTCGTATTGATGACCAAGGAGGCGTTGGTGTTTTGCTATTATCATCTAAGAAAGGACCATTTATATCAGTCTTAAATCGTAAAGCGCCCATACGGCTTTCGTCATAGACACCTAATAGGAAATCAATTTCATGTAAGTTTGATCTCTTCTCGTTTCGCTCCCTTGCTTGCTGGGCAGCACGTCTTTTCATCAAGGTGCGCCCCCAAGTATCAGGCATACTATCAAGAAAAATTCCAAAATTAATTTTGTTATTAGGAAACTGAAGCCCAGAATAAAACTGAATATCAGGATCTAACAAAAAGTGCTGCCCAGACTTTATCCACGCTCCATCATACTCAAAACTAAAAGCCTTTTTACCTTTGGCAAAGTGAGCCGAAAGCGTCCCTATAAGTTGAGGGTTTTGCATCCCTTTCCAATGAGCATACACATGTATATCTAATTTTCTTTTCCCCATTTTTCATTTAGTAACTATGTAAGCGGTAAGCGGTAAGCGGTGAGCAGTTCTGTTACCTATTTACTGTTCCCTAATATCTGTTCACCGTTTACTATTCACCGTTTACTATCCACTGTTTACTATCCACTGTTTACTATTCACTATTCACTATTCACTATCCACTATCCACTATCCACTATTCACTATTCACTGTTCACTATTTCAGCAACTCTAAATCCTGCAATTTTCTCCCAAATTCATCATCTGCTCCCAGCTTTAATATATCTTTTTGCAATCCCAACACCCTTAGAACATTAAAATAAGCCCCCATCGCTACTCCCGAATCTCCTTTTTCAATCAAATAGAGCGTAGATCTGGCAATGCCAGCTCGCTCTGCCACTTGAATTGTTGTTAATTTGCGTCGCTTTCGTGCCAGCTTTATATTCTCACCCATCTGCTCCAGCAGTTGGTGATACTTAGGAAAGATTATTTGTGTCCTCCTACTCATATATCAAAATTGTTCGTTATTTCACACAAAGATAACATATTTGATTGAAATAGGAAACAAAAAAGTATTTTTAAATTTTAAGGAGTGAGGAGTGAAGGGTGAGAAGTGAGAGGTAAGTTATGGAGTATGAGGAGTGGGTTGTGGGTTGTGTGGTGTGTGATATATAATGGGGTGTGGTAAGGAGTAAGGAGTAAAGAGTAGTGGGTATGAGGTGAATGAGGGATTCGGACGTTCGATGTTCGAGATTTGAGATTCGAGATTCAGTATTCGATGACAGAGTTTTAATCTTTATTTTCTATTCCCGAGTTTCAAGTCTTAAGTCTCGTTTCTCATTCATAATTAGTAATTTGTAATTTGTAATTATCCCCATTCTTTGTGTCTTTGCGTCTTTGAGAGAAGCATTTTATTTTGCCCCAACTTTCCTACCCCCAACCCCCTAAAGAGGGCTTTTGCATTGCATAGAGCTATACTGTAGCAGTATTATTCGAGATTCGGTTGTTCGAGATTCGAGATTCGAGTTCCATGTTCCGAATTTCGAGTTCCGAGTTCCGAGCTAAGTTAATAGAGAACAGTGAATAGAGACAAGGAAATAGGATCGATATTTAAATATTTTGCAATTGATTCATCCATTTTTGTGTTCAGGCCTACAGGGCCGACTTATTTCAGCCCAATGGCAACGCCTTGGGTATGAAAGACAAACTCTCCCCTGCGCCCTGTAAGGGCAACATAGAAGTGAAAGAGAAGGGTGGAGAGTGAAGAGTAAAGGGTAAAGAGTGAAGAGTTAATAGAGAACAGTGAATAGAGACAAGGAATAGAGACAAGGAAATAGGATCGATATTTAAATATTGTGCAATTGCCTCATCCATTTTCGTGTTCAGGCCTACAGGGCCGACTTATTTCAGCCCAATGGCAACGCCTTGGGTATGAAAGACAAACTCTCCTCTGCGCCCTGTAAGGGCAACATAGAAGTGAAAGAGAAGGATGAACATCAAGCTAAACTTCTGAAGAAATCTCTCCATGTCCTTTGTGTAATTTACTTTTTGAACTCTGTGGTAGGAAAGCAGTATGAATTGTGGGTTATGAGTTGTGAGATTCATGTGAGGTTTTGGGGTTGTGTGGGAATACATAATAGCAATTAGCCGTTATTTGCAGCTGATAGGTTTTAATGTATGAACACTTTTCACTACTTCTGCTCTGCTTTGCTAATACCTAAATCTTAATACCTAACACCTTTTAAACTCTTGTCTCTTGTCCCTTGCCCCTGGTTTCTGATTACTTGTCTCTTGTACCTAATTCCTCTTTGTGTAATTCATTAGTGAGCTTTGTGGTTAAATGAAATTTTAACTGAAGTTCTTTTCTCATTTTTAAATCAACGAATGTAAATAATTGGCTGTATCGTTAAGTCCGTTCTTTCTAAGACAATCTAATACTTCATATTCGTCCAAATCAGGATTTTTTTTGTTCATTACCATTAGCCGAAATGCTTCTACAGCTGTTTCAGTGTTTAAATCGATGATGTCGGTCAGAAAATCATCTGCTGTTTTTGCTTTCAATCCATAGTTACTTAACACCTCATCTGGGAAATCTTTAATATTGTTTGTAACAATTAAACTTGCATCAGCTTTGATAGCTGCAGCAAGTACATGACAATCCTTCTCATCCGGTAGAAACAATCCATCAATAAGTGTCTCATAGTTATTTACTAAAGCATCAAGAAAAGCAAGCTGTGCCTTTTGTATCCTTTTTTCAGCAATCTCATCTGTTATTCCTTTACGTTCCATCAGACTGCGCCACTCATCAAAAATATGGTCGCTCCATTTTGGCGTGTAAAGATCATAGTATGCAAACCAAAACAACAAATCCCTTATAACAATTGGATAAATAACATTTGTGTCTAAAACTACCGTAAATGTAACACTATGTATCATATAACCCATCCTCCTCGTCAGCATTCATAATATCTATAATATGTTGCTTTTGTTCTTCTTTCATCTTTCTTTTATAAGCAACTACATCTTCAAACATAATGCGTCTATGTCGTCCAACTTTAGTAAAAGGTATTTTTCCTTCTTCCAATATCTTTATTAGGTGCGGACGCGAACAACCTAATATTTCGGCTGCTTTTTGTGTAGTAACTTCGGTTGCCATAGGTACAATTGAAATAATTTTACCTTGACTTATATTTTTCAACACCTCTTCAAGAAATTTTAATGCACTCAGGGGCAAAACTATCTTATCGTTGCTTCCTTCAATTTCAATATCTACCTTTTCTGTTTTTAACTGAGCTAAAGTATTACTTAAAGCTTGGTAAGACTGCTGTGCAATTTCGCGCTCTTGTTTAGTTGGCCTCTTATATTCTTGTATTGTTTTCATAATCTATATTTTTTTTTGAAAATCTATTGATTTTAGTAATGATGCAACAACAAAGATAGAAACAATAAACGAAATATTCGAAACAAACGAAACCGTTAACAATAAATTTAACTCAATATTTTATATACAACAGGCATGAGGTATGAGTTATGGGTTGGGGGGATAGCGAAACAGAACAAGCAATTAGGTGTTTGCTTTTAGCGGTAAGTTCCATGTCACACATCACACTTTAATTGTTCCTTCTGGGAGCGTGGAGCTCCTGCTCCGCATAATTCGCAATTATTATAGTTTATTAAACCAAAGGCGGACACACGGGTCCGCCACTACGAATGCATCTATTATAATAATAAGGGCGAACACATAGGTATCGCCCCTACGACTGCCACGATGAATCAGTAGCACAATATTGAAATATTATATCTGTTAACTATTTACTGTTCACTATTATCTCATCACTCATCACTCTTCACTCATCACTCTTCACTCTTCACTCTTTACTCTTTACTCTTTACTCTTTACTCTTTACTCTTTACTCTTTATTTATTCCTTCCGCCCCCCCCTAAAGAGGGCTTTGCAGAGTATAGAGCTATACGGTAGCGTGATGTGTAAATATTACGAAATGATTTTGCATTCTTCTGGGAGCGTGGAGCTCCAGATCCTCGCATTTGTCTGAACTGCTGATTAACATGATTACTGGATTATGGAATGGAATTTCTTTAATTGTGTCAGGTAATTTGCAATTTTCCTATTTCTTTACGAGACGCGATAAATCGCCGTCTCTACTGCCCTATCTTGCACAACATCCCAACTATGCGTTCAATGTAATTTATTAGCAAAATATTTGACGCAATCATTTTCAACTTCCTGCCCTGAGCATAGTCGAAGGGTCCATTGTCAATTGAATAATAACTTCCCCCACCCTTTCAATGTCGCTGTCCGATAAAGTCGACCCACTCGGTAAACACAACCCATCTTCAAACAACCTCTCCGCTGTGCCATGCCCATAATAAGGAGCACCTTCAAATACAGGTTGCAAATGCATCGGTTTCCACAATGGTCGTGTCTCTATGTTTTCAGACTCCATTTTCAATCGCACATCTTCGCGAGTGAATCCTGCAACTGTTGGATCTACCACAATGCATGTCAACCAATAGTTAGATTTGAAATCTTCATTAGGGTTGGTGTGAAATGATAGCCCAGGTACATCTTTCAATAATTCTCTGTATAGTTTGTTTATCTCTCTTCTTCGTGCTACATGCTCATCCAACACCAACATCTGCCCACGACCAATTCCTGCACTCACATTACTCAATCGGTAGTTATACCCAATATGACTGTGTTGATAGTGCGGAGCATTATCGCGCGCTTGTGTAGCAAAAAACATAGTGCGCTGTGCTTCTTCATGTGTTCGACATACCAATGCACCCCCACCAGATGTAGTAATCATTTTGTTGCCATTGAACGACAAGCAAGCAAATTCACCAAACGTACCACAAGCTTGTCCTTTGTAGGTAGCACCCAATGCCTCAGCTGCATCTTCCAATACAGGAATGTTGTATTCCTTGGCAATTGCCATTATCTCCTCCATCTTGGCAGGCATGCCATACAGATGTACAGGAATAATTGCGTTAGGTGTCTTTCCCGTTTTCAGGATACGATCTTCTATCGCTTCTCGCAAAGCATCGGGACACATATTCCATGTATCCACTTCACTATCCACAAACACAGGCTTTGCACCCAAATAAGCAATCGGGTTTGCCGATGCTGCAAAGGTAAAGCTTTGACATATCACTTCGTCACCTGCTTTCACGCCTAATTGCACCAGCGCCAAATGAATGGCAGCAGTACCCGAACTAAGGGCAACTACGTGTACTGGTTGATTCAAATATTTTTCTAAATCTGCTTCAAATCCGTTTACGTTGGGGCCTAAGGGGACAACAAAGTTGTCGTCGAAGGCTTGTTGGATGAAGCGTTGTTCGTGGCCGCCCATGTGGGCTAGCGAGAGCCATATTCTTTTATTACTCATATATTTACTTTTAATTGCACACTGATTGAAAACACTGATTTGACTGATATACACAGATAAATTAAAAATCAGTGCTTATCTGCTCAATCTGCGTCATCTGCGTTTATCTTCTTAATCAGCGTCATCTGCGTGCCATCTTTCTGCGTGCTAATACTTATTTGTATATATTTTTCTTTTAATCTCAGGTTTCTTACCAAAGTTAAGCAACAATCCTACTTCTATTTCTGTTGCTTTCAGATAATTTACTAATTGATTTTCGTGTGATTGGTTCAAAGCTTCGCAAGCTTTCAATTCTATTATAACACTGTTATTTACAAGTATATCAGCGAAATATTCACCAACTAATTCATCTTTGAAAAAGACACTAATCGGATATTGAGGTTTGACATTTAAACCAGCATTTTGTAATTCAATACATAGTGATTTTTCATAAATTCTCTCAAGAAAACCAAACCCTAAAGTATTGTAAACTGTATAGAAACAATTAATTATCTTATCAGTTATATCTGAGTGTTTATACATTTCAATTATTCTTTTATAATTGCACACTGATTGAAAACGTTGATTTAGCTGATTTACACAGATAATACAAATAATGATCAGTGACCATCTACTCAATCAGTGTTCATCTGCGTGCTATTCTTTTTATCAGTGTTCATCTGCTCAATCAGTGTCATCAGCGTGCCATTACCTATTTGTTGATTTCCTTGATAATCTTACACCTATTCCCCACCGCCAACCTATTATCTGGTATATCCTTAGTCACCACCGATCCCGCACCAATCACACACCATTTCCCAATCGTTACTCCTGGTGTAATGGTAGTACCTGCACCAATCCATGTTCCTTCACCAATAGTTACATCTCCACAAAGAATAGATTGAGGAGAAATATGAACATAATCACCAATGTTGCAATCATGATCTACTGATGCACCCGTATTAATAATACAATGCTTACCAATTTTGCACGATGATTGTATAATAGCACCTTGCATCACCACTGTACCTTCCTTTATAGTGCTATATTCTGATACAATAACAGAAGAGTGAACAGCAGTTTCAAATTTGTTATGTTCTAGTTTTTCAGCTACTTCCTTTCTAGTTTTATTTGCTCCTATACTAATAATTACAGAAGAGTTATCAGGTAAAGTTTGAGAAACAGGATACCCTACTATCTCTTTAATAGCTTCGTTATCATCAACCAATCCATTCAATTCTTTATTCTGTGATTTCAGGATATCGATAATCACCTTCGCATGTCCACTTGCTCCGTATAAATACATTCTTTTTTATCTTATTCGTTTCCTTTAAATGCTTCCATCGTCACACTCGTGTCCGAACTTATTCCCTCACGTTTAAATATCTTCAAAATGGTCATCACACCAATTTTAAAATCCAAAGTTAATGAAACATTATCTACATACCACACATCATATTCAAACTTTTGTTCCCAACTGATAGCATTCCTCCCGTTTACTTGTGCCCATCCAGTAATGCCTGGTTTCACTTCGTGTCGTCTTTTTTGTTGCGCATTATATAATGGTAGGTATTGTATCAACAATGGGCGAGGTCCAATCAAACTCATATCCCCTTTCAACACATTTATCAATTGCGGTATTTCGTCCAACGATGTTTTCCTCACAAATGCTCCTATGGGAGTCAATCGTTCAGCATCTGACAATAGATTGCCTTCTGCATCTTTCTTATCATTCATTGTTTTGAATTTGATAATGCTGAATATCTTTTCATTCTTTCCTGGTCGTTTTTGGAAAAAGAAGGGCTTGCCGCTGTTGGCAATGGCGAGGGCTATCATCACAAACAGGAAGATGGGAGAAAGTACTAATAGACCAATGAAGGCTACAAGAAAATCGAGGGTGGGTTTAAAGAAGTTTTTATACATATATTATTTCTCAGCTTTTAAATGGCAAAAGTATATATAATAGACCGCTATTTTTTAAAAATTGCATCAATTAATCTTTTTCCTTTGTAAGTTAGTTTGTAACGTTGCAATTTGCTTGTGGGCTTATCGGGAATGGTCATTTCAATAAGACTCTCATCCAATGCAGGTTTCAGATAATTTAATCTAAAGTTTTCTCTGTCTTTTAGTTTTAATATCTCCTGCAGCTCTTCTCTCATAAAATCTTCCCCGTTATTCATACACTCAATTAATGTATAAACTTGCGAAGTGACTTGCGGGATATCTTGCGGGGTGACTTGCGGGGTCACCTCTTGACTAAAGCTGTTAGATAACCTAACAGTCACCTCAAATACTGTCATTAAGTCGAAATTAAAAACCGCTTTATCATTCCCGTTCTGAAGTAGTTCTTCATTTACCCGTAACACACCTCTACTAAATCGATTTACATATCCCAGCACCTTCATACTCTCTGAAATTACAGGATTGCGATAATCATTCACATTAGGAAAGTTTTCAGGACGTGCATTTCCAAACAAACCACCAGCATTCATTATTTCGATACGATCTTCATACTGATACAAACGAATAGGAGTATTCGATTGATAGTCGCGATGCATCACTGCGTTCATCAGAAGTTCTCTTAATGCCCAGTATGGATAATTCAACACCTGTTCTTCGCGCAACACCGACACAGGAACAGGTTTTCTCTCTACCAATGAGTTATTTATAAAACTATCCAACTTGTCCAACATTGTAATTAGATTGCCCGTAAACTTTACTTCACGCAATATATTCGAATGCCTTCCCGCACCATCAAATCGAACATATTGTACATAAGCACCCGATAAAAAATACTCTGGATTTTTCCCTAATAATAGCAATCCAGCAACTGTTGGCACATTAGCCTTTGTATCAAAAAGACGCAACGATGCCATCTTCTCTTTTATATCTCTTGTATCATTCTTTAATATCTCTTCGTCTATTGCTTTGGGTAAATAATGATGATTAAAAAGCTTCAAATCTAAATCTTCTAAAGTGGCACCATGCAATGGACATCCATCAAACGTAACCATATTGGCTTGACGTTTTTCTATCAAAATTCTCTCTTCAGCTTCATTAGCTACAGCTTTTCTTGGTCCTATACGCACTCAAATCTTACCTTTGTACCGTACGGGTGGAAAAAAAGAAGGCTACACTTCTACAACTGCTACATCTCCATCTTTAAATGTAAACTTCTGAACTTTAATAACAGGGGGAGGCAATATATTTCCTTCAGAGCGTAACGAACCCATATTTTTCAGCAATTTATCAGTTACTTTTAACCCCGACAATGTTCCGTCATCTTTCACTCCAATTAATAGGTATCCTGGTTTTCTATGATGCGGCATATCATTTGCAAAAGCACACACGGCTTCCGAAAATTTATCTGTATTGTTGATAGATATCGTGCGCTCTATCCGATCACTCTCATCTGATTGTATTAGTTTTTTTATCTCTTCTATTGTCATAGACAAATTGCTGCTTGGCGAAGCAGTCTTTTTAAGAATAAATTAATGATTGGTAAGTGAGGTTTTCAACATCACATACTAATTTGCCTTGGGCATCTTTCTTATCATTCATTGTTTTGAATTTGATAATGCTGAATATCCGCTCGTTCTTCCCTGGTCTCTTTTGAAAGAAGAAGGGTTTGCCATTGTTGGCAATGGTGAGGGCTATCATCACAAATAAGAAAATTGGAGATAGAATTAATAGACCGAGAAGGGCTACTAGGAAATCGAAAAAAGGTTTGAGGAGGGATTTATACATTTTCTGAAATAACTAACCTTAATTATAATAGCACGCTGATTTAATTGCTTCGCAATTTTGAGAATTAATTGGCACGCCGATTGAAAACACTGATTGAGCTGATTTAATTGCTTCGCAATTATGAAAACTAATAGAACGCTGATTGCTTCGCAATACGCAGATTATGCTGATTAACGCTGATAAGAAAAAATCTGTGTTTATCTGCTCAATCAGTGTCATCTGTGTTCTATTCCTTAGGCCATTCAGGCCTTTCTATAAAAATCATTGTCAATTGTCAATTAATTAGGGTCTGCTGAAAAA
>DEZB01000034.1 GCA_002364735.1 Bacteroidales bacterium UBA3143
TATTACTGCAATGTGGGTTAATACCACAATATACATGGATGGCAACTGGAGGATTACAAAACACTAAATTGATTGATGAGTTGAAAGAGTGTAAAAATGTGGTACTCTTTCCAGATTTGGGTGAAGGACAGAGAGTATGGAGTGAATATGGTAAACAAAATGGATTTAAAGTTTCTACATTTCTTCAAGACAGAGCAAGTGAAGAGGATATAGCCAATGGTTTGGATTTGGCAGATTACTTATGACTCACAATTCAAAAATCAAGGCATTAAACGAGGAAACAAGGTATACCTTATGTGATAAACAATAATGATATATATATATATTCATTTTAAATAGACAGCTCTATTGCTGTCTATTTTTTTTTGATATATACCCCCATCTATATCTATTTCCAAAAACTTGGTACCAATAACGACAGCACCGTAAAAATCTCTAAACGACCAATGAGCATAAGTAATGACATATAAATTTTAGCAAAGTCGGTAAGATTAGCAAAGTTGCCTGCTGGTCCGTTTGATCCCAGCCCTGGGCCTACATTGCTGATAGCCGTGATGGAGGCTCCAATGGCCTCATCAAAGGTCATACCCGTAAGACTGAGCACCAGGAAGCTTACAAACATCAATATGACATAGAGAAACATAAATGCAAGTATTTTAGATACCACATGCGTTGGCACTACCGACTTGTTCATCTTCACAGGTAGTATAGCAGATGGGTGTACTTGTCTTTTAAACTCTACAAATGTATTTTTAACCAATACCACCAAACGTGATATTTTAACTCCACCTGATGTAGATCCTTCACAAGCACAAAAGATCATCAGTGCTAAAAACAAAAACCAATAGAGTTGCCCCCAAAGCAGATAATCATATACAGCAAATCCACTTGTTGTGATGTTTGACACCACTTGGAAAAGAACTGTACGGAATGTATTTTCAATACCTGTCATTTTTCCAGACAGAAGCAACGTGGTGGTCATGAAAATAGTGAAACTTGCTACTATAAGAAAATACCATCTGAACTCTTCGTCCTTGAATATTGATAATGATCGTTTACTGAACAACAGATAAAGAAGCATAAAGTTAGTGCCTCCTGCAAACATCAAGAGCGTCATTACGTACTCAATATAAGCAGAGTCGAAATGGGCTATGCTTGCTTGTTTGGTAGAGAATCCTCCAGTAGAAATGCTGGTTAGGGTGTGGCAAATAGCATCAAATGCATTCATAGGACCCATCCAAAGAAGAAAAAACCCAACAATGGTGAACCCTAAATAGGTGGATGATATAAGCTTTGCAATTTTACTTATTCGGGGGGTAACTTGATTGTTTTGCATAAAACCAGTTACCTCTGCATCGAAGAGCTGAATGGCACTACCTCCAAACAAAGGAAGAAAAGCCATGATGAAAACAACTATGCCTATACCACCAATCCATTGGGTGAGACTTCTCCAGAAAAGAAGAGATTTTGGAAATCCTTCTAAATTAAGTATCACAGAGCTACCTGTAGTTGTAAAGCCACACATGGTCTCGAAAAATGCATCTGGCAAATGAGGTATAGCACCACTAATATAGTAAGGAAGTAAACCAAAAACAGTAAGAACAATCCAAACAAGGGTCACTGTTATGAAACTTTCGCGTTTAGATATCTGCTTATCTTTGTTTCCAAAACTCAGGTATCGTAAAAGTAATCCAAAAGTAAATGTTATGGCTACAGAAATGTATATGCTTGATGTAACAGATTCTTTATAAAACTCACCAATAATAGCTGAGGTGAACATCAGAAATGATTCTACGATAAGCATAAATCCCAATATGTTTGATATAAATTGAGTGTTTATCGTTTTCATTGGTGACCTGAATATTTTGAGTGCTTAACTGAAGAAGTTTTCAATACTTTTCATAGATCTGTGCAAGAAAAAAACTACTACTTGATCGTAAGGTTCAATCAGTGTTTCTCCATCAACCAGCATAGGCTCCCCATTTCTAATGAGTGCTCCAAAGGTTATATCAGATGGAAGATTAAGGTTTTTAATAAGTTTTTTTGTCACTTTTGAATTAGGATGAGCCACTATCTCGCCTACATTGGCATTTGCAAAAGCTAAGTTTTTTATATTTGAAGCATCAGCTTTCAGTAATAATTCATATATTTTACTTGCTGCAATTAGTTTTTTATTAATTACCGTACCAATATCAAACTTTTCGGCCAGACTTATATAGTCGAGGTTTTCAACCTCAGCAATAGTCTTTTTCACTCCATGTTGCTTTGCAGCAATACAAGCAAGTATATTAGCTTCAGAGTTGCCAGTAAGAGCAAGAAAAGCATCAGCCTCATTTATACCCTCATTCACCAAAAGCTCAGTATCACGGCCGTCACCCAAAAAGACTGTAACATTTGAAGGAGTTCTTTCCACTAACATCTCAGCTCGCTCTCTATCCTTTTCAACTATCTTCACATTTATATTATCTGGTAGATACTGAACTGTTTGCAAAGCAATTCTACTACCCCCCATTATAATGATGTTTTTTGTCTCAAATGACACCTTCCCCATCATCTCTGGAAGTTCATGAAGATTTTTTCTCAAAGTAGTAAAATATAATATGTCTCCAGGGAGTATCGAATCTTTACCAGTTGGAATAAGTGTCTGATTATTTCGTTTAATAGCTACTACATGAAACTTTTTATTTTCTGGAACCAATTCGTGAATGTAGCGGTTAGATATTATTGCGTTTTCTCTGATCTTAGCACCTGATAAAATTATTGAACCATTGCATAATTCCCACCAAACTCTAGTCCATGGGTTTTTAAGAGCTGACACAATTTCTTTGGCTGCCATCATTTCTGGATATATCATGGAATCAATACCCAGTTTCTCAAAAAACTCTAAGTTTTTGGGTAATAGATACTCATAATTATCAATACGTGCTAACGTTTTCCTTGCCCCCAAGTTAGAAGCAAGCATGCATGCTGTTATATTTTTTGATTCTTCGGTTGTAACTGCAATAAAGAGGTCAGTGTTTTTCACATCAACATCCGAAAGAGCTTTTAGAGAAGTGCAATTTCCAATTCGAGACAATAACTCAACATTATCTTTAATTGAACTTAATCGTTCTCTATCTTCGTCCATCAAAATAATATCGTGGTTTTCTTGTACCAGTAATCGTGCAAGATGGGTACCAACTGCGCCTGCGCCTGCAATAATTATCTTCATCTTTTAGTCTGAATTTATACTTCTTTTAAATTATGGATATTCACCAATGACTCTAAGATACCCTGTTCGTCAATTTTACAATAATGCAATAACTCTTTAACAGTGCCGTGAGTAATAAACTCATCTTTAATACCCAAACGATGCACACTAATATTATTATATCCATTATCGGATAAAAATTCTAATACAGCACTACCCATTCCACCTTCAATGGTTCCGTTCTCAAGAGTAACAATAGTACTGTAATTTTCAGCAACCTCTTTTAAAAGCTCCTCATCAATTGGTTTTAAGAAAAGTAAATCATAATGAGCAACATCCATACCATATGTTTTGGCTTTCTCTATAGCAGCAGCTGCAGCATTACCTATAGTTCCAATAGAAACCAATGCTATATCTTTACCATCTTTCAATTTCCTGCCTTTTCCGATAGGAATAATTTCCATTTCGTTTTTCCATTCCAGAAGTTCTCCTTGTCCTCTTGGATATCTAATTATAAACGGACCATTATTACCATAAACTGCAGTATACATAAGATTTCGCAAATCGTGCTCATTATAAGGAGCAGAAATAATAAGGTTTGGAATAAACCTTAGGTAAGCCATATCAAACACTCCGTGATGTGTTGCTCCGTCCTCACCAACAAGTCCTGCTCTATCTAAACACAAAATCACATTCTGTTTTTGTAACGCTACATCATGTATTACCTGATCGTATGCACGTTGCATAAATGATGAGTATATGTTACAAAACGGAATTAGCCCTTCTTTTGCCATCCCAGCTGAAAAAGTTACTGCATGAGCTTCAGCAATACCCACATCAAAAACTCTTCGTGGAAATTCTTTCATCATATGAACCATTGAGCAACCAGTAGGCATAGCAGGTGTTACACCTACAATTTTCTCATTGTTTGAAGCCAACTCGGTAAGTGTATAACCAAAAACATCTTGATAAAGTTGGGGTTGATTCTTTTGTCTTTTATTTATTCGCTCTCCAGTATTTTTATTAAATAAACCTGGAGCATGCCAAACAGTGGCTGCATCTTCTGCAGGTTTATATCCTTTACCTTTTATGGTGCGAATATGTAAAAGCTTAGGACCTTTCATATTTTGAATGTTTCCTAAAATACGAATTAGAGATGGCAAATCATGTCCATCAACTACTCCAAAATAACGTATATTGAACCCCTCAAAAATATTTTGTTGTCGTGTAAGAATTGATTTAAGACTATTATTAAAACGAAGAATGAAATTCTTCTTTTCGTCATCTATCAGATTTCTTTGCTTAAATTGTTTGTATATTCCATAGCGCAACCTGTTGTATAATGAAGATGACGTCATTTTCACTAAATAATCTTTCATACCACCTACATTGGCATCAATAGACATGTCATTATCATTTAGTATAATGAGCAGATTGTTTGGTTGAGAGCAAACATTATTTAGACCCTCAAAAGCAAGACCACCTGTCATAGCACCATCACCAATTATAGCCACTACATGCTGTTTGGATTGATTATTTATAGTAGCTGCAACCGCCATGCCAAGAGCTGCAGAAATAGATGTTGAAGCATGTCCAGCAATAAATGTGTCATACTCGCTTTCTTCAGGGTTTGTAAAACCTGATAAGCCACCAAACTTACGATTGGTATGAAATTGGTCACGCCTGCCCGTTAGTATTTTATGACTGTAAGCTTGATGTCCCACATCCCATACTAATCGATCAAAAGGAGTGTTGTATAAATAATGAAGAGCAACAGTTAACTCAACTGTTCCTAAACTTGATGCAAAATGTCCTGGATTGTGAGATAAGTGATCAATAATAAACTCTCTTAACTCACTACAAAGAGTGAGTAATTGATTCATCGATAAAGCTTTCAAATCATCAGGACTATTTATATTTTTCAGTAGTTGCATTTAATATAGTTGTATGCGCAATAAAAGTTCAGAAACAAAAAGTAGAAATCGAAGTTTTGATTCTACTCTATCAATAGAGTAATCTTAAAAGATTATTTTAAGCTATTTGTCGAAATCAATTTCGCAATATACGTGGAATGAAAGTATTTATTGATATGAAAGTACATTTAGTTAGCCATATCCGAAAGGAATTTAATGCGAATCAATCTAACTTCATTTTCTTCATATTCTGACAATTCTTGAATAGCTTCGTCAATATCGTCAGTTTCTGCTTCTTGAAAAAAATCATAAATATCTTGCAATACGTCTTGATCCATTACTTCGTTAACAAAATAATCAATGTTTATTTTTGTTCCTGAATAGACTATAGCTTCAATTTCAGAAAGTAACTCTTCAAATTCAAGTCCTTTTGATTCAGCTAAATCATCTAAAGCAACTTTACGATCAATACCTTGAACAATAGAAACTTTTAACTTCGATTTGTTGGCTACTGTACGCACTCGCAGATCCTCTGGACGTTCAATCTCGTTTTCTTCAACATGTTTTTTTATGAGCTCAACAAATTCTCTCCCATATCTTTTAGCTTTGCCTGCACCAACACCTGGCATGTTTTGCAGCTCTTCAATCGAAACTGGATAAGTTGTAGCCATAGCTTCTAACGATGGATTTTGAAAGATCACATATGGAGGTACATTTAGTTTTTTAGAAAGTTTTTTTCTTAAATCTTTCATCATCGAAAAAAGTGCTGGATCCACAGCGCCTGAACTTCCGCCACCACTTATAATCACATCTGCATCATCCAAATCTTCTTCCGAGTCCATCGGATTGTCTTTTGTTATTTTAAATGAAACAGGTTGCTTTAGAAAGTCTTTCCCTTTCTTTGTGATTTTAAGCAAACCATAATTTTCTATTTCTTTTTTCAGGTAATTCTCAAGCAATGCATAACGTATTACTGTGTCCCACGTAACTGCGTCTTCATCGGAACCAGAGCCAAACTCTTCTAATTCATTATGACCAAAAGTTTCGATTTCTGATGTTTCTTTACCTATAAGAAAATTGATCATATAATCGGTTTTATGCTTTTCCTTAAGCACTTTAATTGACTCTAATACTGTAACTAATAATTCTTTTGCTTCCACTCTTATTTTTGGATTTAAACAGTTATCACATTGACCACAATTACTTATTTTATAATCTTCACCAAAGTAATGTAAGAGAAATTTTCTACGGCAGATAGATGTTTCTGCATAAGATGATGTCTCATTTAGTAATTGTCGACCTATTTCTTGTTCTGCCACAGGTTTCCCCTGCATAAAACGCTCTAATTTTTGTAAATCTTTTTCAGAATAAAAAGTAATACATTTACCTTCTCCTCCATCACGTCCCGAACGGCCCGTCTCTTGATAATATCCTTCGAGACTCTTAGGAATATCATAATGTATTACGTAACGAACATCGGGCTTATCAATACCCATACCAAATGCAATAGTTGCAACAATTACATCTGCTTTTTCCATTAAAAAAGCATCTTGATTATTGCTCCTTGATGCGGGATCCATACCTGCATGATATGGAAGAGCATTTATGTTATTAGCTTGCAAAATTTCAGCAAAATCATTTACTTTCTTTCTGCTAAGACAATACACTATTCCCGACTTTGACTTTTGAGAAAGAATATATTTTATAATATCACTATCAACTTTCTCTGATTTTTTACGTACCTCATAATAAAGATTGGGACGATTAAATGATGATTTATAAACCGCTGCATCTATCATTCCCAAGTTCTTTTGTATATCATGTTGAACTTTTGGTGTTGCTGTTGCAGTTAGAGCAATAACTGGTTTTGGACCAATTTCTGAAATAATTGCTCTTATTCTTCTATACTCTGGTCTGAAATCATGTCCCCACTCTGATATACAATGTGCTTCATCAACAGCATAAAATGAAATAGGGACTTGACGTAAAAAGTCTATGTTTTCTTGTTTAGTCAGTGATTCAGGAGCAACGTACAATAGTTTGGTTTTTCCATTTGTGATATCGAACTTCACTTTGTCGATTTCCGATTTAGTGAGAGATGAATTCATAAAATGAGCAATTCCATCTTCTTCTCCATAATTACGCATAGCATCAACCTGATTTTTCATCAATGCGATTAATGGAGAAATTACAATTGCAGTTCCCTCTAACATTAAAGCTGGTAGTTGATAGCACAAAGATTTACCTCCCCCTGTTGGCATTAAAACAAAAGTATCTTGTTTATTTAAAACACTGAAAATTACAGCCTCTTGATTACCTTTGAAAGTATCAAAGCCAAAAAACTTTTTTAATCTATTGTATAAGATCTCTTTGTCCATTTCTAAAATATGAGGAAATTTATCTTGCTGTTGATTCTGAATATTCATTGTGTTAGAAATCAAGTTAAATCTTTAAACTTCCGTAGAATTAATTTTAGACTAAGGTAAGAGATAAAATTTGAATTTAAAAAAAAGAGATTGTTAAAAATAATTTTTTCTAATATATCGATAAAGACACCTATTAATCAATTGATATTAAATCTATCTTAATCAATTCAAATAAACATAGATGAGTATATCCTATAAATTCACTTTTGGTAGACTCTACATAGAAGCTCTTTTAAAAACTAAAAAACAATTTATTTCACTTTTGTTTTAAGCAACACGCAAATTTTCAATGTTAGATTTTTGTAGTTTCTCAATAGCAAATTCACGTGTAATATGCAATGTTTTGCTCTTTCCGCTTGGCATAGAGAACATTGAGTCTATCATTATTGCTTCTACAATTGAACGCAAACCACGAGCACCCAGTTTAAACTCAATGGCTTTGTCTACGATATATTCATATACATCTTCGTCAAAAGTAAGGGTTATTTTGTCCATTTCAAACAACTTTATGTATTGCTTAGTGATGGAGTTTTTCGGCTCTGTAAGTATTCGTAATAGTGCACTCTTATCCAAAGGATTTAAATAAGTAAGAACAGGCAATCGACCAATAATCTCAGGAATTAACCCAAACGATTTAAGATCAAGTGGAGTGATATATTTCATCAAATTTTTACGATCAATTTGAGCTGTATCTCTACTTGCCGAATAACCCACAACACGCGTATTTAAACGATGAGCAATTCTTTTTTCAATACCATCAAAGGCTCCACCACAAATAAAGAGAATGTTTTTCGTGTCAACTGCAATCATCTTTTGATCAGGATGTTTACGACCACCTTGTGGTGGAACATTTATTATTGCACCCTCCAGCAATTTCAACAAACCTTGCTGAACACCTTCGCCACTCACGTCACGTGTGATGGATGGATTATCACTTTTGCGAGCTATTTTATCAATTTCGTCAATAAATACAATCCCTCTTTCTGCCGTTGCAACATCGTAGTCTGCCGCTTGCAATAATCTTGTTAAAATGCTTTCAATATCTTCTCCAACGTAGCCCGCCTCAGTCAAAACAGTTGCATCGACTATTGTAAGCGGAACTTGTAGCATTTTAGCAATTGTACGTGCCAAAAGTGTTTTACCCGTACCAGTTGAACCAACCATAATAATGTTAGATTTTTCAATCTCCACATCATCTTTTGAGTCTATTTGAAGTAATCTTTTGTAATGATTGTATACTGCAACTGATAAATAACGCTTCGCATCATCTTGTCCAATCACATATTCATCAACAAAAGATTTAATCTCTTTCGGTTTAGGCAATGTATTCAATGAAAAGCCTGGAGCAGTCTTACTTGGTTTTTTGATTGATTCATTTACAATACCATGAGCTTGGGTAACACACTGATCACATATATAACCAGTTACCCCAGATATTAAAAGATTTACATCACTATCTGCTCTACCACAAAAACTACAATGATTCTTATTTGGACTTTTTTTAGCCATTTCTGTTTATTATCGTTTTCAGTATTTAAATAAATTATTTTTTAACAAGAACATCATCTACCATTCCATATTCTTTAGCTTCGGAGGCAGTCATCCAGAAATCTCTGTCTGAATCACGTGCTACTTCTTCAATTGGTTTGCCAGAATGTTTTGATATTATTGCAAATAATTCTTGTTTCACTTTAGCTATTTCGCGCGCTGTAATTTCAATGTCAGAGGCTTGACCCTGCACACCCCCAAGTGGTTGATGAATCATCACACGGGAATGTGTAAGAGCAAAACGTTTCTTTGGAGTGCCTGACACTAATAACACTGCAGCCATAGAAGCAGCAATACCTGTACAGATGGTTGACACATCACTTGAAATAAACTGCATTGTATCATACACACCATAACCTGCATAAACAGAACCACCAGGCGAGTTTATATATATAGAAATATCTTTACCCGTGTCAGCCGAATCTAAATATAGTAATTGCGCTTGAATTACATTAGCTGTATAATCATCAATCTGTGTTCCCAGAAAAATGATGCGATCCATCATAAGACGAGAGAAAACATCCATTTGAGCTACATTCAATTGTCTTTCCTCTATAATGGTAGGAGAGATATAACTACTTTGTATATTTGGAGCAATTATATTGCTTGTGATTTTTGCATAGCCATCCAATGCCAAGCCATTCATTCCTAAATGCTTTACTGCGTATTTTCTGAAATCTTTATTCATTTTAGTATCGTTAGACCAATCATTAGATTGGAGTTTATAATAAAGTGGTTATTGAATTTTCATTATTTATATATGAAACCAATTCAAATCTAATAATGCAAAAAACATGCCATTATTAGCATTCTCAAGTTGTTTCACAAAAAAGCAGAAGACCTTTACTTGTGAAAACAAACAGAAACAAAGTTAAGAATTAAATTTAATAATTCTATGAATCAACTTTGTTATTATTTTTCAACTGCAAAAGCCCTCTGCTCTATCTTGAATTAGAAAATTAGTCTTCCAACTTTTCTTCTTCTTGTGTGTCGTTTGTCTTTTCTACATGAATCTCTTGAATGTCATCATCCCCGTCTGATTGTTCCACTTCTTCGATGGCTTCCTCTTTCTCAGTTTCAGCTACTCCATTTTCAGCCGCTGTTATCTTAGAAAATTCTTCAGATGTAACTTCTTTTTCATCAAGCGAAACGTTCTCTTTTAGCCAAGCAGCAATTTTGTTTTCTACAACTCGTGCAAATAAACCATTCACAGTTTCTTCTTTTTCAAGCATACGTTTCACATAGTCTTGCAACATTTCCACGGGAAGATTACTCATTCCATATTGAGCAAACTGTGATTGCGCAACCTGTGTAGCAAGCTCCTGAACATCTGAAGGCTCTGTTTTGATGTCGTTATCCTTAAGGATTTGTTCTTTTGCAAGTTGATATTTAATATCATTCAGAATGTTAGGAAAATCGTTCTCAATCAATTCTTCAGTTGCATTCTCATTAGTTAGTTTCAACCATTTCTTTAAAAACTCTTCAGGAAACTCAACATCTTGCAGTTTTTCCATCATTGCTTTTTTAGCTTCCTTCATTAAGAAGTAATCGGCATCGGGTTCAAACTGTTTATTTAACGAGTCCTCTATTTTATTTCTGAAAGACTCTTCATCCGAAACAACCCCTTCACCTAACACCTTATCAAACATTTCTTGATTTAGCTCAGCTTCTTTGAATCTGGTTATTTCATTGATTGTAAATTGAAAATCAGAAGTTACTTCAGTTGCTTCCTCTTTTGGTAAGTTTAAAAAAGAAGCAATTTCAGCTTCATTCTCATAAGCTACAGATGGATTGATAATAACTTGATCACCAGCATTTGCACCAATAAAACGATTCTTAGTCTCTTCGTCCTTTTTAATGTAAGAGGGCATTAAGATTGCATTTTCAACAACAATACCATCTTCTTTTGGCTCACCATTTTCTAATTCAACGGCTTCACCCTTTAACAAGTCAGTTTCTAAAGCCGACTCTTCAATCTTGTCGTATGTACCAAAGTTTTGTTTGTAGCCTTCAATTTGTTTGTCGAGAAGATCGCTCTCTAACTTTACTTTATAATAAGGTAATGTATCATTTTTGTCAAACACTAAATCAAGTTCAGGAGCTAAACCAACTTCAAAACCAAAAGAGAGCTTTTCGTCTTTTTCTAAATCCAATTCTTTTTTACTATTTTCCACAGGTAACGGTTCTCCCAATATTGGGAGTTTGTTTTCTTGTATATAGTTTGAAAGACTGCTACTTATCAATTTGTTTATCTCTTCAGATAAAACAGATGTTCCGTAAAGTTTTTTCACTACTCCCATTGGAACTTTTCCAGGACGGAATCCAGGGATATTTGCTTTACGTCGAAATTGATTCAACGATTTATCTACGTTTTCTTGAAAATCGGCTCTTTCCATTTCAATGGTTATGATGCCATTCACATTATCAGTTTTATTGAGCGATATATTCATCCCAATCTTTTATTTATTATGTTAGTTATTTTCTGTCTTTGTACCTAAGAAACTTTTTCATTTGAAAATCAAATGATTTGGAATAGTTTCTCTACTTTCGAATAGAAGTGCAAAATTAATTTTATTATTCCAATATGCAAAAGATATCACTCTATATTTTATTGTTATCTATTTCCTCTATTATTTTCGAGATATAGCGCCTATAGTTGTAAAGGAACATTTGTTCTTAAAAAAACATTTAACCATGCTTATTGTTAAATTATCCACAAATAGATATTCAGTAGAGAAATAGTAGCACGAGACTAACATAAAATTATTATTTTTGAAGAACGATATATTTTACAAGTTTACAGTAAAAACTAACCACAAACTTTTTCAGTTAATACATTATGAAATATAAATGGTTTTTCTATTTCCTGTTAATTCAATTAATAGTCTCATGCGGTAGTTACCACTATTCAGTAGTGGACATGAAAGGCACCCTAATAGAGATGAATCAAGAACAAGGTACACAAACCGAAATGCAAGCATTAGTAGATAAGTACAAAGGTTCTCTTGACAGCGAAATGAGTGTAGTAATAGGCAATTCATCAGAATTTATGCCTTACAATCGACCCGAAAGTTTGCTCACAAACTTAACTTCAGATGTGATGAGGGAATATGGCAACAAACATATTCCTAAAGGTGCAGACATTGGTATAATGAATGTGAATGGGCACAGAGCATCTATGCCAAAAGGTGAAATTACAATGGGTAACCTATTCGAGATATACTCTTTTGACAATACCATTGCTTTTTTAGAATTAAAGGGTGAAGACCTTTCTAAAATATTTGATGCATACGCCAGAAAAGGTGGAGCAGGCATTTCGTCCAATGCTCATTTAGTGGTAAAAGATAGAAAGATTGTAACTGCCACGTTAGATGGTAAGTCAATCGACAAAGAGAAAATCTACTCTGTGGTTACGCTTGACTATCTGGCCGATGGCAACGATGGTATGGCTGCATTTAAAAATGCTATAAAAACCTACGACACAGGTATTACCCTCCGTGACATAATGATAGAATATGTACGCGAGCAAACCGATCAAGGAAAAGACATTTCCTCTGTAGAAGATGGTAGAATTACAATTGAACAATAAAATGAACTTGAAGATATGAAACAATATTTACTCACATTAATAGTCCTTTTCTCTCTTAGTGTAGGCTTGGATGCACAAGAGTTGGTTATTTTACACACCAATGACACCCATAGCAGAATTGAGCCCTTGACCGACACCGATAGATACAATCCTGATTTAGGGGGAGTAGTGCGCAGAGCTGCTTACGTTGATAAAACACGAAAAGAAAATAAGAACGTATTGCTTTTTGATGCAGGCGACTTCCTGCAAGGCACGCCCTACTTCAATATGTTTAAAGGTGAAGTGGAAGTGGAAGCCATGAATCTTCTTCAGTATGATGCTGTGACATTGGGAAATCATGAGTTTGATTATGGAATGGCTGTTTTGGAAGATATCGTTAAGAAAGCAACATTCCCTATTGTGTGTACCAACTACGATTTTTCTGAAACACCTATCAATGACTACATAAAGCCCTACCTCATCATCAACAAAAACGGAATTAAAATTGGAGTAGTTGGAGCTAACATCAATCCAGCAGGTCTTGTTGCTTCCACCAATTATGAAGGTGTGAAGTTTAACTCACCCGTTGAAGAGGCAAACAAAACTGCACTAATGTTACGCAACAACTTGAAGTGTGACATGGTGGTATGCCTCTCACATTTAGGTTATACCAACGAACTACAATTAGCTGAAAACTCTAGAAACATTGATATCATTATTGGTGGGCACAGCCATACATTTATGAAAGAACCTGCATTTCGCAAAAACCTTGACGGAAAAGAAGTGTTGGTGTATCAAACAAACGGCAGGGGAGTTTATGTAGGACGTATAGATGTAGAACTCCAAAAAGTAAAAAACTAAATTCACGCAACAACATTGTTGCTATCTCTCTCAGTATTCCCTTTTATAATGAAAAAAACAATTCTAAGCATTGTGTTTGTTTTAATGCTTCAATTTGCATCTGCACAAATACAACCCAATATATACAGACAAGCTGACAAAACAAAAATGGATGCATGGGTAGATTCTGTCTATTCATCATTAACGGAAGACCAGCAGATTGGTCAACTATTTATGGTGATAGCAGAAACCAAAACTACCGATGCAAACAAAAAACTTATAAATCGATACATTCAAGATCAGAAAATTGGTGGGATACTGTTTTCTAAAGGTACAATAACCAGCCAAGCAACATTAACCAACTTTGCACAGAAGGCTTCAAAAACACCTCTGTTCATTGCCTTAGATGGTGAGTGGGGATTAAATATGAGATTGACCGACGCACCCAAATTTCCCCGCAACATGGTGTTAGGCTCTATTAAGAATGACTCTCTACTCTATCTGTATGGAAAAGAAGTAGCACGTCAGAGCAAAGAGTTAGGTATTCATATCAACTTTGCACCCGTGTTGGATGTCAACAGTAACCCCCTAAATCCTGTCATTGGCACTCGCTCATTTGGCGAATCGCCAGAGAATGTAGCCATAAAAGGCACTGCATATGCACGTGGTTTAGAAGATGGTGGCATTATGGCAGTTGCCAAACATTTCCCTGGACATGGAGACACCGCAGACGACTCTCACAAAACACTACCAACAATAGCTCACGACAAAAAAAGATTGGACGAAGTGGAGCTGTTCCCTTTTGTATCATACATCAATGCAGGTTTGTCAGGAATGATGATTGGACATTTAAATATCCCAACCCTAAAAACAAATGGACAACCCTCAACACTTACTGCAAGTGTTGGCAAAGACCTGTTGAAAGAAGAAATGGGATTTGCGGGCTTAACCTTTACAGATGGCATGGCCATGCGTGGAGTTTCCAATCAACAATCGATGAGTGTAAAAGCTATCTTGGCAGGCAATGACATTATTTTGGGTGTTCCAAATGTTAGAAGCGAGTTTCAATCTGTTAAAGAAGCAGTAGAGAAAAATGTAATCTCTAAAGAGATGCTGGAAAGAAAAGTACGAAGGGTACTATCGTATAAATTTATCCTCAATGTTCATGCATTTAAACCAATTGAATCAGCAAAAGCTTCGCGTAACATTAATAATACTACAGCCGATTGGCTCATCAGAAAACTACACGATTCATCCATCACCCTCTTAAGGAACGATGATGATCTTCTCCCACTTAAAAACTTAGACAAACACAAAATAGCATCGGTTGCCATTGGAGTTTCTACTATAACCCCTTTTCAACGATGGATGAAGAGATATGCCGATATAAAGTCATTTCAACTAACACAATCTGATCAGTTGTCAGGAATTGAAAAAGAGCTAAGCGATTACGATGTCGTGGTCTATTCAATCCACACGCAATATGTGAAAGATGCACCGGCATTGCAAAAGCTGCTTAAAGACAAAAAGTCGGTGCTGGTATTGTTCACATCACCCTATTTCATTAATTCATTTGAAGCATCATCGGACAAGAGTCAATCAGTAATATTAGCGCATACCAACGAAGTGTATGCACAGGAAAGCGCTGCTCAGGCTGTGTTTGGAGGAATACAAATGAATGGTACGATACCCGTTTCAGCTGGAAAGTATAAAGCCAACACTGGTTTGGTTACACCCAAAACCAGACTGGCCTATCAACTGCCCGAAGATGTTGGCATAGATTCAGAACGATTAAACTCAATTGAAAGAATAGCATTAGAAGGAATTCGTCAAAAGGCCTATCCTGGTTGCCAAATATTAGTTGCAAAAGATGGGGTAGTTATCTACAACAAATCCTTTGGGAGTTTCGAATATGGTGTGAGTAACAAAGTTACTGACGAAACAGTTTATGACTTGGCATCAATCACGAAAGCCACTGCTACGCTTCCCGCAATAATGAAGCTATACGATGATAAAAAGTTACGACTGCAAGATCCTTTTCAAAAGTTCATACCCGAAACAAAAAAGACTAACAAGGCAAATATTACAATCAGAGAAACTTTGTTTCACGAGTCAGGTATTTTACCCTATATCCCCTACTACACCTATGCAATAGACAAAAACAGTTATACAGGATCGTTGCTTTCAACACGCAAATCGAGCGTTCACAGTGTACGTTTCTCAGGTATGTGGGGACGCAAGAACTTTAAGTTCGAGCCAGACTTCATTGCTGATGTAAATTCTCCTACCTTCAACCTACCTGTTTCTGATAAAATGTATGCAAGCAAAAAGATGCAGCAAAAACTTCTTACAGAGGTAATCAACACCAATCTGCGAACACGCAAACGATATGCGTATAGTTGCCTCAACTTTATGTTGCTAAAAGAAGTGGTAGAAAACATATCTAAACAAGATTTGAATCAATATGTGCAAAACAACTTCTTCAAAAAGCTGGGTGCAACCACCACCACTTTTCAACCACTCAATTACATGAGCATCGACAATATTGCCCCAACCGAAGATGATGCTTTCTTTCGCAAGCAATTGGTGAGGGGATATGTACATGATGAAGGAGCAGCACTTTTGGGCGGTATATCGGGCAATGCCGGTCTCTTTTCCAATGCCAACGATTTGGCCAAGCTCTATCAGATGTTCTTAAACGGTGGCACATATGGTGGCGAAAGATATGTAAGTAACGAAACCATGCGCCTATTTACTACAACAAAAAGCAGTGTAAGCAGACGTGGTCTTGGGTTTGACAAACCCGACATTCGCAACAACAGGGCAAGCCCCACCAGTCCCCAAGCCCCCATATCAGTATATGGACACACTGGTTTTACAGGCACCAGTTTTTGGGTAGACCCCAGTAATCAGATGATTTATATATTCCTTTCTAATAGGGTATATCCAAGCAGAAGTCCCAACAGACTTTCAACAATGAACATAAGAAAACGCATTCAAGATGAACTCTATAATGCGCTAAAATAAAACTTGCGCAAACAACACTTCCATTTAAATAGTCAAACAAACTTTATAAACAAGATGCAACAAATTATTAAAAGCAACAAAATAACAGCTGACCTAAGCAATGCACTGGACAAATTGACATACGACAAACTTTTTGTACTAACTGATGAGCACACCGAGATAGAATGCTATCCACTTATTGCAACGCTTCCCGTCATTGACAAAGCTAAACGCGTTGTTATACCCGCAGATGATACAAACAAAAGCATCGAAAACTTAGCCCATGTGTGGAAGTTTCTGACTACCAATGGTGCCACACGTCATTCATTGCTTATCAACTTGGGTGGTGGTATGGTTACAGACTTGGGCGGTTTTGCTGCAGCAACATATAAACGGGGCATTGCCTACATCAACATACCCACCACGCTGCTGGGAGCTGTAGATGCATCAGTTGGAGGTAAAACAGGTATCAATTTCGAAGGATATAAAAATGAAATTGGTGCATTTTACCCATCTATATATGTTATTATTTCAGCTGAGTTTCTCAACACTCTTTCCCAAAAAGACATCCTATCGGGCTATGCCGAAATGATAAAGCACGCTTTGTTAGATTCCGAAAAGACTTGGAGCAAAATCTTAAGTTTCGATTTATCCAACATAGACTACAAGCAACTAAACGAACTTGTTTTAGAATCAGTCTATGTGAAGCAACGCATTGTGGATCAAGATCCATTTGAGAAGAACATCCGCAAAGCGTTAAACTTGGGTCACACCGTAGGGCATGCTTTCGAAAGCTTTGCATTGGATAGAGACTTACCCGTTCCGCATGGTTTTGCTGTGGCCTGGGGACTTATTGTAGAATTGTACCTATCGCACAAAGTATGCAGCCTCCCAAATGAGATTTTAGATACTGCTGCGAAGTATATCCACCAAAACTACGGTCTTTTCTCTATCAAACCCGAAGATTACAATGCTTTGTATCAGTTTATGATTCATGATAAAAAGAATGAAGGGGATAGTATTAACTTTACTCTATTGGCAAATGTGGGGGATATACAGATTAATCAGGTTGTAGGGAAAGAGATGATTTTTGAGGCATTGAACTACTATGTCAATTATTAATTACAAATTACCTCCTATTTTTACTTAGTTCAGCGCATTTACTTGAGTTTTATTGACCATCCTTCCTCAGATCAGTGCTTTTTCTCGTGTTTTAGTTAAATATGAGCCTCGGGTGATAGCTTTTTCTCGCGTTTTAGTTAAACATGACCCTCAGGTTAGTGCTTTTTCTCGCGTTTTAGTGAAATATGAACCTCAGGTGACTGCTTTTTCTCGCGTTTTGATGCAAACTGAGCCTCAGGTGTATGCTTTTTCACGCGTTTGAGCATATAAATCTATCATTGTGCACACTCAATTGCAAGAAGATGCTACAAAGTGTCAAGAGTCAATTATGAAAAGAGTACAAAGAACCTATCTTAACACCCTCACGACACAAAACTCATACCTCACAATCTTTTATTTATTCCCTCAATATACTCCAACACCTCTTCCCTACCCCTACCAGTCTCTGCCGAAGTAACAAACATAGGAGGTAACTCTTCCCACGATTTCAACATCTCCTCTTTGTATTTACTTACATTGAGGGCCAACTTGCTGGCACTTTGCTTATCACCTTTGGTGAAAACAATTGAGAAAGGGATAGCATTCTCGCCCAACCATTCCATAAACTCTAAGTCGATGGCTTGTGGTGTGTGTCGGCTATCCACCAATACAAACAGTGCAGTCATTTCGATGCGCTCCAACACGTAGTCTTCAATAATTACTCGTAGCGTTTCGCGCCCCTCTTTGCCTCGGCGAGCATATCCATATCCAGGCAAATCGACTAAATACCACTCATCGTTGATAAGGAAGTGGTTGATAAGCATAGTCTTTCCTGGAGTTGATGAAGTCAATGCCAATCCTTTGCGATTGGTGAGCATATTAATCAATGAGGATTTACCTACATTTGACCTACCAATGAAAGCATATTCAGGCTTGCCGTCCTGTGGGCAGCTTTTGTAGTCGGTGTTGCTTATTAAGAATTCAGCACTTTTTATTTTCATAGTTTTGTTGTTTTTAGTTGTATATACTGATTGTTCCTCAACGAAATCACCCACAAACCAATCACTGTAATTGCACCATTTATCAGCAGCATTTCGTATCCCATTTTGTAAGAATAGAAATGCATCATCAGCAATTCTATTGCAAAACATATAATGGGCGAAAGTATGGCCACGTAAGGAACCCAACTATCTTTTGGTTTCAGTTTGGTGTATAGTCCAGACAGATACAAACCCAACAACGGGCCGTAGGTGTAGGACGCTATTCGATATATGGCATCAATGATACTGTCTGAGCCAATAGCGTGAATGACCATGATGATGAGAACAAAAACTGCACTGATCACTACATGCGTTACTCGGCGTGTGCGGATGTTAGATTGTTCTACCTCTGGTTTATTTTCTTTGTTATTCATCCCCAATATGTCCACGCAAAAGGAAGTGGTGAGTGAGGTGAGCGCCGAGTCGGCACTTGAAAAAGCTGCTGCGACTACTCCCACAATGAAAATTCCCAAAGTAAATGATCCCAAATGATTACTCGCAATAAAAGGCAATATCTGATCGGCTACATCGGGCAAAAGAATATTATTTTGCTGTGCAAACAAAAGTATCAACACGCCCAATGACAAAAATAACAGATTGATGGGCGCAAAAGCAAAGCCATACGATATGACATTCTTTTGTGCATCTTTCAGGTTTTTGCACGTCAGGTTCTTCTGCATTTGATCTTGGTCCAATCCTGTCATAACAATGGTAATGAACATACCGCTCAAAAACTGTTTGAAGAAGTTTTGAGTGCTTGCCCAATCGTCAAAAACGAAGATGCGAGAGTGCGGACTATCTCTTACAGCGGTGATAATACCCATAAAGTCTAAATTCATGCGTGATGCCAATTGCCAAACAATAAGCACCAATGCTGTAATGAATAACAAGGTTTGCAACCAGTCGGTCCAAATTATGGTTTTGATACCACTGCGGTAACTGTACAGCCAAATGATAAGTATGATGCCCGTTACTGTCAGAATAAACGGGATACCTAAGACGTTAAACACCAAAGATTGCAGAATAAATGCAACCAGATAGAGCCTTGCTGCTGCTCCTACTATTTTAGATAGGAGAAAGAACCATGCGCCTGTTTTGTAAGAATTTGTTCCAAAGCGTTTATCCAGATACCCATAAATGGTGGTGAGATTGAGTCTATAATAGAGAGGTAGCAACACATAAGCAATAACTAAATAGCCAGCAAAGAAGCCAAGCACCATTTGCATGTAGGTCATATCAATGGAGCGTACCCAACCAGGGACAGATATAAATGTTACCCCCGAAATGGATGTACCAATCATACCAAACGCAACTACGTACCACTTCGATTGACGATTGGCACGAAAGAAAGCATCATTATCTATACCTTTCTTTCCTGTGAGGTAGGATATAAACATTAACATGCCCAAATATACGGCTATAGCTATTAATACGTAGATTGGTTGCATTCAGAAATATGTTACAGGTTCATATAATATTTTGTGAGCTCACGAAACGAGTTGAATTGCAAAATGAAATTATCGGTCTTCCCAAAACCATACGTGACAAATACAAATGGAACATTAGCCACCGACGACTCGTGACTATCTCCGTCTGTATCTCCAATGTAAACAGGGCTTTTCAGGTCGTGCTTCTTTATTAGTAAATTCAGGTTGAACCGTTTTGGCATATTATTTTGTCCATGCTCCATATAATCCAAAAACAGATGATTGGTTTTGGTATGATTCATGAAGTTGACCAATCCGCCTTCCTCACAATTGCTCAGCAATAAGAGTTTGTATTTTGTTTTCAGTTGCTCTAATCCCTCAATTACATATGGATATATGTTTGTCTTCATGGTAGGCACTAACTTGTTGTATTGCACAATAACCTCATCAAACAACAAATCTTGCTCTCTAATAGTAGCATCGGGCACCAAAACATTCAACATGCGACGTGCCTCTTTTCCCATCAGTCCCAACAGACTTTCACGTGTGACAGATGAACGGTGACCTTGTTGTTTCAGTGCAGCATTCCATGCAGTAGCATAGTTATGAACGTTGTCCCATAGGGTTCCGTCCATATCAAATATTAAACTATCGGGGCGAGCTATTAAGTTCTTCAATTTTTTTGTTGCAAAGGTAACCAACTATGAATGATAGCGCAAATATTGATTAATTAAATGCGTAAAATAATAAGATTTGGGTATATTTGCACAAAACAATATTTACTTATCCATGGCAAAGAAAAAAGTATGTGTGATTATCAATCCTGTTTCAGGAACAGGTGCTAAACAATCGATTCCAGAGAAAATTGTCTCTGCCTTCGACCCTAAGAAGTATGATGTTATTATACGCTTCACGGGATATGCAGATCATGCCACCGAAATAACTAAAAACGCTGTTAAGGAAGATTATAAATATGTGATTGCCGCTGGTGGAGATGGCACGGTCAACGAAATTGCAAAAGCCTTGGTTGGCACACCATGTGTTTTAGGAATTATTCCTTTGGGTTCGGGCAATGGGTTGGCACGCGATTTAAACATATCGATGAGTATTGATAAATCCATCGAAACAATTTCGAAAGGTGTTAAGCGAAACATTGATTATGGAATTGCCAACAAACATATATTTTTCTGTACATGTGGTGTGGGGTTTGATGCCTTTGTAAGCGAGAAGTTTGCTGACGAAAAGATGCGTGGACCTATTGGATATGTCAAAAACATATTGGAAAGCGTGATCGACTTCAAATCGGAGATTTATGAATTGGTATATGATGGCAAGACAATAAAAGAAGAAGCATTTGTAGTGACTTGTGCCAACGCCTCACAATATGGCAATGAAGCATACATTGCACCAGGTGCTGACATGGAAGATGGCAAAATGAATGTATCGCTGATAAAACCCATCAACGCACTTGAAATGCCACAAACAACCATTCAGCTTTTCACCAAAAATCTACATAAAAACAATAAAGTAATACAGATACTAACTTCAGAGTTGCTCATAAGAAGAAGTCGTTCTGGTGCAATGCACATTGATGGAGAATCAGTGGATGCAGGCAAAGAAATTAACGTGAAAATAGTTCATAAAGGCTTGTACGTGTTGGCACCAAAGAAGAAAAAGGATGAAGATGAGAAAAGACCAGCGGAGAATGATCCTATATTTGGACCATTTACAAGGTGGTTTGGGCTTTAATCTGCATTATTCATTCAGGATACAACTCCTGAGTCAAGATTTCCCTATTTTCTTTCGCTTCTTATACAAAATCTTCCAGGTTATTTTTTCAATCTGCAAAAGTAAAAGCTTCTACATGGAGTAAGTTTTACACCTACAAAAGCAATAACACGTACATGGAGTGACTTCTGTAGACTACGGAAGCAGAAACTTGTACATGGAGTGACTTTTGTACCCTACAGAAGTAGCAACTTGTACATGGAGTAGCTTCTGTAGTCTACAGAAGAGAAAACTTGTTAAGAGAAACGCTTTTGTAGGCTACGGAAGAGAAAACTTGTTAAGAGAGCAGCTTTTGTAGACTACGAAAGCAATAACTTGTACATGGAGTGAGTTCTGTAGGCTACAGAAGCGATAACTTGTACATGGAATGAGTTTTGTAGATTAAATAACCATTCATCACTCGTTTATCACATATCCACATACCTCATATCTCACACCTCACACCTCACACCTCACATTCTCACTCACTTCTTCTTCCAAATAGTAATTTCTGATAATCTCTCTATTTTAATACGTGATGAAAGTTTAACTTTGGTATTAAGTGTAATTGGATCACGCTCCATTGCAAAGTGTTTTTCCAAAATATTTTTAATCCCATCTAACGAAGTAACTGGTTCGCCATCCTTTTTGAAACCGCCTGGCCAATTTTCTCTTACTTCATCTTTCCAATTATAAGTAGATGCGAGTATTAAATATCCATTTTCGTTCAATCGTGTGTGTATATTAGCAAGGAAATCGATTGGATTATTTAATTCCTCTAACAAGTTGGCCGCAACTATCACATCATAGTCTTTATAAATAGGTTTGAGGTTTTGAGCATTGTCTTGTTTAAAGGTAATGTTTCCTTTGTTTGCACCCAAAGTAAAATCGGACAATACCACATCGCGATAAAACACCAATTCTCCCTCATCCTTCATCACATAGCGTGTGTATCCTTGCTCTTGTAATTGAATGGGAATGCGAATGTATCGTGCAGAAGAATCCAATGCAGTAATCTTTTCATAGAAAGGAGCAAGTTCAAAAGCCAAACGACCAGTATCAGCATTCAAATCCAATAAAGTTTTAACGGGTTTGCCCTCAAGCAATGTCAAAATAATAATGGATAATTCATGAAAGAACGATGCATTCAATGTAAACTTGTCACCCCAGTTAGCTTCACAAGATATAGCCACTTCATAGTCCGTTTCATAATCTGCTTCTTCAATATTCAGTGGAGTTTCTGTTTCAACCATTCTGAAACCTGCATGTTGATAGAAATGTCTGCGAAATGCATAACGTGAATGTTTTGTTGCTTCGTTTCCAGTAGAAATCCAAGAACCACCCTTAATTAAGTTGTGCTTGCCATCAAATGTTGGTGTTGAGAAATCGTCATACATTGGATGCACCTTGAATCCTGCAAAGCCTGTGATTGGTGTTTCTGTCCATTGCCACACATTTCCAATCACATCAAAGAAGCCTTTGCCTTGTTCAAATTTATCGACAGGACAGGGTGATGCAAAGTGCTCCAAGTTAATATTGCCAGGAGCATTTTCCTTCCAGTCCAACTGGTCTGCCACATCAGCATACTCATAGAGTCGCATCCATTCGGCTTCTGTCGGCAAACGGTAAGTTTTACCCGTTTTCTTAGTCTTCCAATTGCAAAATGCTTTTGCTTCCAAATAATTCACCTCAACTGGCCAATTCCATGGCATTGCTATTTCTTCTGCTACCAAACGCAAACGAAATTCATTGTCTTTTTTTCGCCAAAACAAAGGCATCTTTGCTTCTTTGAAGTTACGCCAATTCCAACCCTCTTCAGTCCATAACTCTTTATCTTCGTATCCTCCATCGTTAATAAACTCCAGAAACTCTTGATTAGATGTGAGGTACTTTGCAGCCTTAAAGTTTGCTATTTCTTCAAAATGCTTTCCGTATTCATTGTCCCATCCATACAGTGAATGATTGTTGGGTTTACCCAAATAAACTTCCCCTCCTTCTACAGTTATCATTTCATTTATAGGTGCTTCACCACTCTCCCTACATATTTCACCAAAACGTCCTGCTACTACTTGTCCCAATGGTAATTGACGAATCAAGACAGACGATGTTTCTAAATGAATGCGCTCGTGTTCAATACACATCATCACTATCCAATACGGATTGTCCCAATCAATAGGTAAATGCAACGGACTGTTGTCAATCAGGTCTAATACTTTCTCTTTTACTGTTTCTCTATACTCACGTACTGCTTGAACTTCGGGCCAATTATAGTTTTTATTATCCAAATCGTCCCAACTCATTTCGTCCACGCCGATAGCAAAGGTAGATTCAAATTCAGGGTTGATGCGTGCATCAATTAATTTCGCCAGATAGAGTTTATTGATATAAAACACAGCAGTATGACCTAAATAAAACAAAATAATATGGCGCAACGGATCTCCTCGATGATAGAAGACATCGTCCGATGCTAATTGGGTATATAGTTTTTCGTATACATTCCATGTTTTCAGAAAATAGTCTCTTATTTCTGCCCGCTTTTCTTCTTGATTACCATCGCGTAGATTAATGGTTTTTGCAACAAATGATTTCATGTCTTAATATTAATATTTGATATGGGAGAATGGGGTATGAGGTGTGAGTTATGTGATGGTTGAATATGTGATGGTTGAACTTATTACCCTTACTACTTACCACTTTCCACTTTCCACTTACTTCTTACTTACAACTTCTTATACATATAATTCTTCTTCATTTCAAAAGGCTCTTTGCTCTCTTTATCCAATTTAGTCTGAAAGATAGCAGTTATTTCTTCAAAACCAAGTTTTTTGTATAAAGAAACAGCAGGGATGTTTTGATCCCAAACCCTAATTACTGCATCAGTATATGGTTTTGGCTGGCTTTGTTTGAATAAATGCTCAATAAGACTTTGTGCCACTCCTCTCCCTCTAAAATCTTGATCAACCATAAGATCTGCAATATATAAAGTTTTTTCTGGATCAATATCTTTGTGATTATCAAACGGAAAATCTGGGTCGTTCTTAAGTGACAAGCAAAGTATTGCACCAATAAGTTTATCTTTATAAAAAGCTATAAATCCAAACCCAATACGCATGATATCATCAAGCGAAGCTTCAATGGTTTCTGGTGCTATATATTGAGCATGTTTGCCTTCGGTAAATGATAGCGTATATAAATCAATTAGCTCCGTTTTATATTTTGGATAGTTTACATCATCTAATCCAAAAAAAGTAATGGGTTTTATTATTTCTTGCATTGTGTTGGTTTATTTGTTTGTTCAACAATTAATAAGAAAGGATGTTCAGACTTTGTAGCGCTGTTACTAAACTTTTATATCTGCGTTTTAGTTTAAATAGAATAGAAATATCAAAGCGGTCAGAAACTAATGCTACCTTTGAGTGAAAATAAATCTTGCAACATAATTAAAAATACACATTGTTATGAAAATTAACTTCAATCTTCTTTCAATTACAGTTTCAGTTACTCTACTTGTCAGCTGCTCGCAATCACAACAAAATGACAAACAAGATGTAGCATCGCAAGTTACCAAGACTAAAGATGCAATCTCCATTAGTTTAGAAAGCATAATTGAAGAATCCATTGAAAACAATGCTACCGAAATGATGCAAAAGAAAGAAGTTCCTGTATTGTGTTATCATCGCATAGAAGATGGAAGAAATGATGCATATTCGGTTAGCCCCGATATGTTTATTTCTCATTTAAAGGCACTGTCTGATAGTGGCTACAATTCTATCTTGCCAGATGAACTATATGATTACTTAAAGCATAATAACCCATTACCTGACAAACCATTCATGATTACTTTTGACGATTCTCGCAAAGAACACATCACCATAGCCGCACCAGAATTGGAGAAACAGAACTTCAGAGGTGCATTCTTTATAATGACGGTCACCAACAATAAAAAGAATTACCTAACAGGGGATGAAATTGCACAGTTGGCAAAAAACGGACACACAGTAGGGCTACATAGCTGGGACCATGTGATGGTAACAAAATATACAGACTCAACTTTCTGGAAGCAACAAGTTTTAGACCCTCAAGAGAAACTTGAAGATATGATTGGCAAACCCATTGAATACTGGGCATACCCTAATGGAGTGTATAACCGACAAGCAGCTACAGAATTGGACAGGCATTTCAAACTTTCTTTTATTCTGATGGCAAAACGAGATTCACTCTATCCTTTACAAACCATTCGCAGAATGATTGTTCCAACCATGACTCCTGATAAACTTATCAAATCAATGAGAAGCAATTTCAATTAAGGCTTTATTTTTTTAATTTATTCTTTTTCTTTTTAATAAGAATATCTTGTAAAGCATCTGACAGCTTTTTATATTTAAACTTAAAGCCCGTCTTTAGTATCTTCTTAGAAGAAATACGACTGCCCTTTAAAATTATTTGAGCCGATTCGCCCAAGAACCATTTGAATACGAATTCGGGAATTCGTGGCATAAACATTGGCTTGCGTAACACATCGGCAACACCTTTCATAAACTCTGCGTTAGTGGTGTACTCTGGTGCGACTGCATTGTATGCTCCCTCCATAGTTTCATCTTCAATAGCTTTAATATATATTCTACACAAATCGTCAATGTGTATCCAATTCATATATTGATTGCCTTTTCCCAAGGGAGCTGCCAACCAGAACTTAGTGGGCAACACGGCTTTTTTAATCAATTCACTTTCCTCAGATAATACCACACCTGTTCTAATGCTGACTGAACGAACACCAAGGTCGGCTGTAAACTGTTTTGCTTGCTCCTCCCAATTAAAACAAGTCACGCCTAAGAAATCTGTATCGTCGTGAGCGTCAGCTTCCGAATAAATCTTGTCGGATGTTGTAGCGCCATAGTATCCAACAGCTGATGCAGAAATAAAAGCATCTATTTTAGTATCAAGTTCCTTTATCTTATCCAACAGCAAATGAGCCGAACGCACCCTACTACCCACAATCATCCGTTTGCGCGCCTCTGTCCACCTGCCTTCAGCAATTCCTACTCCAGCAAGATGAACTATTACGTCAGCTTCTTCCAAAGCATCTTTATCAATGTCTCCCGTCAGTAAATTCCATTTGTAACGAGGTATTTCAGCTTTAATGTGTTTTTCACGACTAAGCCAGATTACTTCGTAGCCTTTTTCAATCAGCATACCAGATAAGCGTCTTCCTACCATCCCCGAGCCACCAGTTATTAAGATTGTTTTCATAGTAATAATTATGTATAGTTTGTTTACAGTTTAATTGTAAACCTATAACAAAAAAAGGTGAAAGAATGTTGTGCGAAGAATGTAATATTGATAAGTGTTTTGAGGTTTGAAGCTTGTGAAATAGGAATTCTGAGAGAGAAGTTTTCTAAATTGTGTATCAGTTGAACTTTTTTTGAATAAACTATGATTAATATTTACTATTTCCACATATTTTACAACAAAAAATAATATATCTTTACGACGAATATAAATATACAATCAAATAAAATCCTCATGAATAAGTGCAAATCTCTACTGCTTTTAATAATTTGTCTTATCTCTATTAATTCATTTGCTCAAAAAAATGAAATTAAAGTAATGTATTCTCCCGTGTCACTTCAAAGAATGGATGGGTGGGATAAAGACTTTGATGGACTCGATGCTAAATATACAGGTGCATTTATGATTGATTATAATCGCTATGTGAAACCTCGCTTAAAGTTAGGAATCAATGTGGCATTTGACCATAAGAAAGTATCAGGTACGAAAACCCAAACTTATCAGAACCCCCATCCGCCTTATGATTGGATTACAACAACCTATAAACAGTCAAATAAAGAAGGATGGTTTTTCTTTGGTCCTCAAGTAGGATATGAATACATACATAAAGACAATTTCCGAATGGGCAGCCTTGTAGGTGTGTCCATGGTTTTAATTAATCGAGACGATGAGGTTGAAGATGCGTTTACAAACAAAGAAACCGAAGTGAATTTCTTTTTTCATGCGGAAGTAGTAAACTTTACCTGGGGTACAAACCATGGGCTTACTGGTCAATTAGGATATGGTCACAAAGGATTGATTAGTGTTGGATACTTCGTTAGATGGTAATTTCAGGTATTAGTTTTGTCCAAGTTTTTAAGCTCGCGGACTGCTCTACTATTAACAATATAAATACTGTCTTTTGGGTTAACCCAAGTTGCAGCTATGAGTCATTAATAGCCTGATTAATTGCGGTATAATTTTTTTTGAGTTCAGATTTGGGCACTACATATTTTCGTTTTACAAATGGATAATTTTTATAACCAAGCGCACAATAGACTTTCTCAACTTGCGTGTTAGGCTGCGAGCATCTCCTAATTTGAATAGTTTGATTGAAAGAGTTTTCTCCTGTTGTTGTAACAATCTTTTGAGTGTTAGTTATTCTGACAATCTCTTGCCAGCCGCTGTTGATTCCTTTTGTCTTTAGTTGATATCGGATTGTATTAACAAGCCAATATGCAAGCAACCCTAAGTGAAGATGCGCCATCGTGGATTCATCATTTTTGTGATAAATTGGACGCAAATCAAGATCTGTTTTTAAACAGCGAAAGGTACTTTCTATTTCTCTTATTGTATTATAAATTGTCCAAGGAGTTTCTTCCTGCTCTGGAATAAGGCTGGTACGAATAAAGTAAACACCGAGTTGCTCTGTCAAGGTATCATAGACTTCCTTTTGGACAGCCGTAACCTGTTTTGCAATACTGCCATACTCTTCCACTTCAATGGTATAGAACTTATTCATCGATGGGTATTTCTCTAATGTTCGACCTATACGTTGGTTTACTTTTTCCACTTTTTTGATTCCTCCTCTTTTTGTGAGAGCCGCATTAATCTTTTCTATTTCTTGCAAAAATCTTGCTTCAAATTGATTTTTCATCGATTGCTCTTTTAGCATCTTGCGTTCACTGTGAGCTTTGACAATATAATCTGTATGCTTATCAGATAGTATTCTTTGAAGACTTACTTTCTGTTTATTTGTAGTGGTTATCTGGCAAATTGGTTTTCCTATCTCTATCTGATAATCCTTTATTTTGGTGGGACTTACACAAACATAATCGAATCCATTTTTCTTTATGAGTTTGCAATTATCTTCGGTGGCGATTCCTGCATCAAGTACCACTATTGCGCGTTTTTCGGTACTTGTCTTTATGCGTATCTTGTTAATTATATCGGGTAGTGATTTGGAATCACTTTTGTTACCCTCAAAGATGTTTGAATATTTTAAAAAGCCTTGTGCATTAACTACCAAGGCTAAGACCACCAGCTTACAATCGCTCCTCTTTTCTTTGCTTCTGGCAAACTGAGCTAATATGCTCTTGATTTTTCTACCCTCAAAGTAGGTATTGGTTAAATCGTAAAGAATAATCTTATCATCCAAATCGAAGAGCTCATTGGTTCTTTTTGAAAGGTATTGCTCCAAGCTATCCTTTATGCTATATAAGTCCAAAGCACTATTATAAAGTTTATCTTTGGAGATGTTATTAATGTCATAACCTGTAATTTCACAGACAGCTGAATTTTCTTTAATCCATCGACTTGTTCTGCTTTCGGAAAAAGGATAGACAGCTCGCGAAATAATTTGTGTTACAGCTAATTGTACTCTTGCCTGTTCCCAACCTTTACTTTCCAAGTGCTCCTTTATTCCAAGTTGCTCAACAACCTGGTAACACATCCATTCAGAACCTATTTCCCGTACGTCTTTGTGGCGCATGGTATCCGTGTCAATGGAGCGTCTTTTCTTTTCGTAGGACTCAACTGATATGTCAATCTTTCTCTTACTAATAAGTTGCTGCCAATAATTATCAGCCCACTTGAGTGCTTCTTGATCCTCTTCTTCGAATAAAGGTTCTTTATGTGCTAAGCGATCGTTAAGTATCCGTTGAATGATATTGAGCTTTTCAACAGGGTAATTTATAAACCCTACAGTAAGAAGTGTGCGGTGGCAAACACGATTGTTTTCGTTACGGTAACTTTCTACTAAACGATAATAACCGCCGATTTCGCCAGTTGCTGGATTTGTTCTTACTACTTGTCGGAAATACATCTCGCAAAGGTCATATCTATAAATCGATTTTACAATACCCCCCTGGGCACTACAAGCCATCTTTTCGATGAAAACAAAGGGTTTCAGAGCAGGTTTTAACTGTTCTTTATATAATAGGCTGTTTATTGAATGAGAATAGCAACTAGTTTAACTGTAATTTAACACAGCTGGGTGTGATAGCTGCAACTTGGGTTAAACAGCATAGTCCATGGCTGAATAAACTGATTTTTTTGTTGTCTAACCGAAATTAGACATTGTGTCAATATTTATCACCTACTCCTAAGAAAAGGCAACAGATAAGCTATCTTTATATCTAATGCTGGGTAAATTGTGGTGTAGGCATGATCTAAATTCATATCATATCCCAATCCTAATGAATAACTATAATTCCAATTTCGACCGAGATTGCGTTGTCCTCCCCAGTTTATGTTAGTTATGAAAGTATTCGATTTACCATGAAATAATGAGTTCGTCAAAGGTTTCGATACGTATTTAATTTTAACTCCTATAAATTTGCCCGAGTTTAACAGCATTGATTTACCTTTGCGAATCCGTTTATTGCGGTTGTAATAGAACTTGCCATTTGTACTAAGATGCACGCTTGGTTCTAATAAAGCCCACCCAAATCCAGCTCGACCCATAAGAATATCATCTTCACTGAAATCATAACTCGGTCCAAATCCCACTGCTGGCTCAATTGTTATTTTTTCCGCAATAGGAATCTCTACTGCTACGTCTAATCCATTAATACCTATTCCTATTTTCTGTATGGTTTGTAATGATTGGGAAGACAGCGTACTTGTCTGAATTAGGAAAAAACACAGTAGAACGAAGAGTGATAATTTGTTTTTATTCATGTGATTGTGTTATGATTGTTTTTAAAATATATAACCAACTCTTAACCCAATTGTATTTGAATGTGTCATTGTCTCGTCAGAGATCATCTCGCCCGATAATTGAGTCAGCTTTGCTTTCATCACTTGTAAATCGTATGTTAGAGAAAGAGAAATAGCGGTATTATTCAATGGAAACAAGAGTCCCAGTGAAGGCGATGCGTATACCCCTCCCCTATTTCTCACATTAAAATCTTCCTCTTGATAGGGTGCTATTCCTCCAGGTGGTGATGTCACATAGCTTCTTGAAACAATACCATAACCCAATTTCAGATCAACAAAAGGTATGAAATCTCCAGAGGTAGGCAGTTTATAAAGCACATTTGCATAAATTGGCACAGACGTAATTCCGTCGAAGTAGGTTATATATCTCGTGTATATATTAACTCCAACACCTACGCCAGCAGACAAATTATTATTTAATGAATAGAGTCCCGAAACAAAAAACTGTGCTCCAGAAAACCCTCTATTCTTATCATAATCACTGTGACTCCCACTATAATCATTATACTTAACATTATATTTTACGCCACCCTCAACATGTATGGCAATGCGATTATCACTTTGAGCGAAGGCGGTGAGGCTGAGGCACAGAAATAGCAGGGATAAACAGAATGTTTTCATTTTTTTATTTACTAAAGATTGTTACTTGAGTGTTTAATGATGTAAAAGTACGCTCTTATTTTATTATATACAATATTGTTGAGGTGGAGATATTGTTTTTCGTGTCATAATGTTATAAAACCGTGAGTTTATTCATTAATCCCACATATTTCGTAGTTTTGTATTCCAATTGCAGAAAATAAAATAGATACGCATGACTCATTATCTGAATTTGATAAAAGCTACTTCAAGAAAAATATGGCTTAATGTTTTTTGGAAAAACCCACCTCATCTTTGGGCGCTCAAAGTGACAGTTTCAATTGCATTCTTGCTAATTTTATCTGAAATCATTTTCGACAATTCTTTTATAGCCACCACTTTGGCATTAGGAGTTGTGGCAATGGCTTTGGGCGAAACAGATGTTCATCCTCGTGGACGTTTAAAATCGGCTGTCATAACCTTACTATTATTTTTGTTATCGAGTAGCATTGTTGGATTATTGTTACCTTATCCAATCATTTTTGGTATTGCTCTTGGAGTTATGGTTTTCTCACTCACTTTGCTGGCCGGCATCAGCTCGCGTTTACAAGGAATTACCTTTGGCACCTTACTAATTATTACATACACTATGTTGGGAGCTGGCACAGATGCACAATGGTATCTTCAGCCACTACTTTATGTGGTGGGTGCGTCTATTTATTCCACTATTTCAATTCTATTGCTTTATTTTAGACCGTTACGATTGTTGCGTGAACAACTTTCGAGCGGATTTTCTTATTTAGCCCAATATATCGACGTAAAGGCTGGTCTTTTCCCCAGCGCACCAAACGAACAAGAGAATATAAGAAATCAATTGGCTCAGCATAATATTCAATTGGCACAACAAATTGAAGTATGTAAAAGAGATTTATACAGTTATTCTGCTGAGTCGGATAGGAAAATGCGTGCTGTGGTAAATATTTATTACCGCAAATGGTTTCTTTTGCAAGAGATGCAAGAGCGGGCAACTTCGAGCCATGAACAATATGACGTTTTGAGCGGTCAAGTGAAAAACGCCGATTTAATCGAGGGGTTTGGTCAGTTGATGCGTGAAATTACAGGGGCCATGCATCAATATGCGGAATCATTGCTTACAAGCGAAACTTACAAACATCCACTCTCGTTAATGTGGACAGTTACAGCAATGAGAAAAATGCTGGATGCTGAAAAAGAAACCAGCGAAGCGCATTATTCCACGTTGTCGCTGTTAATGAACAACTTGAGTGGATTAGAGCAAAGCTTACGTAACGAAGAAAAAACAGATCGTCAAATTGAGGTTTCCGATTATAATGCGCGTCGACCAGAACGTCAACCACTCTCAATTATTTTAACACCACGACATCCGCGTTTCCGATTTGCTGTTCGATTGACACTTTGCTTGCTGTTAGGTTATAGCTTTATGCAAATTTTTCAAGTAGAAAAAGGAGCATGGATATTGCTTACATCGCTAATTGTTGTTCAACAAACATATAGTGCTACACGTCAGAGACTCTTTCATCGTATATTTGGCACATTGTTGGGAGTGGTGTTAGGTGTTAGCTTGGCGCACTTATTACCCACCCTTATGGGACAGATTTTATTGATGTTAGGTTCAGTCTATGCTTTTTTCTTTTGGTTGAAAAAGAACTATACTGTTGCCGCTATTTTTATAACCATATATGTATTGGGAGCATTTAATCTACTTGCAGGAGAGGGTGTTGCAGTAATGTTGCCTCGCATTATTGATACGCTTATTGGTGGAATGCTTGCATATTTTGTTGTACGATATATTTGGCCTGATTGGCAATACAAACAACTTCCCATTTTGCTACATACTGCAGTTACCAAAAATAGATGTTACTTTCAAAGTATCTACGATGTTTCGATTAGTGAAACAGAATATGTGCATAATCGTCGTTCAGCGCATAATGCAGACAATGCACTCACATCAGGATGGAAAGACATGCGTCTTGAACCTAAAAGTAAACGCCATTATCAGCAAAGAGCACTCAGATTGACCGACCTTAATCACGCATTATTGTCCTATATATCTGCTTTTGGCGTACATAATCATAAAATAAAACATCCACTTGCAGAACACGAATTGAGGTTTTGTTGCAATGTCAATCATATTTTGCAATTTGTGGAGGAAACTATGTCACAACAAGTGAATGACTTGCAATTTGACGAACATTTGGCTCAAGCAAATGAATGGGAAGGAGAAATTGCTCGTATAAAATTGGATACTGACAATCAACGTTATGCCTTGATTCACAACATAGCCCGTGTGTCACGAGAACTATTGGTGGAAGCTCGCGGATTGAAGGAAGTGTATGAGGAAGAGGTTAATTAGAAACAAGGCATTTTATAAATCTGTGATTAAAAAAAATCGGATAGAGGTTAAAGTGCTAAATTTATCACAGTCTCCACTCATATTCATGCGATATGTCTGCAATCTCGTGAAATATCTTTTCTAAACATTTCTCCTCCGGTGAAAATGTTTAAAACAGATGAAATTTGCATTCACCGCGGTGAAAATGTTTGAAAACACCTTTTTTGGGTATTATTGTCCCATTTTTTCTATTTTATGCTTTAAAAATTCAATTTTCCATGTAAATAATCTATTTTCATCAGTTGATTTTTCAATTTCAGAGTGCTTTTTCTTTATAACCACCGTTTTTTCTTCATTTTTGCGCCATAAAGCTCCAATTATGTGTTTCAAAACATTTTCACCATGGTCGATTGCATTTTCATCAGATGAAAGTCCAATTCACCGCGGTGGATTTAATTTCCACCTATTTTTGGACGTTTTTCCTTTTGATATGCATAAATAACTACCTATTTATTTACAAATTGACATCCCCCGTGTAAAATAAAATGGAGAGTCAGATATGTTTTTTATTGTTTGAAATGAAAAATCAATATTTCAAGTTTTGAAATGCAACCACAAAAAAAGGTGATAACATGAACTACTCGTCCACATCATCACCCTTTAACTTCTTGTCTTTCTTATTCTTATCTTATTATCTTCGACTTCCTGATGCAATCATAATATAATAGATCAACGTAGCCAAAGACCCCAATGCAGCAACAACATAAGTGTAAGCCGCCCATTTAAGAGCATCTTTTGCTTGACCGTGATTGTTCACATTAGTAACTCCAGCTGTGCTCAACCATGCCAAAGCACGGCTCGAAGCGTTTATTTCTACAGGAAGGGTAACAAAACTGAAAAGCGTTGTCATGGCAAATAATCCGATACCGAACCAAATAAGCATTGGAAAGGTATTGATCATTAAAATGCCACCCAACAAGATCCAAGTTACCCACTTAGACGAAAAGGAAACAGCGGGCACTAATGCCGAGCGCATTTTAAGCGGACCGTATGCACGTGCATGTTGCACCGCATGACCCGTTTCATGTGCAGCAACTGCTGCTGCAGCAACGCTGCTACTTAGAAACACTGGTTCGCTCAGGTTGATTGTCTTGTTTGCTGGATTGTAGTGGTCTGTCAAACTGCCACGTACTGACATAACTTGCACATCATATATTCCATTGTCGTGCAACATCTTTTCGGCAATATCTTTTCCTGTCATTCCATTCATTAATGGAATTTTACCGTACTTTTGAAATCTACTTTTCAATTGAGCAGATACTGCCCAACTTGCAAGTGCTATACCGATGAATAGAATCCATACCATATATTTAATTTTTTAGTTCATTGTTTTAATACTGAGAATAAAACAATTATTGTTCGTTATAAGTTCGTACTGATAAGTATAGTGCAAAAAGTGTGCCGTTGTTTTTTAAAGTGCTATTAGGTATTGGGTCTTGGCAGTTAGCAGATAGCGATCCAACTATATTACCGCACGAATCCTTTACTATGGTTTAGTAAAATTGTTCAATCCAAACGATAGAATCGTTAACAGCAGCTAACACCACAACAACTACTTATCTCACCACGCAAACCCCACACCACTTTTTTATCTAATTATCGTCTGTGCTCTATCTGGACCTACAGATACAATCTTGATAGGCACTTCCAATTCTTCTTCAAGAAAACTCAATAATGCATTGAACTCTTCAGGAAATTCATCTTCCGACTGCATGGCAGTCATATCAGTTTTCCAACCAGGAAGTTCTACATAATCTGGTTGTATCTCTTCGTTGGCTTCAAACGGAAACTCTTCTGTACGTTTGCCATCGATATTGTATGCCACGCACACATTTATGGTGTCGAAAGCATCTAACACGTCAGATTTCATCATTATTAATTGAGTAACTCCATTAATCATGATAGTATATTTGAGAGCTACCAAATCAATCCAACCACATCGACGAGGACGACCTGTAACAGAACCATATTCATTTCCTTTATTGCGCATTTCATCCGCATCAGCATCAAAAAGCTCAGTTGGGAACGGACCACTACCTACACGAGTGCAATAAGCTTTAAATATTCCAAAAACCTCACCAATATTGTGTGGAGAGATACCTAAACCCGTGCAAGCTCCTGCGCAAACTGTATTTGAAGAGGTGACAAATGGGTAAGTACCAAAATCGACATCTAACAACGAGCCTTGTGCACCTTCGGCCAAAACACTTCTTCCTTCTCTAATCTGATTGTTTATGAAATGCTCGCTGTCAATTAGTTTGAAACTTTTGAGCTTTTCTAATCCAGCAAACCACTCTTCTTCAAGAGATTTAAGGTCGTATTCAAAATCGTATTGAGCCAATATCAACTTGTGCTTCTCTACAGCTGCATCATATTTCTCTTGAAAATTGTGAAGAACATCACCTACTCTCAAACCATTACGACTTACTTTATCTGTATATGTAGGACCAATTCCTTTTCCTGTAGTTCCAATCTTATCATTGCCTTTGGCAGATTCGTAAGCATCGTCCAGCAAACGGTGGGTAGGTAATATCAAATGTGCTTTCTTTGAGATGTACAATCTGTCAATTAATTTATGACCAGATGCCTCAAGTGCTTCCACTTCAGCTTTAAACAAAGCGGGATCAATAACAACACCATTACCAATGAGGTTTATTTTTCCTCCTTGAAATATTCCTGAAGGTATGGAACGCAACACATACTTCTGACTTTCGAACTCTAAAGTGTGACCAGCATTGGGACCACCTTGAAATCTGGCTACTACTTGATAGTTGGGTGTTAGTACATCTACAATTTTTCCTTTTCCTTCATCGCCCCACTGAAGGCCTAATAATACATCTACTTTCATTTCTTTCTCATTCTATTTAATTTCATTCTACGTGCATGACTACATTTACTGCAAACGCCATAAATGTACATGCTATAATAACTTACCGTAAACTTTTTTATCTTCTTTAGTTGGGTGTCACTTATCAAGTTGTTACGCGATTCGCGTACATCCCCACAATCAATGCAGATAATATGGTCGTGATTTTCGTTTCCGTAAGCACGCTCATATTGCGAAGCATTTGCTCCAAATTGATGCTTCACTACTAAGTTGCAATCTAACAGTAATTCAATTGTGTTATACAAAGTGGATCTACTTACTCTAAAACCCTCATCCTTCATTGAGTCATAAAGCGAATCCATATTAAAATGACCTTTTATTGAATAAATATGATCTAAGATAGCAAAACGTTCTGATGTTTTGCGATGCTTGTGAAGCGTCATATACTCTATAAATTCATCTTTTACCTGCTTTCGGATTTTTTCACCATCCATTTTAATTGTGTCTTTTGTGTCTTATTGCATTTTCTATTTTAGAGAACTGTTGTCCTACTTCTCTGTTTCTGAATGATAAAAGAAAGCAGGATAACAAATAACACTCTCGTTATTGTAGGCATCGGAAGCAGTGACGTAATAGTAGTATGCTTCGTCATTGTCTTCAACATACATCTCAAATAGTTCTTCTCTTACTCCCGTTGCAATTATATTCTCTGCCTTCTGTATATCAAAATCTTCATTTTCTGATCGATAAATGGTGTATGTTGCACGTTTGCATTCATTGTTTGTCCATTTAAGTTGAAAGATACCTTTTACTTTCTCTGCCCTCAAATCATGCGGTGCATCAGGAAGCGTATCAGACAACCAAGTCATTGCTGGTAACTTAGCGGGGTGTTTATAGAAATCGTTTATCGAAAAAAGAATCCCTTTCACATTGGATAATACATTTTCGGTGCGAAAATAGGCTTGTCCGGCCATTTGTTTTTCTCGTGTGTATTGCATTTGGCTCTCTATATCTTCTTTTGGCCAATCTAATTCAAGCATTTGATAAGGACCTAAGCCTGGCACTACTATTCGTTTGTTGCTATTAACTACCCAATCATCAGCAAACGGAAAAAAAAGGTGATTACGATAGTACATCATTGGGTACAAAGCATCGTGCTTGCCACTTTTCATCCAATAGCCTGCATCTTGAGATACTGTTTCTAATGCATTCCATCCATCGTGCTTGCCATTCAATGGTCTGTATCTGCCCAAAGGTGCACTGCTTACTTGCACCCATGGTTTTATCTGTTTTACAGAGTCGTACATCTTGGTGACGAATCTGTTTATGTTCTCTCTTCGCCAATTGGCCAATGTTTTACCTTTTCCGTATCTGTTAAAGTCGGTTCTATCAGGAAATCGCGACGAATCATCAGGGTAACGAATGTAATCGAAGTGAACACCGTCCACATCGTAATTTTTTACAATCTCGTTGACAATAGATAGCAAATAATCGTCCGTTTGAGGATTACCTGGATTGAGGAACCATTCATTTTTATACTTTATGGCTATTGAAGGATTTTTCTTCGTAATAGAACGTTGACCTAAACCTTGTACATGTCGGTTACCGCCCAAAGGATAAGTAACAATCCAAGCGTGGCAAGCGAGTCCCCTTTTGTGACACTCCTCAATAGCAAATGCCAATGGGTCGAATCTTGTTTGTCCAGATTTTATAGTAGCTATAACGGAAGACATTGGCTCAATCACTGACTGATAAAGCACTTCACCACGCGTTCGAGCCTGAAAGAACACAGTATTGAAATTGTATTTCTTCAGATCATCTAATATTGTAATAAGCTCCCTTTTCTGAACGTCTATATCTGTTCTATTTTTCGGCCAATCTAATCCGTAGTTAGTTGTCAACCATACTGCGCGCACTTCGGTTGCTGGTGGATTGCTTGCTGAAACTTGTTGAACACAAAATAGTATTAAGCAAACAAGCCAATATATTTTATTCATTCTGTTATGGTCGTTCTATTCTTATTCATACAAAAATAAAATAAAACAACTACATTAAGAGCCTTTCCTTATTAATTAACATAATAAAAGCCGATTGTGTTGTTGAGGTTACTCTTGTAGCAATGTTTGTATAGAAAATTCTAACTCCACTCATCTATTTATTTGCTCTTTTGAGTGGAACGAAAAAATAATTATCTTTGACAAACCAATTATATCAAACATTTAACCATATGAAACCTCACATCATCATCACTGGCGGAGCACAAGGTATTGGTAAAATTACCACGCAAGAATTACTAAAAAACAATTACCGTGTATCAGTCTTTGATATCGACACAGAAGCACTTGATGAATTTGAATCAGAACTTGAAAATGAGGACTGTTCATTTTATCAAGTTGAAGTTTCCAATGAAAAAGATGTGATAGTTGCAATCAATGAATCCGTTAAAAGAAACGGAAGCCTCTATGGACTTATAAACAATGCCGCCATAAGTAATAATAAACCCATAAAAGACCTCACACTTGAGGAGTGGCATCAAGTAATAAACACAAATTTAACAGGTGCTTTTTTATGTTCGAAATATGCTCTGCGCTTCTTAAAAGAATCAAAAGGCTGCATCATTAATATGTCATCAACACGTGCTTTTCAATCAGAACCTGACACGGAAGCATATTCTGCAAGTAAAGGCGGTATCTTTGCTCTTACGCATTCTTTGGCTATGAGCGCTGCGCCTGAAGTGAGGGTTAACTCCATTAGTCCAGGGTGGATTGATGTGTCGGGTGTAAAGAAAACAGCTGAGGCTCATCAAATAAAATTATCCAAAGAAGATCATGCCCAACACCCTGCTGGGAGAGTTGGCAATGCATTGGACATAGCTCGCACTATTTTGTTTCTTTTAGAAGAAAAGAATGATTTTATTACTGCACAGAATTTTGTTGTAGATGGAGGGATGACAAAGAAGATGATTTATCAGTGATAAATAATAGAAAACACTAAGCTTAAGTTTTTGCACAATTTATTTGACTCCAAGAGAATTGATTATTACACTTCACGTAAAATAAAGAGTCATTATTTCGCAGGCTTAATTCTCATCAATATCACCCCAATTGAAATCCAAAACATTTCTCTAATTCTTGTAATGAGTCCTACATAAACCCCAACACCAAGAGGGATTGTCAACATGCTGAAAGCAATCCCAAAACCGCCTTCACGTGTACCTAATTGCATTGGAGAAAAGAAGAGAATATTAGCAAATAAAGACGAGAATGCTGCAATAATTACAGCTTGGAAAAAGGAAAGATGATAACCAATTGGTATTGCCATAAAGATAATCTCAACACACGAGATAAAACGAGCAATCAGCTCAAAAGATAGTGCAAGAAAGAAATCTTTCTTGCGATGCGTAAACAAGTCTGATGTAAGTTTATCCATCTCTTCAATCCGCTCTGAATGCTCTAAACTATATATCTTTACCTTTTTCCTCAAAAATGGTATCCGTGAAGTAACAGCAATGGCTTGATTAATCAACCCTTTTCTGAAAACAGTGAATGCCCAATAGATAAGCAATAAAGCACCTAAAACAACAGCCCAGAGAATTATTTTAATTGTTAATGGAATAACAGGAACTACAAAAATAAAAATTGGAACTGAAACCATCCAAAAAAGAAAATGAGCCAAAAAGTGCATCATGGTAGATAGGAGCACCCCAGAAGTTGCCTGATCTATACCCAAATCTTGTTTCAATTCCATTATCTTATAAGGTTCACCACCTAAAAGACCTATAGGAGTCATGCTATTAATAGCAAAACCGGTAATGATAAGCTTTATTTTTCGAAGAAGCGATACTTTTTCAGTACTATCCCCCCCTCTAAGTATTACATGAAAAGCGAGCCCATTGAAAAAATATACTACTCCCCAAATACCTACAATGGCAAAAAACCACCATCCAGTGTCTTTAATGTTATCCCAAATCGTGTCAACTCCGACACTATAAACCATCCAGACTAATACTAATATACCTACAACAAAAAGCAGGTCACGTATCATCTTAACTTTTCGATTCATGTATGTTTTTTTAAACCATCAACAAGGTCTTTTATAGTAAAGGAGCAGCTTGTTTTAGGAAATATATCACAAAAATAAGTTGTTGCAGCAGAGCTATCGCATTAAATTAAATAAAAATCTCTAATTAGGATGAGGAAAAAATCTCAACAGATATATTTAGATAGTGAACTACATTGTGTTTTAAGCATATAGCATATAAATATCTGTTGAGATTAATAATGTATTATATTATATTTAATTATTTACGGAAAGGAGGTTTCACAACTTCAGCTTTCAAGTTCTTATTACGAACCTTAATAAAAACCTCTGTACCAATTTTAGCATATTCTGGCTTTACATATCCCATGCCTATACCAATTTTCAGAGTAGGTGACATTGTTCCTGATGTTACTTCGCCTATCGCTTCATCATCGTCATTCACAATGGTGTAACCCTTGCGGGGTATGCCTCTTTCTAACAATTTGAAAGCACACAGTTTGCGTTTAACGCCATCTGCTTTCTGTTTTTCTAAAACATCACGTCCAATAAAGATATTTCCTTCAATAAACTTGGTTATCCAACCTAAACCTGCCTCCAATGGAGTTATCTCTTCAGTCATATCATTGCCATATAGGTTGAATCCCATTTCTAAGCGAAGCGTATCTCTCGCACCCAATCCAGCAGGTTTAATACCATATTCCGCACCTGCATTAAACAGTGCGTTCCATATAGCTTCTCCTTTATTAGGATAGAAATAGATTTCAAAACCTCCTGCACCAGTATATCCTGTGTTCGAGATAATTACATTTTCGACTCCCGCCACTGTGCCAGTTTCAAAAGCATAATAAGGTATTGTAGACAGATCAGTATCAGTTAGTTTTTGCAGAGTGGCTGTAGCTTTTGGTCCTTGCACTGCCAATAAGGCAGTATGATCAGATGCGTTTTGAAGCTCGGCACCCATTGTGTTTTGTTTCACACACCAATCCCAGTCTTTCTGAATGTTACTGGCATTTACTACCAACATATATTTCTCTTGTTCCATATGATAGAGCAAGAAGTCATCAATAATGCCACCCTCTTCATTCACAAAGCAGGTGTATTGTATCTTGCCCACTTTTAAATTGGAAGCATCATTGCAGGTTATCTTTTGAATCAACTCAAGTGATTTTGGACCATTAACCCAAAATTCACCCATATGTGATACATCAAAAACACCCACTGCATTGCAAACTGTGGTGTGTTCATCAAGAATGCCAGAGTATTCAATTGGCATATTGTATCCTGCAAATTCGTGCATTTTAGCCCCTAATTCGATATGTATATCCGTAAATGGTGTCTGTTTCATATAATTGTTTAATTAGTTATAGTGCATGTCCTGTCATTTTGATTCTTGAGCTACCAGTTCTGCAATTTTCACTACAACTTCAGAAGCTTTCTCCAACGATTTAATGGGAAGGAACTCGAAACGTCCGTGAAAGTTTACACCTCCAGCAAAAATATTTGGACATGGTAATCCCATATAAGATAGTCTGGCACCGTCTGTTCCACCACGAATGGGTTTCACAATAGGCTCAATACCTAATGCTTTCATTGCTCTAAATGCCAAATCTACAATGTGCTTCACAGGCTCTACCTTCTCACGCATATTATAATACTGATCTTTCATTTCCAACTTCAGCACATCGGGATATTTGGTGTTTAGAAAATCAACAGCTTGTTGCATTTGTTCTTTTCGTCTTTCAAATAAAGCACGATCATGGTCACGAATAATATAGGTAACTGATGCTTCGTCCACAGATCCATTCATACCAATTAAATGAAAAAAGCCTTCGTAACCACTCGTAAACTCTGGTCTCTCATTTACAGGAAGCATAGCCACTAATTCGTTAGCAACATGCAACGCATTAATCATTTTATTCTTTGCGTATCCAGGGTGTACATTACGTCCTTGAATACTTAGCTTGGCAGAAGCTGCATTAAAATTCTCATACTCTAATTCTCCCATTACACTGCCATCCATGGTATATGCCCATTCAGCGTCAAACTTCTTGACATCAAAATGATCGGCTCCTCGACCAATTTCCTCATCTGGTGTAAACCCAATTCTTATCTTGCCATGTTTAATTTTGGGATGATCGATAAGGTATTGCATTGCGTGCATTATTTCTGCAATTCCGGCCTTGTCGTCAGCTCCCAATAGTGTAGTTCCATCTGTCACAATAATGTCTTCACCTTTGTAGTCTAACAACTCAGGAAAATCTTTGGGAGACATCACAATATTTTCAGCCTTGTTCAGGAGAATATCTTCACCATCGTAGTTTTTAACAATTCTTGGATTCACATCCTTGCCACTCATATCTGGACTTGTGTCGAAATGAGAGATAAAACCAATGGTAGGCAAATCTTTATCGCTATTTGCTGGAAGTGTTGCCATGAGGTAGCATTTATCGTCAAGAGAGATATCTTCCAATCCCATATCTCTCATTTCCTGCTCAATAATACGTGCTAAATCAAATTGTTTTTTAGTGCTCGGCGTTTCACTGTTATTTTCATCCGATTGCGTATCTATTTTCGCATATTTGATGAAACGGTCTACAATATTCATAAATCGATATTTTAGGTGAATGAAGTTATGAAGACATGCTTGTTAGTGATTTTAAACAAGAATATTTTCTTAAATAACAAATATACGTGTTTCTTTTTTATTTAAATAATTTTGATATCTAAATAATGAGATATGTCTGTATGGAATCATAAAAAAAAAAGTTTCATCTATTTTTAGAAGATGCAACATGAAGTAGTGTATTTATAAATTATATAGATTGGTTGAAGATATATTTCTTCACAACATCATTGAAAATCAAACTACAGAGTGAAAAAATGAAGATTGACAACAAAAAACATTTTCGGTTTTTTGCTTTTGATTAAAATTGATGTATCTTTGTGGCTGGGTAAGTCCTACACGGCCAGCTCCCAATGAATCCCCCAGGGCTTGATCGCAGCAAGGGTATTTGGTTGTAGCGGCGCGATGTAGTAAGCTTACCCTTTTTTATGCCCTTATCTCTGCACATCCAAGCAACTCATCTATTTACACAATCACATATTTAAGTTTCTGATTAGCAATTAATTTTATGTTCAAACACCTTTTGAAAAGACTTCGAACACCCTTCTGATTAGTAAACATACAACCAAAAAAAAGGAGCTAAACGCCCCCTTCTTTCTTAACCATTTAACAGTGTGTCAATTTTTATACCAATCAATTGGCATGACTGTATAATCTGATTTTCTGATTATATTTTAATATCTTTTCATCAGAATCATTTATGCAATCATTTTAATATATTTATAATCAACAGAGTATTTTCCTGGTCCTGTAATTAATAAAGCAATAAAAACAATCAGTCCTTTTAGTGCATTGGAATATATACCAAAAGGATCTCCAGCTGAAAGGTGCATAATAAGCGCTACAATCATTGTAAATACAAGCATTAAAGCAACAGGACGGTGCAACAATCCAATAATAATGAATAACCCTCCAATTGCTTCTGCGGCGGCTGCTAAAAACCCCCAAAAAGCAGGAGCAAAGTTTATACCAATCAATGACATTGTAGATCCGATCTGGGTCCACGTCTCCACTCCACCAAGTAATTTAGGTAAGCCATGGAATATAAATATTATACCGATACCTATACGTAAAATCAAAAGCCCCAAATCGATTAAAGTATTTCTATTTCTCATATTTTTATATTTTTGTTTTGCAATTGACATATTCTTATATTACAATCTGATTAATATAATACTCTTATATACTATCAGTTAGTTAAATAAAGATGCTTAACACTCTATTTCACAATTATTGATATTACATTAACCCCATGTATAGGTAAAATGTTTACTTTTGCTCATATTAAATTATAGAATATGTCAACATTTGCACCATTTTCAAAACCATTATATGTAATGCTCAAACCTGTGGGAGCATTATGCAATTTAGCTTGTGATTATTGTTATTACTTAGAAAAATCGAAGTTATACACACAGAATCCACGGCATGTGATGAGCGATGAGCTATTGAAACGATTTATAAAAGAGTACATCGAATCACAAACTATTCCTCAAGTCATGTTCACATGGCACGGAGGTGAAACACTTATGCGTCCCCTCTCGTTTTATAAACGTGCAATTGAATTGCAAAAAGAATACGGACAAGGACGACAAATAGATAACTCCATTCAAACTAATGGTACGCTTCTGACAGACGAGTGGTGTGAATTCTTTAAAGAGAACAATTTTCTTGTAGGCATATCAATTGATGGACCACAAGATTTTCACGACGAGTATCGTAGGAATAAAATGGGTGCACCATCTTTCCATAAAGTTATGCAAGGTATTAACCTGTTGAAGAAACATGGTGTTCAATACAACTGTATGGCTGTAGTTAACGACTACAACGCAGATTACCCATTAGAATTTTATCGATTTTTTAAAGATATTGGCTGTGAGTTTTTACAATTTACGCCGATTGTAGAACGGCTGAAGAAAGACAACTCCACTACTACTTCACTCGCCAGCGCAAAAGATATAGAAGCAGAGGTAGCTCCGTTTAGTGTTTCTCCTAAGCAATGGGGAGATTTCTTGTGTGCAATTTTCGATGAGTGGGTGAAGGAGGATGTAGGAAAAGTATTCATTCAAATATTTGATTCAACTCTTGCCAATTGGGTGGGCGAACAACCTGGAGTTTGCACAATGGCAAAAACTTGTGGACATGCTGGTGTGATGGAATTCAACGGTGATGTTTATTCATGCGATCACTTTGTTTTCCCAGAATACAAGTTAGGCAATATCTACAATGAACCATTGGCTACAATGATGTATTCAGAGCAGCAACTGAAATTTGGGGCTGACAAGTTCGATAAACTACCATCTCAATGCAAAGAATGTAGTGTTCTATTTGCTTGCAATGGGGAATGTCCAAAAAATAGATTTTCCTACGATAAGTATGGCGAATGGGGTCTAAACTATTTGTGTGAAGGATATTATAAATATTTCAACCACGTTGCACCTTATATGGACTTCATGAAAAAAGAATTGTTAGCAAAACGTCCACCTGCTAATGTTATGAATTGGGTTGATTAAGATTAAATCTATAAGCAATAAAAAAGTGTCTAAGAGTTTAATAAATAAACTCGCAGACACTCAGTTTTAAAGTTTAAAATAGCTATTAGCTTAATTGTAACGACTATTTTATATCTTTTTGAATCCTCTCATAAGATACAGATATTTAGCTCTTTAAAAGAGCATCATCAATAACTTCTTTTGAGAGTTTTTTAGTACAGAAGAACCAATCATAGCATGTTAGCTCATCTTTATTTTCCATTCTTTCTTTAGCAACTCCGCAAGATCCAGCTGGAGGAACAATTACATCATCTCCAGGACGCCAGTCTGCTGGTGTGGCAACTCCAAATTCTTCGGCAGTTTGTAATGCAATAAGTGCGCGCTTAATTTCATCAAAATTTCGACCTAACGATTGTGGATAATAAATTATGGCTTTTATTATTCCCTCTGGATTAATAAAAAACACAGCTCTTACAGCCTGTGTTTCACTCTCTTCAGGTTGAACCATCCCATATTTTTTGGCAACATTCATGCTGATGTCATCAATGAGTGGAAATTTGACTTCTACGTTTTTCATTCCTTTATAGTCAATCTTTTCTTGAATAGTTCTTAACCAAGCTATATGACTAAAAAGCCCATCAATGGATAATCCAACCAATTGACAATTAAGAGTATCGAACTCATCTTGCATTACTGCAAAAGTCATAAACTCAGTAGTACAAACAGGGGTAAAATCGGCTGGATGACTAAATAAAATTATCCATTTACCAGAATAGTCGCTTGGAAAATTAATATCTCCTTGAGTAGTTTTAGCTGTAAAAGAGGGTGCTTTTGTTCCTATAAATGGCATAGCATTTACAGGATCATTGTTTTCATTTGATTCCATATTTTTTATTTTTATTTAATTGTGAATTTCAAATTACTCAAAGGTACAAAAAAACATAGGGAATAATAAAAATAAAGAAGAAAATAATTCAACCTATAAAAACAAGCTACAATAGGATATGTCATATACAAAAAAGCCAAATCATTAATGACTTGGCTTTTTTGTTTATTTATGAAGCATTCAAGCTTCACCCTAAAATTTTATTGGTTATCTGCCTTTCTTGCAGAATAACTGATTTTAAGTGCATATGCTTTTCTTAGAGCTTGTTTTACCTCTGTTACATAGCGCATTTGAGTATCTTCGTCAACTTTCAAAGACACCGTCATAAATGCTTGATCAGCCTCACTTAACATGTTGCGTTCAGATGCAATATAATCATGAATATCCTCAACTTCAGCAAACTTATCATTCAACTGCATGAAAGTACCAGAACCAAATTTTGGATCAACTGGTTGTCCCATATAAATATAAGTTACCAATGATTTCTTTTCAAGCTTTTGAATTTCAGAAGCTTGTGGAACTTTAAATTTAACCATCAACTCTACCTCTCTCATGGTCGTAGTAACCATAAAGAAAAATAAGATTGCAAAAATCATGTCAGGTAAAGAAGAGGTATTAAGAGCCGGCATTTCACGGCTTCCCGATTTATTAAATTTACCCATTAGTTCTGTCCTCCATAACTTTTTGGTTCAGCCTCAGATATTCGCTGAGGATATACCTTATTGATTAAATCTTTTTCGTCTTTAAGAAGCTCTTCGTAGGGTCTGTTATAATACCTTCTTGCAGCTTCATCCCTCAACTCACTATAAGCCTTAACTAATTCGTTTTGAACGTAAAGGTAAGCCTTATAACTTGTAGTATTATCATTTTGAAGTGAGATGATATGATCCTTAGTCACACGCAGTGTTCCTATAGGAGGTCCAAAATCCTCCTCAAAAAGCTCAGGTAAATCTTCGCTATTATTGGCGTTAATTACAAACTCTTTTACTTTATCTTTCAAGCTTTGCTTGCCTGTTTTTCCTTGGAGTTGTCTTAAGTTGTCGTAGTGTTCATCACCAACCATTGTTTGGTCTAATGAGTTTACCAGCACCGTCATGAGGTTACGTCTTTGAACTTTAATTTCAGAGAGGTTCGTGTCATCTTGTGGTGGAGGTGGAAGGCGTCGAGCCAAACCACTATCGGTATCCATTGAAGAGGTAACAAGGAAGAAAATAAGCAAAAGGAAAGCAATATCAGCCATTGAGCTGGAATTTACATCAGGTACTTTCTTTTTCTTTCTAGCCATATTTTTAAATGTGTTTATACTGGAAATAAATAGTTATTTCCGTTTACCTATTCTATTGATTAAAGGACTAATTAGCATTGCCAAAATGGTAAGTGCCATTAAGATATATATGGTATATAACCACATATCTGTAAGTTTCAACATTCCTTTAACATTGTCAGGGCCTTCATATCCTAAGATATTTAGCGGTTCTCCGTCTCCAATACTATAAGCTATTATCAACAATACAGCAAAAATAAGTAAAGTAACTAACGAATTAATCGCTTTCTTTCTATTATGCATGAAATTATTGATAAAACCATAAATTGAGAAAATAAAGACAGCTAATACTGTTAATCCTAACAATATGTATACCCAATAGAGAAGTGCATCTGTGAACGTTGGTTCAGTCAGACCTACTAACTCTGCGTATTGTTGCTCTGGTTGAACATTACCTGCTAAGAAGAACAGTCCTATAAGAACAACTGTTACAACTGACATAGCATATAATGTCCAACGCGAGATTTTCGATATTTTAGTTACTGCCATTGGATTAGTTATCTTTTATGTTTTACATTATATCTAATTACGTGATCAAGGAAAGTAATTGATGCATCTTCCATCTTGTTCAAAATTGTTTCAACTTTATTTAAAATATAGTTGTAAAATAATTGAAGGATAAGAGCTACAATAAGACCACCAATAGTTGTAATAAGAGCTACCTTCATACCACCAGCAACAATTGTAGGACTGATATCTCCAGCACGTTGAATGTCGTCAAATGCTTGAACCATACCAATAACTGTTCCCAAGAAACCAAGTGATGGAGCCATTGCTATAAACAGTGTTATCCAAGAAAGATTTCTTTCTAACAAACCTGCTTGTACACCACCGTAAGAAACTACTGAGCGTTCAACTACTTCAGAGCCTTGATCTATACGAAGTAAACCCTGATAGACAATAGAGGCAATTGGTCCTCTTGTGTCGCGAGCGATAGATTTTGCACCTTCCACGTCGCCGCGGTCTAATGCTGCACCAATATCTGAAAGCATGCCTTCAACGTGTGCATCTGCAAGACTAAGATAAATGATTCTTTCTAAACTGAATGCTAAACCTAAAATTAATGGTATAGCAACCAAACTCATAAAGAAAGCACTACCTTCAATAAATTTAATTTTTAAAGCTTTGTGAAATCCGGCTGGTTCTTCAACAAGAGCTGAATCATCATCTACTGTTGTTACAGGAGGGGCAACTTGTTCAGATGCTGGTTGAGCTTCTGCGTCTTGTGCTAAAAGAACCGATTGCAGTCCTACAGACATGAGTCCGAAGATTGCGATAATTGCAAATAACTTTTTCATTGTGTGTTCAATTTTTTGAGGATTAATGAATTTAATTTGTACTAATTTTAATGATTATCTACGTTATTATTTATTGATTTAAACGTTCTATTTTTATTTTCAATATTATTGCATCTACGGCTGTATATTGAAGCGGAGAGAGTGGGGTTCGAACCCACGATACACTTTTGGCGTATACACGCTTTCCAAGCGTGCCTCTTCAACCACTCGAGCACCTCTCCAAATGAGGAGAGCTTTTATAAATCGTTGCAAAATACGACTTTTTTTTCACTTACATCTCATTTTCATGACAAAAATAGAGAAATTATCCAACATTACCATCCATATTTCAAATAAATTTCTTAACCAATAAAAAGTTTAAACGTTTCGATCTTTATAAAAAACAGTCTTTCAGATATTTAAATCAAATATCTGTAAAGAATTTGATTTTGTTATTTGTGCTATTTCGACAGGTTTTAAGTTATATATCTTAGATAATGCATTATTAATATAAACTACATATTGAGGTTCGTTCCTTTTTCCTCGAAAAGGAGCTGGAGTCAGATATGGACAGTCTGTTTCTAAAACTATTCTTTCTAATGGACATTCTTTTAATATAGTAGATAATGATGAGTTTTTAAATGTTACAACACCATTGATACCGAAATAAAAGTTTTTAAATAATAATAGTTCTTCTAAATCTGATGCATTGCCACTGAAACTGTGAAAAACACCACGCAACTTATTTTCGCCTACCCTGCGTATGCTTTGCATAATTTCTTTGTAAGAATTCCGAGAGTGGATGGATACAGGTAAGTCTTTTTCTATGCTCCAGGAGAGTTGCGCCTCAAAAGCCTCGGTTTGTTCTTTCACATAGGTCGTATCCCAATATAGATCGATTCCTATTTCTCCAACTGCTATGTATACATCAGAGCTTTTTAACTCATTATATATAATATCCAATTGTGATTCATAATCAGCCTTAACGCTGGTGGGATGAAGCCCCATCATTGGCAAGAAAAAATCTGGAAACTCCTTCGTTATTTTTTTTAGTGGATCAATAGTGGAAGTATCTATATTTGGCAATAAAACTTTACTTACATTATTATCAATTGCTTGTTGCACAACTTTTGACAAATCACAATTGTAATCATCCACATATAGATGTGCGTGAGTATCAATCAGCATTATTCTGTGGTTTCTCCTTTTCGATAGTAATAAACAATTCCGTACTCTTTGTTTTTATCAATTTTTATTTTAGATGGCATATCTATATTAGCATTCTCCACTTGCTCCCATAATTCTAAGATTATTGCATCTATTTCTGGACGAAATTCGACAATGTTTAGTTGAGTTCTGTTGGTTGCTTTCTGATGGACTTGCTGTGTGCTGTAACCATCTTTGAAAATGGTAAACATCACTTTTACTTTAGCAATAGTTGGATTATATATTGGAACACCACCTTGTGCAATACGTTTTTCTTCACCATCAATAATTTTTTGTCCCCAATCAAGCAATAATTCATTTGTAGATAGATCAGGTACTATTAAATTACAATCTTCTAATCCATATAGTGCAAGATTGTCTTGTTTTATTTCGTTTCTAATAACTGATAAGTGCATAACTTGAATAAAATGCGATATATACATGCGTGCATTCTTTATCTGCTTTTGAAAAGTTTTATTTGCTTTAATCTGTGTTTCAAAAGTTTGTTGATATACTTCACACATTCGCTCGAACTTTCCAATAGAAGATTTTGCTTTGTGTAAGGTTTTCATTGAAACAACAACATCATTATAATCTGTATCTGTACATTTTTTAATGGCTGTTTTCAATGCTTTTATACGAGCACTATCTGTATTTGGTAGTCGTCTATAAGGCATATTTATTTCTTTATATTTTAAAATTGAAAAGTGAAAATATGACTGCGTTTTATAATTATCAAATTACTTGTAAATTGAGTTTTACTTTTCTCGGTTCATTAAATCTTTTGTATAAATCAGAAGCTCATTTTTTCTATCACTTGGGATATCAACTTCTGATAAGCAGTTCAATGCTGCAAGATAGTATTTCTGAATGAGTTTATCGGTCATTAACTCCAAATTTAATCCATCGTATATTTTTTTAACAGCATTTATTTTCGTATTAGCATCAAATCTTTCAGTTACAATCCATTCTTTTAGTGTTGCTTTGTCACTTTCGTTTGAATTTTCTAATGCTTTAATTAATAAGAATGTTTTTTTATTACTCACAATATCACCCCCTATTTCTTTTCCAAAAGAGAGAGTGTTCCCATATACATCCAAGAGGTCGTCTTTAAGCTGAAAGGCCAAGCCAATATTTATACCAAAATCATACAACTTATCTGCATCTTCATTAGATGCACCGCCCAATATAGCACCTATTTTCAATGAGGCAGCTAAAAGAACAGCAGTTTTCAAACGAATCATTTTGATATAATCAGATTCTTTTACATTGAGACTTGTCTCAAAATCCATGTCATATTGTTGTCCTTCGCATACTTGCATGGCCGTTTCAGTAAACACTTCTAAGATGGGAGAGAGAACGTTAGATGGAACTTTCGTTATATAATTGTAAGCATCAATCAACATCGCATCTCCTGATAGGACCGCTGTATTGGCATTCCATTTTTTATGTACCGTTTGCTCGCCGCGTCTAATGCTTGCATTGTCCATCAGATCGTCGTGAAGCAAGCTAAAGTTGTGGAATATTTCTATTGCAAGAGCAGGATAGGTAGTTTTGTCAATATCATTACTAAAGAGATTAGTTCCCATATAGGCTAAGATGGGTCTTAGCCTTTTACCTCCTATTGATAGTATATATTCAATAGGTTCGAATAACGACAAAGGCTCTTTTTTGTAATCCAACTCACTGATAGCTAAATTAATTTTGGCTTCTAAATCGGCAGGTGAGTAAATCATAAAGGGTGCGAGATTAAAATATAAGCAATAAAAGCTGCCCTAAGGATAAGGCAGCTTTTTATAATTGATTTTTTTACAAATCGTAAATGAGTCTCTTAGTTTTGAAGACGGAAAACAACTGGTAACGTAAAACGTACACGTACTGGTTTACCACGTTGTTGACCTGGTGTCCATCTCGGCATAGTTTTTATTACTCGAACAGCTTCTCTGTCTAACGAAGGATCTTGCCCTCTAACAACTTGAACGTCTGAAATACTTCCATCTCGTTCAACAACAAAGTTAGTGATAACGCGTCCTTGGATACCATTCTCTTGTGCAATAACTGGATATTTGATGTTATCGCCTAAAAACTTCATTAACGCTGTAGTTCCTCCTGGAAATTCGGGTTGTTTTTCAACCACCACAAAAATCTCTTCAGTAGCTTCTTCTTCCACAGGTTTTGGAGGTGGTGGTGGGGTATAAGTTTGAACTTGCGCTTTTGATTGATCATCTTCTAAAGATGACAAATCAATTTTGGTTTCAACTTTTTCCTCAGTTACCTCAATAATCTCTGGTACTTCTGGCTCTGGTGGAGGTGGTGGAGGTGGTGGTTCTGGTTCGCGTTGAGTAATCTCAATCTCCTCTTCAGCCAGCACATCTTGCACAATCACCGTTTCATCTAACTTCGAAAGAGTAGATGACCACTCAAAGCCAACAAATAAAACAGCTAAGGCAACCACCAATCCCATTAAGAGAAAAGTAACCTTATGTGTTTCAATGTTTGCATGCGGTGCTTTTTTAACTTCCATGTTTTTGTTTTTAATGTGTTTTCGTTAATACTTACCGTTATCTTCAAATACAAAAATAGATATTTTTTTGATATGCACTCTATTTTTTGAAGTAAAAATTTCAAAAATGGGTTAATTAGTCCATTTATACCTACTTCATTTGACACCTTTGCTGCTATTTGGTTTAATTGCAGGAGTCGTTTTAATCTATTATCTTATAAATATCTTGCAAGTTTCGACCATAACCATCATAGTCCAATCCAAATCCAACAATAAAGTCATTGGGTATTTCTAATGCTATAAAATCGGGCTTTACATCTTTCACCAATGCGTTTGGTTTAAACAATAGCGTTGCAATCTTAATTTCTTTGGGTTCTAACAATTTAAATTGTTGGATTAATTGTTCAATGGTATTTCCAGTGTCTACAATATCTTCAACAATTACTACGGTTCTTCCTTTAATATCTTCGTTCAGACCCAATACCTCTTTAATATCTTTGGTGCTTGTCACACCTTTATAAGAGGCTATTCTTACAAAGGTTATTTCGGAGGGAATGGATACATGTTTCATCAAATCGCCTGCAAACATGAACGAACCGTTTAAGACAGCAATAAAAACAGGATTCTTATCTTTCAAATCGTTGTTAATATCTACAGCAACACGTTCAATGCTTTCTTGTATAGCAGCTGCCTCGATAAATAGTTCAAACTCCTTGTCTAATATTCTTACTTTCTTCATAAAGATATTTCGATGTTTCAAATGAATCGAACAAAAGTACTATTTTTTAATTTATCTGTGGTAATAGTTTCAATCAATCTTTTGCATATTGAGGAAATCTTGGAGCGAACGGTCACTCAAAAAACGTTTCTTTTCTTCGGCTGAGGGTATTTCACAACTTTTCATTCGGAAATATCTTCTGAAGTATGCAAATATAGAGTAGCCAATGTCTCTAACAAACTTTGGCAACAACCTTAATGCCTTAACTTGAATTGCTGTAGGTTGGACTGTATTGAATATATATATCAACGCATCCGATTTAGTTAGAAAACCTGCATCTTCAGTCCACAAGACAATGGTTTCCGCAGGAAACTTGTAGTTGAAATGAGCGGAGAAATGAGATTCAAAATCGGATTGGAGAGCAGCAAAATAAAAATAATTATTCTTGTCGTTTCTCAGTATCCAATTCACCCAATAGTTGCAAACGCCACATAGATCGTCATAAAAAACAATTGCTTTCATGATTTCGCAACCTCCTTCTTTCTGAATATAAAATGTTCACATACGATCACTGTTATCACACCCATCACAAATCCATTTGTAAGAATGGGACGTACAATTTGAGGAATGGACTCAACCACCGTAATGGGCAAGAAAGAGACCAACACGGCCAACATCAGCGGAAAACTTATAACAATGGCACTCTCAAAATCAAATATTGCTTTTTGTTTATCCATCAATTGAAAGCCCGAGGCAAGCTGTGTCACCATCAAATAAAACATGATAGCTCCAATAACCAACGATGGAATTTGATTTAACAAACTAACAATTCCTGGAAACAACGAAATGGCAATCAACGCTATCCCAGCGGGTATAAGCACAAAGCGCGATGCACACCTTGAAGCAGAAATAATGCCAGGACTAAAGGAAAAGTCCACCATCCCGATGACTCCACTCATTCCCGCAAAAACATTGGACAAACCTGTGATGGCTACGCCACGACGGGCGCGTTTGTCCACATCGGGAACATCTAAGATGCTACCCATCGACTGCAAAGAACCCAATTCATTGATAAGCAAAGCCAAGTAGCAGAACATAAACGCAACAATTACTCCAAAATCCCACTCAAAAGGGAAGATGAAAAGAGATGTTTTGTCTGAGCTTAATATCTCTGATAATGTGGTGGTGGTGGTTGCTGGAAGTGGCTTTCCAAATTGAATATAAATTAGTGTGCCAACAATCAAACCCAAAAGAATGACAATCGATTTCCAAATACCCATAAACCATTTATTCAAAATGAGCATAAGCAACACCATTCCAATAGCAAAGCCCAGATGAAAGTTCTCCATACCAGCAGAGTTTTCAAACAGTAGATTTAATATAACAGGTGCTAAGGTAAAGCCAATCAGCAACAGGATAGTGACAATAATACGTGGTGTAAACAGGAAGTTAATCTTGCCTAACAATCCGCTGACGGCTAACAATAGCAGAAAAGCACCGCCAATGGCTACCGATGTATAGATAACAGAATATGAGAAACTGAGAGAAGAGACAATGCCTATAAGCAACACCGATGCTGGCCCTATAAGGATGGGCATTTTGTGTCCCCAAATGATTTGCACTATCAGAAAAACTCCTGCTAATACAAAGAGTTTCTGCATGTAAAATATTTGCGAGGGAGTGTCTTCAAAGTGAATTTGGCTAAGTACTCGTCCCAATATTAATATGGTGGGCACTGACACTGCAAGCCATTGCAGTCCGTAAAGTGCAAATGGTAGCGGTGCTGGTTTATCTTCTAATTTATAGTTGATAGTAATATGTGTTTTTATTGTTTCGCTAAAATATCTGAAAGTGGCACTGCCTGAAATGTCATGTGTGCTACACTACTTTCATAAAGTATCCCTACCGTTTCGTTGTCAATCATCGACAGGCACGAATATCCCCATCCGTGGGCTTCGTCAAGCATAACATTGTATTCTGTTGGGAATGTCAATCCTCCATCTAAACTTGCTTTGATAGTAATGCGGTGGCGACCCTCTGTGGTGTTTGGATTAGAGAACAGGAGCATATCTTTACCATAGATATTGTCTTTTGCTTCCACTTTTATCAAACTTGCCATGCACACTGGCTCTTGCAAAACGCTGCGCGATGAAGGATGTTCTTTCCATGTTTGTCCTAAGTCGGTAGTTGTCGCAACTGCCCTACTTCCACCTCGGTTGTCACGCATGTTCAGCATCAATACTCCTGGCGAAACTTCTGCCACTTGTGCCTCAGTAGTGTTTGTTCGGGCATGCTTGTGAATGTGCCACGTTTCTCCCCTGTCTTTGCTATACATAATGCCCGCATTGGGTATGTCAGCCGAGTCAATATACTGAATAGGAAAAACAAGCGTTCCGTCCATCATAGTGATGCCTCTACCTGGCCCTTGCAATAAAAACTTCCACGATGGGTCTTTCACTTGCTCGGTAATGTTGATGGGTTGCGACCACGTTTTGCCATCATCTGTGCTTTTAGCTAATACCAATTGCGATGTGCGTTCTTTACTCATACCATCTTGCGAGTTAAACCACGCTCGTCTATTTCCCATGCCATGTGTCCAAGCAGCAACTATCCAAACAGTTCCTGTTGTTTCGTCTACTAAAATAGCTGGATCTCCCACTCCGTTTTGGGATTGTGGCATTCCTCCATTTTCGCCAAAAGTCATGGGTATAATCATCTTCTGCCATGTTTGCCCTTTGTCCGCACTACGGCTCAAACCAATGTCAATGTGTTCTTGCAAATCTACACTGCTATTGTAGCGCACATCGTAAACTCCCAACAATGTTCCTTGGTTGGATGTAACCAATCCGGGAATTCTGAATGCAGCCACCCCATCGTCACCCGCATGACGAACCCCAACACCCATTCGGTGTGGTGCGGAGGAAGAAACAAACAGTAGCGGTGCTTCTTTGTAATCTACTTGAGCTGAAGTTAAAGCAATAGCTACTTTAGATAGAATAGATGCAGAAGGTTTCATTTGCAAACTCACCCAGAAATAATTGATGCCTGGAAAGAGTTTGTAATTGGGTGAAAGTACCACTTCATGTTGGGGTTGTTTCTGCTCTACCACCTTAATAGAATAAGAAGGGTTAGCTTTCAACGTATTGCCAACGCTATGACTCGAAATATATTCCACTGGAGCAAAGTGCATTTGATCGGAGCGTTGCACGGCTTCCGTGCCACCATAATATAGCTTTATGGATGCTATTTCTTGCAGGTTTACAATGTCTGAAAATTCGAACTTTAACTCGTTCAACATTTCCGACTCCTCTGCATCAATGCGCAAATAAAACAGGACATTGTCTTCTCGCTCTATCAAGATAGGTATTTTGGTTTGCTTCACCCTAAGAGTGTCTGTAGCCATCAATGGCGTAAAAACCAATGCTGCTAAAAGGAGAATAAGTTTATACTTTATTCTTATCATAATTGTAATGATGATTAGTAAGATAAATATAGTGAAAGCAGAGAATTTGCCTCACTCTTTTAAAAAACAAATATAGCAATTATTTTAGGGAATGCTTTAGGGCAACAAATAATTATGTTTTACCCAAATTGCGGAGCTTTAATGCCTCAATTAAATTCGGCAATAGAATAAGAGTTGTTTCTTTTTTGATTTTCTCTTCTGAAGTAGAGGAGGTTTTCTTTTTTGATTTTTTGGCTGCTCGTTTTTTGTTGTGTGTTTTACGTGTATGAATTATGGTTGCATATCGGGTCAATAATTGATTCAATTCATTAATTAGTGGATCATAGTTTGTCTTCTTTTCAAAACCTTTAAGAACATCAATTGAATCAAATACAATACTAAGATTATTTTGAACCTCTTTTTGAATACGTCGGCTATTAACTCTTGGCTTAGGATTGATAATCCGCATTGACATCAATTTGAGCTTTTTATCGTTTACTTTTCGCAGCTCGTCAACAAATGGCTGTAAACCTAAATTGCTTAATGCATATACCACTTCAGGATATTTATTTAAATGATCTAAAAACTGCTTTATAATTTGATTGATAACACTTTCATTGTTTTTTCGCAATCCTTTCAGAAATCGCTGCACTACAGGCTTGGCTAATGTTGCTGCATCACGCATACTGTCGATATCTACTCTCACAATAAACTCCATGTGAGAAACGATAGCTCCAACACACTGCAACTCTTTCTCTCGCAATAGTTGTAATTCCATTGTCAAAGGGTGGGCTTTGCGAGGCACTTCAAGCAGCTTTGTTAGCTGTTGCTGCTCTTTCAATCGGTTCAGACTCTTTTCAAGATAAAGATGTGCTGGATTATGCTTTTCAATTACTCGAATGACATCATTGAGCAATTCTGGTAGCTCCAGCTTTAACACCTTGGACAAACTGATTCTTTTTATTTTCATTTCATCAAATTTAGGCTACAAAACAACTTTCCTTTCACACTTCCTTTTAAATGAGGAGTTTTTGATTGTTTATATTACAAATATATATAAAAGCAGTTTTAAAAAGAAATTTTTTCATGTTCGAAAAGCATTTTACAGAAGCTTTTTATGCAGAAACCAGACAAAAGGAGGTAAAGACACCTCCGTGCAGACTAAAATCTCGATTATAAGAACAGCGGAGACTACAAAAGCACTTCCCTGTACATGGAAATGGTTTCGCAGACTACAAAAAGACTAAAAGTTACAACTTTAAAGGATTCGTAGGGTGCAAAAGAACTTTTTTCAACAAAAAACCCAAAATATAGCTTCCGCTATCGCTCCAATCCCGATTTTAATCGTAGCGGAGAGTAATGTGGTAGTTTAATGCTGCGTTTAACTATAAAACAGCCTACTTAAATATGAGCATGTAGTGGGAAATGACTTTTTTACAATAAGAAAGCAGGACATTGTACCATGAAGTCACGAAAGTCCCAACGGAAAAAGGTAATTGTTTGAAAACCTCAATTTGTTTCAGTATGAAGAACAAATATTTATGAGTTAAGGTAAAATGCCTTAGTGAGTGATATAAACTCATCTGTATATTGATGCCGACTAAGCTCTATTGTAAGATTATCTTCGGCATACTTAATTTCTTCTTTCCCCAATTCTATAAGCAAACGCTTGGCTGGTTTGTGAGATAGCGGAAACACATTGGTAAATCGGTGTACAAAAAGACCGACAGAGGCAGCATGTTCTAACAAAGATTGCTTAAATTCGTGTGGAACAATTAAGGCTATGCGTCCAAAATCTGTGAGCAGTGAAGCTCCGTCCGATATTATTTCATAAAAAGAAAGCGAGTCATTGTGACGCGCATAATTGCGAGATTGATTGGGCGATTTCAATGAGTTTTGGAAATAAGGTGGATTGGAAACAATTAAATCATACTTTACCTCTGATTCTTTTGTATAACAACTAAATGATTTCTTTTCAACAGTTATTTGATGGGAAAAAGGCGAACCCAACACATTTTGTTGTGCTTGATGCAGGCATTCTTCATTTATATCAATAGCTTTGATGTTTGCATCAGCATTACGCTGCGCTAACATAAGGGCTATAAGTCCCGTACCTGTTCCAATATCCAATATGTTTTGGCAATGGTCTACATTTGTCCATGCACCCAACAACACACCATCGGTGCCAACCTTCATGGTGCAAAGTGCTTGAAAAATGGTGAATTGTTTGAATTGAAAAAAATTATTTGCCATAAATGTATTGAAATTAAAAGTTTGGCACGGAATTTGGACATATTAGTATGAGATGGTACAAAACTAAATGTTTAAACAAACATAGTTAATTTACCGTTTAGTAATGAGCTTCACACCATAATTCTTTTAATAAATAGCTTTACAGTGTGATTAAGAATAATAAAATAACAAGATTGAAATAAACGAATATGTCTGAAAGAAAGATACATACACTTACTTTACAAGAGAACGACCCGAATATAATATCATTTATTGCAGGGGACTTTATGGATGGAGATCTGGAGATGAATTTAGATCTGCTTCCCGAAGACTTACCCATATTGCCACTGCGAAACACAGTGGTTTTTCCTGGTTCAAGCCTTCCCATCTCCGTGGGTAGAGAAAAAACCATTAAATTGGTCAAATCTCTGGGCAAGAAAACAAAATATATTGGCATGGTATGCCAAAAAGACACACATAACGAAAATCCAGAAGCGGACGACTTATATAAAATTGGTGTAATTGCTGAAGTGTTGCGAGTTATCGAACTCTCAGAAAACAACTTTAGCATCATTGTGCAAGCAAAGAAAAGATTTGCATGGAAAGAGATGACTCAAACCGATCCTTTCTTTAAGGCTGCCTATGAAATACAAGAGAACATTGCACCAAAAGAGAACGACGAAGAATACGAAGCCATTTTAGGTGAAATACGCGACAGTATGCTTCAGATGCTAAACATGTTGGGCGAACCTCCAAAGGAATTGATTACGACCATCAATAGCGATTCGTTTTCTAATATGTTGGTGAGCTACAGTGCTACCAACTTACCCATCGACAGCAAAGAGAAGCAAAAACTATTAGACATAGACGAAGACAAGCAACGCGCTGTGGAGCTGTTGACCATAATGAATAGGGAGACGCAAGTGTTGGAGTTGAGAATGAACATTCAGATGAAAACGCGCGAAGACCTTAATCAACAACAAAAAGAATACTATTTGCAACAGCAAATTCGCACCATTCAAGAAGAATTGGGTGGAGGCAACACACAGCAAATAGAAATAGATGAGTTTAAAAACAAAGCAAAGGATAAAAAATGGAGCAAAGAGGTTGCAGCGGTTTTCGAAAAAGAGATAAGCAAGCTGGAACGATTGAACCCTCAGTCGCCCGACTACTCTGTTCAGTTTGGATACTTGCAAACCATTCTTGAGCTACCTTGGAATGAATATACCGAGGACAACTTCAATTTGAAAAATGCCCAAAAGGTATTAGATCGCGATCACTTTGGCATGGAGAAAGTGAAAGAGCGAATCATTGAGCACCTTGCAGTTCTTAAACTTAAAGGTGATTTAAAGGCACCCATCATTTGCTTGCATGGACCTCCGGGAGTTGGAAAAACATCGTTAGGAAAATCAATTGCCGAAGCGTTGAATAGAAAATACATTCGCGTTTCATTGGGCGGTCTGCACGATGAGTCCGAAATTCGTGGTCACCGTCGTACATATATAGGAGCTTTGCCTGGCAAAATTATTCAAAACATTCAAAAAGCGGGATCATCCAACCCAGTGTTTGTGTTGGACGAAATAGATAAGATTGGTAGTGATTTCAAGGGAGATCCATCGTCTGCACTGTTGGAGGTGTTAGACCCTGAGCAAAACGATTCGTTTTTGGATAACTATTTATCTATCAACTTCGACTTGTCTAAAGTGCTTTTTATTGCCACTGGAAACAATTTGAACACCATTTCTCAACCTCTGTTAGACCGAATGGAGTTAATAGATGTAGGTGGATATATATTGGAAGAGAAAATAGAAATAGCAAGTCGACATTTACTACCTAACGAATTAAAGAATCATGGTATTAAGAAATCGCAATTCACCATTCCTAAAGAAACACTTGGAAAAATAATAGAGAGCTACACCCGCGAATCGGGTGTGCGTGAGCTGAACAAAAAGATAGCCAAAGTGCTTCGAAAAGTTGCTCGCAGAATTGCTGGTGAAGAAGAATACCCAAAATCACTGCAAGTAGAAGATTTGATAGAATATTTGGGCGTTGAGGAGTATAGCAAAGACAAATATCAGGGGAATGAATATGCAGGAGTAGTTACAGGATTGGCTTGGACTTCCGTAGGAGGTGAAATATTGCTTGTTGAAACTTCGTTGAGCAGAGGAAAACAAGCGAAGCTTACACTTACTGGAAACTTGGGCGATGTGATGAAAGAGTCGGCCATGTTGGCAAAAGAGTATTTGCAATCGCATGCCGAGGAATTGGATATTAACCCCGAAGTTTTTCAGCACTGGAACATTCACGTGCACGTGCCCGAAGGAGCGATTCCTAAAGATGGACCATCGGCAGGTATCACCATGATTACCTCAATGGCTTCGGCACTGACGCAACGGAAAGTGAAAAGTAACTTAGCCATGACAGGCGAAATAACACTAAGAGGCAAAGTGCTTCCTGTGGGAGGTATTCGCGAGAAGATATTGGCAGCAAAGCGTGCAGGTGTGAAAGAAATAATTCTGTGTGAAGAAAACAGAAAGAATATAAACGAGATTAAAGCATCTTATTTGAAAGGGCTGAAGTTTCATTACGTAAATGATATAACCGATGTGTTGGAAATTGCTTTACTGAAGCAAAAAGTGAAGAATCCTAAGAATTTCACTATTCCAAAAGAGAAAGAGGTGTGAGGTTTGGAGGTATGAGGTTTGGGGTATGTGATATGAGGTCACTGACATCACAAACCTCAAAACCCATAACTCAGAACCCATAACCCACAACCCAACACATACCCCATACCGCACTACACACACCGCATAACTCCATAAAAAAAAGAGGAACCTCATATGAGACACCTCTTTTTTCATTGCTATTTCTATGTTTACTATTTGTTATTCTGCGTAATGTCTAAAATCTTTCAACATTTCTTGCAAACGCTTGCGTGCAAAGAATATTCTACTTTTCACTGTTCCAATAGGCAAACCTAAATGTTGAGCTATTTCTTCGTACTTGTATCCCGCAACGTGCATAGAGAACGGCACTTTATACTCGTCGGTGAAACTTGCAATAGCTTTATTGATTTCCTTTATAGTATATGCCCCATCGGGAGTGTCAAAACCAGAATCTTGTGGAAGATTAAGGTGATAGAGATTTTCTGTACGGTCAATGATTGTTTGACTTCTTACAATTTTGCGATAGTTGTTAACAAATATGTTGTGCATTATTGTAAACACCCAACCTTTGAAGTTCACGTTTTCGTAATACTTCTCTTTGTTGTCTAATACGCGAAGGGTTGTTTCCTGTAACAAGTCTTTTGCAGCTTCTCTGTCTGCGGTAAGTGTCAATGCAAAATTAAGCATGTTGTCTTGTAGTCCGAGAAGATTAGTTTCAAATAAATTGTCTTTGTCCATAATTGTTATTTTTAAAAAGTGACTGATTGTGTAGTGTTACTTTATCACTATGAAAACAAAGATAAGAAAAATCAAAGGGAGTGATACAACAAAAGAACTATTTGTTTAGTTAAAGTATGTTTAGGAAGCATAGGCAATGTTCATATTGCTGATTTACAACTACATCTAAGTTAATCAATGCAATTTTAAGTAACAAACAGGTCTATTGATTCCATCTATGACTCATAAACAAAAACGTATAACTATGTAATAAAGTTGCACTTATAGTGTTTAATTTACATTCAACTCAATATAGCTGTAACAAATCCATAAGAGTGATAATTACCATTTAGAAACTAATACCAGATTTTAAATTAACAGTATAATTATGTTGGCATAGTATTTGCACTTACATATATAAACAATAACATTAATTTTTGATAGTATGACACAAAAAGGAAAAATAGGGGTAACAACAGATAACATATTCCCCATTATTAAAAAGTTTTTATACAGCGATCACGAAATCTTCTTACGTGAGTTAGTATCAAATGCAGTTGACGCAACGCAAAAATTGAAGACCATTGCATCAATGGGTGATTTCAAAGGTGAGTTAGGCGATCTTACAATTCACATTTATATTGATAAGGAAGCTGGTACAATCACTATATCGGATAGAGGAATTGGTATGACTGCTGATGAGATTGATAAATACATTAATGAAATTGCATTATCCTCAGCAAATGATTTTCTTGATAAATATAAAGATAACGCACATGCCATTATTGGGCATTTTGGTCTTGGGTTCTATTCAGCCTTCATGGTTTCTAAGAAAGTAGAAATTATAACACAATCATATCAAGAAAACAGTCAAGCTGTTAAATGGTCGTGTGATGGTACACCAGAATACACAATTGAGAAAATAGAAAAGGAGTCTCGCGGAACAGACATCGTATTACATATAGATGATGAGAACAAAGACTTTTTGAAAAAAGAAAAAATTGAATCATTATTAAATAAATACTGTAAGTTTCTGCCTATACCCATCGCTTTTGGTAAAAAACAGGAATGGAAAGAGGACAAACATGTAGAAACAGACGAAGACAACGTAATAAATAACACCACACCTGCGTGGACGCGCAAACCAACAGAACTGAAGGATGAAGACTACATGAACTTCTATCGTGAGTTATATCCTTTTGCTGAAGAACCATTGTTCTGGATCTACCTCAATGTTGACTATCCATTTGCTCTAACAGGAATATTGTATTTCCCACGCATCAAGAGCAACATCGATTTGCAACGAAACAAAATACAACTCTATAGCAATCAAGTTTTTGTTACAGATTCGGTAGAGGGTATCGTTCCCGAGTTCTTAACCCTACTGCATGGTGTGATTGACTCTCCGGATATTCCTTTAAATGTATCTCGCTCATACCTACAGAGTGACAATAATGTGAAAAAGATATCTAACCACATTAGCAAAAAGGTAGCTGACAAACTTGAAGAATTATTCAAGAAAGAACGTACCCAATTTGAAGAAAAGTGGGATAGCTTGAAACTGTTTATTGAATATGGCATGCTATCGGACGAAAAGTTTTACGATAGAGCTAAAGGATTTGCTCTTGTGAAAAATTTAGACGGTAAATACTTTACTCTGGATGAATACAAAACATTAATAAAAGGAAATCAAACTGACAAGGATGGCAATTTGGTTTATCTATATACTAATGATAAGGATGAGCAATATACCCACATTGATGCAGCAAAAGAGAAAGGATACGATATTCTATTGATGGATGGACAATTGGATGTGCATTGGGTGGGGCTATTAGAACAGAAACTGGAGAAAAGCCGCTTTATCAGAGTAGACAGTGACACAGCTGAAAATATCATTGTAAAAGAGGAGTCTGCAAAAGTAGATTTGACAGACAAACAAAAAGAAAATTTAGAAGAAGTAGTTAAATCGCAACTTCCTAAGATTGAGAAAACAGAGTTTTCGGTCGACTTCAAATCACTTGGTAAAGATGTTAGACCCATACAAATTACTCAAAATGAATTTTCACGACGCATGAAAGAAATGTCGCAAATGCAACCCGGAATGGCTTTTTATGGAGAAATGCCAGACACGTATCAAATAGCTTTGAACATTGACAGCCCTATCATAGCGGAAATAATAAGTGAAACTGAAACCAAAGAGAAAGAAGAGCTAACCCAATATGCAAATGAAAAGAAAACTTTGCACCAATTGATTGATTTAGCACTACTTTCAAACGGAATGTTGAAAGGCGAAGCCTTGAGCGATTTTATTAAACGCAATTATGAGAGTTTGAAAGAGAACAAGTAATTTATTTGAGGATTTTAATAAGAACCGATGGATATTTTTATTCATCGGTTCTTTTTATTTTATATATATTGTAGTTGTTACAGACAAACCTTTTAACTTTGTGTCTCTAATTAAAATAGCTCATACTATAGCAAACGAAGATCAAATGAAAAAAAACTCCTATAAGGCTACTTATTCTCCCTTTAGAAGCTTCACACGTGATGAGTGGAAAAAACTGGAGGAACACCCAATGTTTCCTATATCTGATATTGATTTAACCAAGCTACAAGGTCTTAACGAGCCGCTTACACAGGAGGAGCTGGAAGAAGTGTATATCCCAATGGTTCGACTTTTGCAGATACACATCACACATTACCGCAATTTGCACAACGAACGCGATGTGTTTTTTGATAATTCAAGTCGTCAAGTTCCGTATATTATAGGTATAGCAGGTAGCGTTGCTGCAGGAAAAAGCACTACAGCAAGGGTTTTACAAAAACTATTGTCACTGACTCCCGAAAAACCTAAAGTAGAATTAGTCACAACCGATGGTTTTTTATACCCCAACGATGAGTTGATTAAACGTGGTATTTTCAATCGCAAAGGCTTTCCCGAAAGCTATGATGCTAAAAGATTAATTGCATTTCTATCGGCAAGCAAATCGGGAAGAGAGAATTTAACTGCGCCTGTTTACTCGCATCAATATTATGATATTGTACAAAATGAAACACAAGAAATTGTGCAACCAGATATTTTAATTGTTGAAGGAATCAACGTATTGCAAGTACCTCGTAGTGCAGATAAAAGACGCAAAAAACGTGTATTTGTTTCAGACTTTTTTGATTTCTCTATTTATGTAGATGCCAACCAACATGATTTAAAACAATGGTTTATTGAAAGGTTTCTTACTTTACAGAAAACTGCATTTCTAAACCCTGACTCCTACTTTCATCAATATGCTAAATTGTCAGAAAAACAAAGTCTTGAATTTGCAACACAAGTATGGGATACGATTAATCAACCCAACTTAGACTTAAATATTTTACCAACAAGATTTAGGGCTGATCTTATCTTAGAAAAAGGAGAGTGCCATTTTGTCAGAGGTGTGAGAATCAGAAAAATTTAGCCCGACTGATTTGGTGGAGCTTAAAACTTTTTCAAACATTTTCAACAGATGAACGTCTAATCTATTGCGGTAGATTTAATTTCCTACTGGTTTTGACGCATCTTTTGGCGAATTGTAAATAATAACAGACTATTTTTCCTGACTTGTCCACCTTCATAGGTTTGTGGGAAATAGGCTTTGGATATCAATGCATTATAATGAAAAATAGCTAAATTTGTCGCACTAAGGCATATTTATGTTGTATATCAGAGTTGTAAAAACATCATCAGGTGCAAAATCGGTTCAAGTTATATATTACCGGAATCGCAAAAGAGTCATATATAAACATATTGGCTCAGCAAAAACAGATAAAGAGTTAGAATCATTAAAAGCTGTTGCGCAAGACCTCATAGACAATCACATGCCACCATTACCTTTTTTTCAAGAAACCAAATTCGATAATTTGCTTTACTTGGATAAAAGCGAGTTCTTAGGTGTTTATTATACGTTTTTTTATGAAGTTATTTCCCAATTAATTTCACAAATAGGATTGGACAAAATCAAAAAGCAATTACTATTGGATTTAGTAACTATTCGGATATTGGAACCTGCTTCAAAATTACGTTCTATAGAGCTTTTAGATGATTACTTTGGCATTAAACACCGAAGGCAGAGTTATTATAAGCTTGCTCCTGGATGGTTGGACTTGAAGTCTGAAATAGAAACTATCGTTACAGGTTTCGCTCAGCTGAATTATAGTTTTGCTTTCGATTTGCTATTTTACGATGTTACCACTCTTTATTTTGAAACCTTTGAAGAAGATGAGTTACGTAAGAAAGGTTTTTCAAAAGACAACAAATCACAGCAACCGCAAATTTTGATTGCGTTGATGGTTACAAAAGAGGGCTTCCCTATTGCTTATGAAGTTTTTCCAGGTAATACTTTCGAAGGACATACCATTATCCCAGTGATAAAAGAATTTATAAATAAACATCAAGTTAAATTATTTACAGTTGTTGCAGATGCAGCAATGATTAGTTCTGAAAACGTCAAAGAGCTATTGGATAACGGTATAAACTATATTGTAGGTGCAAGATTAGGCAATCTTTCAGGTAAATTGATTGAACAAATTAATGAAAGTATTATTCGTGAAGATGGTAAAAGCATTAGGATAAAAACAAGTAACGGATATTTAGTTTGCAGTTATTCGTCAGTTCGATACAGGAAAGATAAGTATGAGATGCAACAACAGATCGAAAGAGCAAAGGCTACAATCGAGAATCCATCAAAAAACAAGAAATTGAAGTTTACAAAATCAAAGGGAGAAAAAATAGAACTTAATGAGTCTCTTATTGAGAAAACAAAAAAACTTCTTGGAATAAAAGGATATTACACTAATTTAGAAGAAAAAGAAGCCAGTAGAGAGCTTTGAAAAATACATCAAATTTCTTTTCAGGTATATTTTTCACTTTTCCTCTTTATTTCTAAGTTATTTTCTTCACTTTGCTTGAATATTT
>DEZB01000020.1 GCA_002364735.1 Bacteroidales bacterium UBA3143
TCGGGCTTTCTTGCGTTAAAAGGGATATAGGTTTTTCATAAACTATTTTTGTTTCAAAAGATCTCTTATTTCCATAAGAATTTATTATCTTGCTATCATTCTAAAAGTCTTAAATTTATTGCAATTTCAAATATAGATTTCTAATATTTATACACTTATGAAAACCTTGAAATTTGTTATTACATTACTTTTTTTTTCTACTTTTTTTCTTTTATCTGCACAGGAAAGAAAGTCTTCAATAATCGCTGATAAAGCTACAATAGAGCAAACTGGTTCAGGTTTTTCATTTACAGAAGGTCCTGCAGTTGATGTTAAAGGACGAGTCTATTTTACAGATCAACCCAATGATAGGATTCATATTTGGGATGAAAAAGAGGCTATCTCTCTTTGGCTGGAAGGAACTGGTCGTTCCAATGGTATGTACTTTGATAATAAAGGTCAATTGGTAACTTGTGCTGATGAGAAGACTCAATTGGCTTATTTTGATATAGATAAAAACTTAATAAAGCTTTGTGATAGTTACGATGGCAAACATCTAAATGGTCCCAATGATGTTTGGGTAACACCTAAAGGGGATTGTTATTTTACAGATCCGTATTATCACCGTAATTGGTGGGCTGATGGACATAAAGAAATACAGGATGTTCGTGGAGTTTATTACTTATCAACTAAAGGTAAAGTAAGCCGTGTAATCGATGATTTTAAAACACCCAATGGATTAATAGGAACACCTGATGGGAAGATACTTTATGTTGCCGATATAGAAGATAAAAAGATTTGGAAATATGACATCCAACCTGATGGAAGTCTCCTCAACAAAACATTTTTTGCACCTCATGGTTCGGACGGAATGACCATTGACAATGAGGGTAATGTGTATCTGACTTACGGGAAAGTGTGGGTTTATAATCCGAAAGGAGAATTAATAGAAGAAATTGAAATCCCTGAATCGCCATCAAATATTTGTTTTGGAGGTGAGAAACGTGATATACTCTTTGTTACTGCACGAAAAGGTGTTTACATACTCAAGATGAATGTGAATGGTGTGAACTAATACCCAATATTTTCTATTTAAATTAAGACTATACATCATGAAAAGAAGAATTTTTTTACAAAAAGCAATTTTAGGAACTGCCGGATTGTTTACTGCAACCAACTATTCTGCTTTTGCAAATCTACAACAAGATAGAAGCAACAGCAAAAAAATAAAAGTTGGTTTGATTGGTGCTGGTTGGTATGGAATGGTAATTACTGAAGCTGCATTAAAATCTGGCGATGTAGAAGTTATTGCAGTTTGCGATGTAGATAGCGAACATTTGAAGAGTAGTGCAGATAAATTAGAGCAAATACAGGGTACGCGTCCAAAAGAATTTATAGATCATCAAGAGATGCTTGACGTAAAAGGATTGGAAGCTGTGTTTATAGGAACGGTTCCTCATTGGCATGCTTTACAATTTGTTGATGCTTGCGAAAAGGGTATCCACATTTATTGTGAGAAGCCATTATCGTATGATGTAAATGAGGGTAGAGCAATGGTGTCAGCTACGAAAAAGGCTGGGAATATTGTTCAAATAGGTTTTCAACGCCGACAAAGCAAAGCTTTTTCAAGAGTAAAAGAACTGATTGAGAGCGATGCTATTGGTAAAGTGCACCAGATAAAAGCTCAAATACTCTATAGCCCATTACCTGGAGATAACACAGTGCAAGCGCCACCAGCATCATTAGATTGGGATAAATGGTGTGGTCCTGCACCTAAATTGGACTATCGACCTAACATTGGTCACAAAGCTTGGCGTCTCGAAAAAGAATATGGCAATGGACATTTGGTTGATTGGGGAATTCATCATATCGATATTATTCGTACTGTTATGGGTTTTCAGATGCCCGAGTCAATCATTGCCACTGGTGGAATAGAAGTATTGAAAGATAAAATAACTACACCCGACACGCTCAATGTGATTATGAATTTTGAAGGTTGTCCTGTAGTTTGGGAACATCGACTTTGGGGAGCGGGCGATATGAATTCAGAATATAACAATGGAGTTTTCTTTTATGGTGAAAATGGAACAATATTTGCAACCGAAAACAAACTAATTTTGAAAGCGAAGGATAGTAAAGAGTCAGAAACTATTGATTTGAGCAATCCGAAAATGCAAGATGAGCATGTAGCCAATTTCGTAGAAGCAGTAAAGACAAAAAACAAAGATTTGCTGAGCTGTACGGTTGATGATGCTTTTCTTTCTACTGCAACAGTACAATTGGCCATGGTTGCTTATTATACGAATAGCAAAGTTGTATGGGACGATTCTAATCAAACGATATTAAATAATCTTGAAGCAACAAAGTTGTTAACTCGCCCATATAGAGCTGGATATAAAAGATCTCAGGTTTAAAAAAGCATATATAACTTCTGTCGGAGATACTTAGTTGTATGTAATTTTTAAGTTATCTGTTATCAGGGAATGACAAGTCCTTAAAGCTCACACCACATTTTAGCCTCACATCTCAACTGTCTGAACCATGATTAGAGGATTAATAGATTAACATGATTAATTGTGCAGATATTTTACATATGTAGAATGATTAATCACGTTTTTATTATAAAGGTTAAGAGACATAGTAGAGACATTTCATCGCAACGTTGTGACTTAAAAACAAAAGGAACAAATGATTAATTTATCACCTGCTTCTTTTAATTATAGCCTACACTAAAATGATAGTTTTAATCCACTCTTTTAAACACCAACATATACATATTCATCACCTCCTCATTGGCTATTTTGTTTGCTTTCAAAACAATCTCTGTTTTGCCTTTCTTCAACTCAATATTTCCCAAAGTGAATGGTGCAAAACCTTTCACATACGACTCTTGGCGTGGCACCCTATCTAAATCTGCTCCTAACATAGGTGTATCATTTACAACATTCAGTTGTTTATCTATAGCAGCATGATTCGAGGATAGCTTAACATCAGACCCAATGTTTCTTTCCGAACAGGTGTAATATACAATTGCTTCAAACTTTCCAGCTTCGCATACCTCCACATTCCATACAATAGAATCGGAAGTGCTTGACCATTTTGTGAAATAAGAGCTGTTGGGATGTTGGTTTGATCTACGAATTCCACCATATGCTTTGGCATCACGTGCAGGTAGTTTCGAGTACAATTCATCACGATGCCCAATTGTGAAAGGACGGGTATCTTCATTGCCAATCAATGTGTTTATTCTTTCGGTATAGAAGTCTTTTGAGGCTTTCATCTTTTTAAACTGCTGCGTAGTAGTATCCAGTTTTTCACTTTGCGATCTATCTTTTCTTACATTATACAAGTTATTATCTTCCGTAAGGAGATACTCATTATTCCGAATGCTAAGTCTGTTTCCCCAATAGATAGGTATTGATCTTTCTATCGATTTCTCTACTCCCAAAATAGATGAGCTAAGATCCATACCATCTATTTCTGTGTCCAATTGTTTGGTAGTGGCAAGTGTCCAAAGAGTAGGTAGTATGTCTATTGAATTGCTCAACTGCTTAACCACTTTACCAGCTTCTATTTTTTCGGGCCAGCGAATAAACAATGGAGAACGTACTCCTCCTTCGTGTGTGGCGCCTTTAATTCCTTTCATTTCGCCGTTCCAACGAGCGCTGTTAGGTCCATTGTCGGTAAAATAGATAACAATGGTATTGTCATCCAGACCTAATTGCTCTAATGTGTTTGTCAATCGGCCAACGTTCCAGTCAATATTGTCTGTCAAGGCCAATGCGGCTCTCGAAAAGTTTAAGTTCTCTTTATCCTTTGCTGTAGCAAATTGGGTAATTGGTCTGTCATCCCATTTGTTCCACCAATCGTCTGGCATTTGCATCGGACTGTGTGGCGTGTTGAGTGGAAGATACACTAAAAACGGCGAGTTTTTGTTTTCTTTAATGAAGTCGATTGCCTTATTGGTTAAATCATCGGGCAGAAAACCTTCACCCGTTATTATTTCACCATTGTGATCAAGCATAGGCTCCCAATAGTTGCCCCAATGACCCGAGCAAAAGCCATAAAACTCATCAAATCCACGGGCATTGGGATGATATGGATATTGCGTTCCGTTATGCCATTTGCCAAATGCACCTGTTTTATATCCTTCCCCTTTAAAGTAATCAGCAATCGTTTTTATTCCCAAATCTAATCGCTCTGCTCCTTCCGAAACTCCTCTAACGCCACATTCAAATGGGTAGCGTCCAGTTAGAAATGAAGCACGAGTGGGAGAGGAGACGGGGCTAACGTAGAAGTTCTCAAACGAAACGCCTTCGTATGCTATTTTGTCAATGTTGGGAGTAGAGACCATTTCATTGCCATTGAACGATAAATCGCCCCATCCTTGATCATCAGCCAGAATAACAACAATATTTGGATGTTTAGGGGTTGCAGATTGCACAGCGTTGCCAATCATAGCTAAACTTATAGAAACGGGTAGGGTATACTTATTCATAATGTGAGGGTTTTTGTTTGCTCAGTACTTTCTCTATTAATAGGATTAGAAAGATAATACAACATTTCATATTAATGTGTCTGTTTTATAGAAATATCAATGTGAGTTTGTAAATAAGTAATCCTCCTTTGGACACTTACACCGCAACGTGTGACTTAAAAACAAAAGGAGCAAATGATAAAATAAATCACCTGCTCCTTTTCCTATTTTAAGCGTTTAGCTTGGTAAGTCTTTAGAGAGGTTTCACCCTTATGTTTCTGAACTTAACAACTGACCCATGACCTAAGAAGGCAATGTGACCGCCTTTATTCAACAATCCAGGATGGTTTTTCTTATCCAGCGTACCATTTTTAGAAGCTTCGCGTATATTTCCATCCAAAATGGTTGTTCCGTTCAAAATTACTTTAATGTTGTCGCCATCGGCAATAATCTCTTGGTAGTTCCATTCGCCCATTGGTTTTAGGTGTCCTCTTTTAGCAGCAATTACACCATACACCGAACCGTGGTACTGATACTCTTCCAAGTTTTTATAAACAGAAGCATCGTTATCCAATATCTGAATCTCCATACCTTGATAAGCTGCATCGCCTTCCATTGGTGTGCGGATGCCAACACCATTGTTTGCACCAGGAGTCAATTGAAACTCAAAGCGGAAAACAAAGTTGTCATACTCTTTCTTTGTATATAAGTTTCCACCATGACTATTGCTTGGGTAAATAACCATGTTGCCATCTTCAATGATGTAATCGGTTGTGTTTCCAGTCCATTCGTGCATGTTTGTACCGTCGAAAAGCACCTCGAAGTTCTCTTTCTTTTCTTCATTTGATAGTTCAAATGGCTCGGGGCGTTCTATCTCTTTAATGTAGATGTCACGATAAGCTACCTCGCTACCATGTGCTTGCAATTCAATTTGTTCTTTTGCAAAAATGGGGAGGTCTCTATTCCAATAGTTCTCCATTATCACATTGTCTGTCACCAGCTCTCCGTTAAGATAAACTGTTACACGGTCGCCAACCATTTTGATGTAGAAAGTATTCCATTCACCCAATTTCAAATCAGCTACTTTCAGCGGATCAGTTTCATGAGTTTTATTATTGTACAACCCACCTGAACCAACTTGTGCACCAACATTTGTGCGACTAATGTCCCACATTTGAACCTGAGGAGTGCCACGCAAGTAAATACCCGCATCGGGCTCGCTGCCAGGGTAAAGTTTCCAATCAACCAGCATTTCGAAGTCGCCATACTGTTTTTCTGTACATAGGTTGTCACCTTTTCCAGTGAAAAGTAATTCGCCATTTTCTACAACCCAACTTTCGGCTGCTTGCTTATCTGCTTTTGCTTGAGCAGTTGCCAGTTCTTTTGCACTCATTTTGCTACGCTTAATCGGATTGGCTACCAATCCTTTCCAACCAGTTAGGTCTTTACCATTGAAAATAGGTTCAAAGCCACCTTTAGTTTCATTTTCGTCTATAAACTTCTGAATAGCTTGACGCTGGTATCCTGCATCAGGGTTATCCAATGTCTTGCTTACTTTGTTTAAAATAGCTGTTGTTTTTGCTCCTGCAAATTCGGGATTGTTTAAAGCCAAATTCATGGATGCTTGTGCAGCTTTTTCACGCAGATTAGCCACATCCATGTAAGGTTCTAACACTAACAATGCTTGGAACATATTCGTTTTGGCAAGCTGGTCAATGATTTGACCTTTTTGTTTATCGGCTGTTGCCATTTCAAGCGCATCGCGCAAAAACAAGTATTTAACGGCTTGTGTTTGATCGGACTTTGCTACAGTGTTTATAATGGCACTGATGGCTTCTTCTTTCTCTTTGTTGACTTTACTGTTTCTCGCAATTTCAAGAAGTGGATATATCACATCAAACGATTTCCAAGAAGTAAGCGCTTTAAAAGCGGCTTGCTTTTGTTCAGAAGTAGAGTTTTGATAATCGGTCAACAGTTTATCCATTGCCTCTTGTGTGCCAGTGTAGGCCATTGCAGGATAGTAAAGATGACTTTTAGTATTAGGTTTAGCTATTTGCTCGTTCACTATTTTCATTTGTTCCTCTACAGGAAGTGTAGACAAAGATGCATTTACTGCATTTTGCAAAGCAGGCACATACTCAGCATTTGGCTTTTCTAAAAGCATGAACAGATCTTTTAAGTTCTTTTCGGTAGACACATACTGTAAGGTTTTCGCTGCTTCAGCTTTAACGGTTTCATTGTCGGTAAACAATTGGTTGTAAACTAAGTTGTATTGACTTTCCATTTTGCGATCGGCAATGAGTTGCAAGATGGCAATTTTACCCTCGTCGCTACTGTCATTAAAAACCGATGCCAATACGTAAGACATATCTCCGTTGTAAGTAGTTAAAGCATCTTTTGCCAAGGCAATAGTTTCAGCATCACTACTTTTAAGTATTCCAACTAATAGTAGCATAGCTTCCTTATTACCAATTTTAGCTAATGAGCGAATAGCCGCTGTTTTTAGTAAAGCGTTGTCAGATGAGGTATATTTAGCAATTTCGGGAACAGCTTGTTCCATATTTTTATTTCCCAACCAGTAAACTATCGGTACCTGAGTTTCGGGTGACGATGAATTAAAGTGCTTAAGCAACATGGCGTAATCCTTTTCATTCAAATCATTTGGATACATGCGCAATGTGTTGGCTACTAATGATGGATTTCCATCTTTAAGTGCATATTCCAACAATTTTGTTTTGTTTTCGGTTGGCATGTGCATAAGCATATCCATTGCAGCAATCTGCAAATCAGGTTGCTTTTGTTTCGCAGCAGTTTTCAGCAAATTGTTTGCTTCCTTTTGTGTAGTTTTAGCATCCATTGTGTTCAATGTGCGCAAAAAGGCTAAATACGATGGGGTTATGTTTTCTTTGGCATAAGCAAAATTCTCACGTGAAGCAGCCGCTTTCATCTCCTTTAAAGAAGCTTTGGTGCCTAACTTACTCAATGCATTATAAATAGTCTTTTTCAAATTAGAGGTTTTGGCATCCTTTAGTAGGTCTAACAAAACTCCTTCTACTTGCTGACTATTAGTTTGAGCAATTGCATTAACCAATTGAACCTGCATCTCTTCATTATTTGCTTGCTTCAATGCGTTTACTAATGCCTCATTGGCTTTTGTGACGTGCATAGAAACAAGGGCTTGAGAGGCCGGACCAACCAATCTTTCGTTGTTTAACAAGGATGACAATACATCAATATTTTGTTCTCCTCCAATTAATTCCAACTGACGAATAATAAAAGCTTTAATTTCATTGTCCAATTGCAAGCCAAGCGCTTTGCCGTAGGTGTTTGCAGCTTCTAAACTCTTTGCAGCGTCTTTTGCAACAAAATTGGTCCAACCGCTGATAGCAAATTCTTGTTTCTCATTGCTTTTCGATCCAGGAGGATTCATTGAGTTAATCAATTGCATCAATCCTTCTTCTCCAGTTGCTACCAAATCAGTCATTAATTGATTGTACTGTTTGGTCTGTTCGGCTGGAAGTTGCGCCAATACATCGGCTACGATGGTCGATGTAGTTCTATTTTTCGGTGTTTGTGCAGTTAGCCCGCCAATAACAAAAAGGCTGACTAACAGTAATGCGATATAATTATTTATTTTTTTCATTTCTTTCTGTTATTATCGATTATATGGTCCAAGGTGAACGCATGGGTTGATTGAGTAGTCTGTTGGCTTCCTGATCGTTGATGAAAACTTCATTAACTGGATCATATTCCAATGTTCTGTTCAGTCGGAGTGCAACAGCACCCATATTTACAATGGTTGCTGAACGATGTCCATTCAATTCGTTCAAAGCGTATTTTTCTCTTGTATGTATGCTCTCAATAAAATTGGTGTTTTGAGCAGGAGGCTCAGGATAGTCGGCCAATTTCTTTTCCCAATTAGGTATGTCACACACAAAGTTTTTGTATACATTTCCATTCGGACCTGCAATATATGGCGTGTTAGGTTCACCATAATCACCACCCCATAATACAATTTGACATCCATCATCATAAGTATATGTAATGCTTCTCCATGTTCCCACAGCATCTGGATGTTGTTGTGGAGCATCCACTTCTACTTTTACAGGACTGGTGTTGTCTTTGTTTAGCATATATTGAACGGGGTCAATGTAGTGCTGTCCCATATCGCCTAAACCACCACCATCGTAATCCCAATATCCACGGAAAGTGCTATGAACACGGTGAGCATTGTAGGGTTTGTAGGGAGCAGGGCCTAACCACATATCGTAATCCAATTCTTGAGGCACTGTTTGTGGCTCAAGGTGATTCTTACCTACCCAGTAAAACTTCCAGTCGAAACCGGTGTGCTTGCTGATAGTTACTTTCAATGGCCAACCCAACATACCGCTATCTACTAATTTTTTAAGTGGTTTAACAGGAGTACCCAAACCATAGAATGAATCTTTAAATCGGAACCAAGTATTCAAACGGAATATATTGCCATGTTGACGAATAGCTTCCACCACTCGTTTGCTTTCGCCAATGGTGCGAGTCATAGGCTTTTCGCAGAAAATATCTTTACCTGCCTTTGCAGCTTCTACCGACATAATGCCATGCCAATGGGGTGGGGTAGCAATATGAACAATGTCTACATCCTTATCCAGAATGAGATCACGAAAATCGTGGTAAAGATTAATTTTATCTTTCACCATTGCGGCTGCTTTAGAAAGGTGGTTCTTGTCCACATCGCACATAGCCACTACTCGGGTGTTATCGTAAGGAATGTGTCCACGACCCATACCACCAACGCCAATAATTCCTTTTGTGAGTTGATCACTTGGAGCAATGAATCCTTTTCCTAATACATTGCGCGGAAGGATGGTGAGTAATGTCAATCCCCCCATCGTTTTTAAAAACTGTCTTCTGGTCTTCATATGTAAGTTTTTATAATTATGTATATGTGTCAATTAAATAAGTGCCTTTATTCGAAAATAGCTCAAGTATAATTTGCATTAAAATTACTATATAATAATGAGTAATAGAAATTATGATGAGTAGAAATGAAAACTTTAATGTTTTATTATACAATTATTATATTATCATGTCATAGAACATAAAAATATAGTCTCTTTTCCAATGTTAATTATTTAAATTTGTGGTGGTATGCTTATTCAAATAATACTCCTACATAACAGCATACAGAAAGTATTAGCTATTGTCTAATTATCATGATTAGAGTATCAATTTTAAAAACATAAAAACATGAATTATTTATCAAGTAAAAGAACAGGTGCTTTCTTGCCTGGAAACAGTACGGTAGAGTTGAGGGAATTAGATATTCCTATTCCCTCACATGGTCAAGTACTCATCAAAACAAAGTCATCTACCATTTGCGGTTCAGATATTCGTGCTATATATCATGAGCATGTGGGCAAAGGGGCTGAGGGATATCAGAATGTAGTGGCTGGTCATGAGCCTTCTGGTCAAATTGTTGAATGTGGTCCAGGCATGAAACGATTTAAGAAGGGCGATCGCGTAATTGTTTATCATATATCGGGATGTGGTTTATGCAATGATTGTCGCCGTGGTTATATGATTTCATGTACAAGTGAACACCGAGCTGCATACGGATGGCAACGCGATGGAGGCATGAGTGAGTATATTTTGGCTGATGAAAAAGATTTGGTTTGGCTTCCCGATGAACTTACTTATACAGATGGTGCACAGGTTGCTTGTGGCTTTGGCACTGTTTATGAAGGCTTAGAGAAAATAGGTTTGTCGGGCAATGATCAGGTGTTGATAACAGGACTTGGACCTGTGGGTCTTGCTGCATGCATGTTAGCTCGGTCTATGGGTGCACAAAAGATTGTTGCTATTGATGTAAGTGAAGAACGGTGCCAGTTGGCGATCGACAAAGGTTTGGTGGATGAGGTGTTTGTATCTGAAGATAATATCATGGATAAAGTAATGAAAGCATCTTCTGGATTAGGTTACGAGAAATCGGTTGACTGTTCTGGTAATACACATGCACGACAACTGTGTGTAAGGGCTACGCGTAAATGGGGCAAAATTGCACTGATTGGTGAGGGAGGTACTATGGAGTTAAATCCGTCCCCCGACCTTATTCATGATCAGAAAACAATTTATGGTTCATGGGTAACTTCCATTTGGAAAATGGAGGAGTTGGTAGAACGTTTGGTGCGTTGGAACATTCATCCTGAAGAATTAGTAACACACAGATTTACGCTTGATAAAGCAGCTGAAGCTTACGAGCTTATGGCAAGCGGCAAATGTGGTAAGGTGGCTATAGTATTTGACGAGGAGGTTAAAAACGAGACACATTAGAAAGATTGAATCATTTTAAAAAAAATATAGTATGACACAAGAAATAAAAACAATAAATCCTGATTTAGTTCCAAAAGTTAAGCTACACACTGGAGATGAGATGCCAATAGTGGGACTTGGGACTTTTGGTTCTGACCGCTATTCAAATCAGGAGATTGCCAATGCTGTTAAAGCAGCTATTCGTATGGGTTATCGGCACATCGACTGTGCAGAGGTTTACCAAAACGAAAAAGAGATTGGAGAAGCTCTGTCGGAGGTGATTGCAGATGGTACTGTTAGTCGAAATGAGTTGTGGGTTACTGGTAAAGTCTGGAATGACCATCATCGAGAAGTGGAAAAGTCTTGCTTTAAATCATTAAAAGATTTAGGCATTGATTACTTTGATCTTTATTTAGTTCATTGGCCATTTCCAAATTATCATGCACCAGGTGTAGGAGGTGATGCACGTAATCCAGATTCAAAGCCTTTTTGCACTGATGAGTTTTTAGACACTTGGAGGCAGATGGAAGCCCTTGTGAAAAAAGGACTGGTTAAGAATATTGGCACATCTAATATGACCATCCCGAAATTTGAAGCTACTTTGTCTCACATGAAAATACTGCCTGTAGCCAATGAAATGGAGCTTCATCCTTGCTTTCAGCAGCCCGATCTATTCGATTATGTAATTAGTAAAGGTATGCAACCAATTGGTTTTAGTCCTATCGGCTCGCCACGACGTCCCGAGCGAGATAGAACTGAAGATGATGCTGTTGATATAGAGCATCCTGTAGTTGTAAAGATTGCCAATCGATTGAACGTTCATCCTGCAATTGTTTGCATTAAGTGGGGTATTCAACGAGGTCAAGTAACAATTCCTTTTTCTGTTAAACCAGATCAAATGTTTGGAAACCTTGAAGCCGCTATTAAAGATCCGTTGACAATAGAGGAGATGAAAGAAATGGAAACAGTAGATTTCAATTCTCGCTTGATCAAAGGGCAAGTATTTTTGTGGGAAGGAGCCAAAGGTTGGGAAGATTTATGGGACTTGGATGGGAGCATTTCTTCGTAAGAATTGGAAGTATAGTTTCGTGCATTAGCAAAACAAAAAAAACAGTTTGATGAGATATTCAAGTTTTAAGAAACTCTTAGAGCCCTCCTGATTGAAATATTCACAGTTTTCGAGTTTCGGAAACCTTCACAAAGTGAGTTTGTCATACTTTCCGAGTTTCGGAAACCTTGAAAAGTGAGTTTGTCATACTTTCCGAGTTTCGGAAACCTTGAAAAGTGAGTTTGTCATGCTTTCCGAGTTTCGGAAACCTTAAAAAGCGAGTTTGTCATGCTTTTCGAAACTCGGAAACCTTAAAAAGAGAGTTTGTCACACTTTCCGAAACTCGGAATCCTTCACAAAGTGAATTTGCCATACCTTCCGAATCTCGGAAACCTATAATAATTGAATTTGTAACGCTTCTTTTATGTGATGCAAAAGAAAATAATGAGGAATGTCATAAAAGGCACTCTAAGTTTTGAATAAAAATATACTTTTGCAGAAGAAAATACTTCCATGACATTAGCGTGAAATTAATATACCCATTGGATATAAATAATATGTACTCATTTGAAGAGAAATTAAACTTTTACAATCAACTATCAGACTCCGAGAAAACCGTAGTAAGAGCTTTTGCAGTTGCAGGGACCTTTAATAAGGCAGCTGATATTAAAGTTACTTTAAAGGATTCAGGAAAACATACAATCCCGCAGATCAATAAAATCATTGACAGTTCACTCAATATTGGATTGATAGAGATGAATACGGATGGCTACACCAGATATTATGGCAAATATAAAATTTCAATTCCTTTTTTGACTTATGTATATTCTAATTTGAGCATGCATGAAAAGAGTGAGGTGAAAAAGACTGAACGATATCGTATATCATTTTATATGACAGATAATATTGAGATTAGTGAAGTCAAAGAATTTCTTTACGCCCTATTATATGAAAATAATATCTCAGATACTATTAAGGGAAAACTCTTCGGCAATGTTTGGGTAATTAACAAAATGAATCTTGTAAACTATCCAGCGTACATCAATAATTTCTATAAGTTGGATAGTGATGTTATTAACTTAATCTATTTGAGTAAAATATCAACTACAGTTTACGAGTTGAATCCATTGAAAAGTCTCGAATATTTGAGGGGTCAACTTGAACTGTTGCTTCCACAAGATAAGATGCTTCTCCTGCCTGATTTAACGGCAAATATCAAGTTGCATGAAGGTGATTTTGATTCTGTTTTCAATCGTATAAATAAAGAGAATGCTGTTTCGTTAAATGCAATACATCATTTTATACAAGGAGATTTTGTTACTTCTCTTAAGCTTTTCGATGAGGAACTTAAACGCTTAAGAAAAGAGCATAAAGGAATTCATTATCTTCCTACAGTATATCAAAATTACTTCTACACTGCACTTTTATTATGCATTGATCCAGAGAAAACTGCTGGTCGTGCATTGAAAATAATGAATAATTACAATCAGTTGGATAGCATTGATTTGAATTATTTTTTTCAGGTAGTAATATATAACATTCTGAATAAGAAAAAAGAGAAAGAGGAATTGGCAGATCAGTTATTTGAATATATCATGTCTTCTTCAAATCTATATACTTTTGCTTTAATTGGGGCTGCTTATTTGGCTGAACTAAAACCACCTGCATCTATTAAAAGACATATTCTAAAAATTATTCAAAAATCATATAATGCAGAAAGTTACTTAATGGCTTATGAGGCGGCTTATATCGTTAATGAGTGGTTTGGAGATTCTGAGACAGAACAGTGTTATGAGCAAATAGCAGCAAAAATGACCTATAAACCTGTAGCTTCTCTTATAAACAGAATTGAGAATTGGGAGAAATCGATGAACCTGATTTTTAATGCATTGGGAGGTAGTAATAAAAAATTGAATGCTGTTGTAGCAGTAGAAGATAAATATCGGATTGTTTATACATTTGACCCAAATAATTTTGAAATTAAACCCATTTTGCAAACTCGCAATGCTAAGGGTGTCTGGAGTGCAGGGCGCAATGTGGCAATGAAAACTTTTTATGAAGGTAAGGCAAATGGTATGACCGATAAAGATTTGAGGGTGGCCAGATGCATCAATTACTATAAAGGTGGATATTATGACTCTGATTGGTATGAGTTTACGAAACAAGTTGCTGTGGAATTAATTGGTCATCCTTATCTATTCTTGGCTAATACGAAAGATGTGCCAGTTGAGTTTGTTGCAGCCAAACCTGAGGTGAAAGTGTCAAAGAGGAAAAAAGGCTATACGCTTGAATCTGATGTAAAAAAATATGATTCAACTGTTTTCTTGCAAAAAGAAACCAACACACGCTACAGAGTGTACAATCTTGACAAGAAAGTTTTAGATCTTATCAGCATATTAACTACTGAACAAGTTACAATACCCGAAGAAGGAAAAGATAAATTAGTGCGTTTGTTAGGGGAGATTAGCAAGCATGTTACTGTTCAGTCTGATTTGCTGACAACAGCTACCAATTCCAATTTAATAGTGAAGAACATTGAACCTGATAATCGAATTCGTGTACAACTGTTACCATTTGGAGATGGGTTAAAAGCTGAACTATTTGTTAAACCATTCAACGAGATTCCACCTTACTCCAAGCCAGGAGTGGGAGGTAAAGTCTTAATCACGAATGTGAAGGGCGAACAGTGGCAAGTGAAAAGAGATTTCGGAAAAGAAATAGAGTTTTCCAATGCTGTTTTAAATGATATTCAGATGCTTGAAAGTGTTGATATGAGTGAAAATCTGATTGCTTTTGACGATCCAATGGACTCATTACACTTACTTGATGTGTTGGCTACACACAAAGACAAGTGTGTGGTAGAGTGGCCAGAGGGTGAACGATTTAAGGTTCGTTCAATGGCGAGTTTCTCGGATCTGAAAATGCGAATTAAATCTAAAACAAACTGGTTTGCGTTGGAAGGAGAGTTGCAAGTGGATGAAGATACGGTGATCTCTCTCCAGCAATTGATGAGTTTAATGAAAAAAGGACATGATCGTTTTATTGAACTCAAAGAAGGCGAGTTTATTGCTCTTTCACAAGAATTGAAAAAGCGTTTGGAAGAGCTTTACTCTTTTTCAACGAATGAGAAGAATGGACTTCAACTAAATAAATTTGCTTCAATTGCCATGGGCGATTTTTTTGATGAGGTAGGTGACTTAAAGTCTGACAAAGCTTGGAAGAGCTTTCGTGAACGTATCGTATCTCCAACAAGTTTAAACATTGCAATACCCACCTCTCTCCATGCTGATTTACGTCCCTATCAAGAAGATGGTTTTAGATGGATGACTCGCCTGGCTGAACTTCAAGGGGGAGCTTGTTTAGCAGATGATATGGGTCTTGGTAAAACTATTCAAACATTGGCTGTGCTTTTGCAACGTGCCACAGAGGGAGCTGCCTTGGTGGTTTGTCCTGTTTCAGTTATAAGCAATTGGATAAGTGAAGCTCAGCGGTTTGCTCCTTCTCTCAATGTGACAATGTTAGGTAACTCCGCACGGGAACAAACTATCCAAGAATTAAGCGCTGGTGATGTATTAGTTACTTCTTATGGTTTGCTTCAATCAGAAGAGAAAATGTTTATTGAGAAGGAGTTTGCAACCATTGTATTAGATGAAGCGCATATAATTAAAAACAACGCCACAAAAACATCGAAAGCCATTATGCAACTCAAAGGTCAGTTCCGTTTGGCATTAACGGGTACTCCTCTTCAAAACCATCTGGGTGAAATCTGGAATTTGTTCAATTTTATCAACCCAGGACTGCTGGGCAATTTAAATCATTTCACTGATACTTTTATTAAGCCAGACAATGATTATTCAAGAAAACTGTTGCGAAAATTGATCAAGCCTTTTATATTGCGCCGCACAAAATCTGCTGTTCTTGATGAGTTACCGCCCAAAACTGAAATAGTGAAAAAAGTTCAGCTTTCTGATGTTGAAATGGCATTTTATGAAGCTTTGCGACGACAAGCTTTGCTAAACCTTGAGTCGGGCGAGGGCAATCAAGGAGCCAAGCATTTACGAGCTTTGGCTGAAATTACTAAATTAAGACAAGCAAGTTGCAATCCTCTTTTAGTGGATGCCAATATTGATATCAAATCATCTAAATTAGCTGTTTTTCTTGAAATTGTTGATGAGCTGAAGGAGAATAAGCACAGGGCTTTGGTTTTTAGTCAGTTCGTATCGCATCTTAGCATTGTTCGTAAAGCATTGGACGATAAAAATATACATTACCAATACTTAGATGGTTCTTCACCGTTGTCAGAGCGTGAACGTAGCGTAGAAAAGTTTCAAAAGGGTGAAGGTGATCTATTTCTTATAAGTTTAAAAGCAGGAGGATTAGGTCTTAATCTAACGGCTGCCGATTTTGTTATCCACCTCGACCCGTGGTGGAATCCAGCCATCGAAGATCAAGCCTCTGACAGAGCGCATCGCATTGGTCAAAAGCGTCCTGTAACTATTTACCGTCTTGTTGCCGAAAACACCATAGAAGAAAAAATTATTCAACTGCATAATACCAAACGCAACTTAGCAGAATCGCTATTAGAAGGTAGCGACCAGTCTGCCAAATTGTCGCTCAATGAACTTGTGGATTTGATAAAAGAGAATGTGTAGGAGGGTTAGTTGTTATTCAAATCTTTTAACTAACAAAATAAATTACGGATGAATGTTTAATTCAAGTATGATATACTCCAACTATACTTTGAAAAAATAAAAGATAATATTAAAAGATCTGTTCTAAAATTGCTTCATTAACATTCTTCATTAATATTTGATCGTTATAATTTTCTATGTCTCCATTTAGTAATATTTTTTTTTCGAAATTTTCTTTGTTGTTTTTTAAATTGATTTTTTCACTTAATGACCCGGTAATATCAATGACAAATGTTTTACTTCCTTCTGATTCAGAAGTTGTAGATGCAATTGATATAAAGCTTACTCCTGCATTTTCATAACCTCTCACAAACTGATGTCTTCGATATCCAGTGCCAGGATATCCGACAATATATCCCATCACCCATTTTTTTGTCTCTCCTTTATTAATTTGGGCTTGTTCAACTGAATATGGATTTTCTTTTGTTCCATCTCCGCTATAATTAACTTCATCATTTTTGTCATTTGGTAAATTAGCTGGGGAGTCGTTTTCTTGTTGATTTTGATTTTCCTTTTTGTCTTCATTTGCTGTGATACTTTCCTCTGCTTTAACTACTGTCCAATCTTGGATGGAACTTGTTACACTTTCAACGATAACACCTGCTCCTGGTTTAAGTAAGACATTAAAGGTATACTGTGTTGACTTGTTGAAAGATGTAATTTGTTTGTTTTCTTTTAAATTGTATGAGTAAGAGAATTCTCCAATTGTAAATACTAACTTTTCATCAGTAAAATTAGTAATAGGTAATAGTATTGCTTCCGCCCTATTACCAATTACATTTATATTGAACGATATAGAAGTAGAGTCTTGAGTATCTGTTAACTTTCCGTCAATTAATGAAAAAGCTGCTTTAGTATTTACATTTCTAATTCCTACATTAAGTCCTGTTAATTCTGGTCCACCTGCTTCAATGCTTATATTCAAAACCACTTTACTCAGTTGATGCTCAAATAATAGGTCCACATTTTGAGTAAGACTATTAATGTCATTTACATTGTTCGAATACAATAAATCTATTTTAGCCAAGTCAGTCTGATCAGAAACATTCACTTCATAAGTAAAATCATTTATTGATTCAAAGTAGGGATAGTATGCAATAAAATCAACTTTTTCTTCATGAAATGGAAAGTTAATTACGTCTGAGGGAGCGGGTTTAAAACTATTAGAAGCATCAGTATTTATATATTTATTATTTAATGCAAGCGCATTTTCCGATAAGTCTTCTCCAGTATTTTTCATGAAAATACCAATTGCATCGTCTTTATTCCAAGTGTTGTCCGAAACCCTTGTCTTTACTCCCAAATTGGAAGCATCATCTATAAAAGCACTCACTTTGATTTCCTTACTTGCATCCACAAGATCAGGATGATCTTGCATACACGAGGTTGTACTGAGCAATCCTATAACTGCTATTATTGAAATAATTCTAAACATCATAATAAACAAATTAACATGTTAAATATTCAAAGATTGTATTACTTATTTGGGTGATATAGTGTTAAGCTCTCGTTAGTAAAAGATCAATATTTCATTGTTTTTTATTAATTTCCAAATATAAAGTATTTTGTTAATATAGGAAAATAAACATGCTGTTTTTTTGTTTTTACTAATAAAAAAACCACAAAAAAAGAAATTAGTGAATCTTAGTACTGAAGTTTGTAATTTTAAAATATATCAGGAAATAAAGATAAAAGATATGACAATAGAGGAATTACTAATAGCCGAACGACGGAAGAAGAATAGAAGAGAAGTTAAATCATGGCTTCTTCGAGAGTTTCGTTTCTCGACAAATGAGTTAAATATCGACTGATTAGAAGAATTATAGACCACTAGATGATAACTGGTGTGTTAGAATCGTGTAACATCAGTTATCCGAAGGAAAACATTCCTCAGAATTTTAAACATAAAAAACCTTTGCTTCATTTTCGAAGCAAAGGTTTTTTCTCTTGATGTTTAAATTACTATCGTTGTTTAAATACTTTTTTCAACATTCCACACAAAGGCACGTAGACCCAGTTCAGGTGTTTTCTCATCCAGCTTTTTTAGAAAATCTAATAAGCCATCCACTTGATGATCTTCTACGACTGTGATGATAGCATTGTTCAGTGCTGGCCAAGCTTTAGAACCATAATGAGGGTCACCCGTATTGCTACCCCTCCCAGTCAATGGTTTCCATGATGTGAAACCTCGAATATTTAAGTGGGTCATCTCTTCGGTGATTCTATAATAGTGTGCTTGGTTGCACGTAATAAATATTGTTTTCATAAGTTTTTTTCTTTATCAATTGTATTTGTGTGTTTTACACCCTGTCTTTTGCATGTGTTGGATATATCCTTTTGTGTCTTCTCCTTGTATTTAAAACACCCCTGCTTGCAAACATTGCATACAATGTTGGTACAACAACAAGAGTAAGAGCAGTCGAAAGAACTAAACCCCCGATAACACTGATACCCATAGTTTGCCAAAACTCAGAACCTTGACCAAGTGCTAATGCAAGAGGCAACATACCTAAACCTGTGGTTGCTGCTGTCATTAACACAGGGCGCAACCTGGATCGACCAGCTTCTACAACAGAATACTGAATGGAACGTCCTCTATCCCTATTTACATTGATGTACTCAATGAGAATAATACCATTCTTCACAACAATACCAATCAACATAATTCCTCCAATTATACCCATCACATTCAGTGGGTGTCCAAACATCAACAAACTGAGAACCGAACCTGTAAATGAGAATGGAATAGAAATCATAATAATTAATGGGTATGTAAACGACTCAAACTGACTCGCCATAACAATGTATACAAGAATTACTGAAATCATAAGAAGAATAAACAAGTCGGCAAATGCTTCTTGCTGATCCTCATAAGTACCTGCCAATTCTACGTCAACTCCGGCGGGTAATGAGACATTCTTCAACTCTCTATTTACATCATTAATAATTTCGCTTAATGCACGTTTATAAATGCTTCCTGTTACTGTAACTACACGCTCTCTATTTTGTCTCTCAATTTCAGGGAGAGATGATTCAAGGTTTACAGTTCCAATCTCTTTTACTCTTAATGCTTCACCTGTTGGTGTATAGAGAATAATATTTTCAATATCTGATATAGACTGTCGATATTCTTCGCCATATCTTACACGTATATCATACTCATATCCTCTTTCACGAAATTGTGAAACTACAGTTCCGTTAATTCTGTTTCTAATAAAGTTGGAAGCTGTAGCAACATTCAAACCATTAAGAGCCAACTTTTCTCTATCGAATGATACATTATACTCTTGACGGAAATCGGGACGACTAATCTTAACGTCCCTTAGTCCTTCAATTACTGCTAATTTATCTCTTATTTCATTGGCCACTTCGTCAGTTTCTATGAGGTCGTATCCAAATACGTTTACTTCCACATTAGAACCACCGCTCATACCACCACCGCCACTACCACCAGGTTCTACTTGATACTCATGTAACTCAGGTATTTTAGCTAATTCAGTACGTATTTCATCAGAAATTTGGAAAATATCTTTTGAGCGAGTTTTTGGTTTTCCAGTATTAATATTGAAACTCATGAGGTTATCAGCATTTTCACTCAATCCAGCAAAAGACGATCCACTGGCAGTACCTACCTGGAATGATAATCTCTGAATTTCCGGAAATTTCTCTTGTAACATTTTAGTAATTTCTAAACCCATCTCTCTTGACACTTCCATTCGTGTTCCCGTTGGCATCCGAACACTCATAGCAATCATATCATTGTCAGAAGCTGGGAAAAACTCGGTTTTAATAAATTGAAATGATAGAATGATTGTAATTAATAAAACTCCAAACGCACCAATTACTGTGACTGCACGATGGCCTACAGCCCACTCCAAAGTTTTGGAATAAAAATTATCCAACTTGCCTAACCAGCCTAAAACAGGTTTATGCAATTTGTCAAACCATGTATCTTCACTTTTGCCGCTTCTTAACATCTTAGATGCCAACATAGGAGTTAGTGTAAGTGCAGATGCAGTAGATACAACTATAATAACAGATATCATCCAACCTAACTGTTGAAACAATACTCCCGCCAAACCTGTAATAAGGGTCATTGGCAAGAATACAGCAAGTATAGTTAATGATGATGCTATAACTGATAGAGAAACCTCGCCAGTAGCATGTATTGCTGCTTGTCTTGGTTCACTCCCTTTATCAAGATGGGAGGTGATGTTTTCTAACACCACAATAGCATCATCTACCACCAAGCCAATAGCAATGGAAAGTGCCGAAAGCGATATAATGTTGAGTGTATTGTTGGTAGCCATCAAATAGAAGAAAGATGCAATAAGCGAAATGGGTATGGTAAGCAAAATAATAAACGTTGCGCGCCATTTACCCAAGAAAAAGAGAACTACAAATGCAACTATAATCAATGCTAATCCAATAGTTTGAACCAAACTATTTATGGAGCTTTCAATAGATTCTGATGTATCAATTATTACATCCAATTCAATATCTTCAGGAAGTGTTTCTTGAATCTTAAGCATCTCCTTTCTTACTGTAGTCGCAATTTGTACTGTGTTAGCCCCCGATTGCTTTTGAATAACAATCATCGCGCCTTTTTCACCATTAACCCACGATTCTTGGACATTTGTTTCAATAGTGTCGTTTACAATGGCAACATCGCTTAAATAAACGTTTCTTCCATTTTGTGACATCACGACAATATTGCGCATATCATCACTCTCTTTAAACTCACCATCAAGGCGTAAGGAGAAAGTCTGGCTTCCCACGTTCATTGTACCACCTGGGATGTTCACATTTTCTTGCTGTATTGCTGCAGCAAGTTGCTCGATAGTCAAATTATAACTTTCTAACCTTTCGGGTATAGCGTTAATTTGAATTTCTCTCTTTGGAGCACCAGCAATCATTACAGTACCCACACCATCAATCCTTTGCAAGGGATTTGCTACCTGCTCATCCAATATTTTCTCAAGAGCATTTATACTCTCTCTTGCAGTAACTGAGTAAAAGATAACGGGTATCATATCAGTACTAAACTTAAATATGACTGGATTATCTGCACCATCAGGTAGTGCTGATTTTACAAGCTCTATTTTGTCTCGTATATCGCTCGTCGATTCATCAATGTTGCCGCCATACTCAAATTCGAGCGTAATTATTGAGATATTGTCTTGTGATTTTGAGGTTATTTTCTTTAACCCCTCTACAGCATTAAGTGCATTTTCCAGAGGTTCAGTAATGTTTGTTTCAATATCGCTGGAGCTGGCTCCACCATATGATGTCATCACAGTCAACTGGTTTGTTTCAATCTCAGGAAGCAAGTCTATTGCTAATCTTGAATAGGCAAAAAGACCCATCAACACAATTGCCACAAAGACTAAAACTGTAGTAATTGGTTTTTTTACCGCTGATTCATATATTTTCATATTCTGTTTCTAATTTTTTAATGGTTGTTTAGTACCATTTTGAATGAAAGAAGTATTATTGTACAACTTCAACTTCTTGATTATCCGATAATCTTGATGCTCCAGCTACAACTATTTCGTCTCCTGCTTCTACACCTGAAATAACTTCGTAATAGCCTCCTAAATGTTGCCCTATCGTTATTACTTTTTTATCGGCCTTGCCATCTTTAATTACAAAAACGTGTCTGTCGTTACTTCCAGTTTGTTTCAACACTGAAGCATCGGGAACTAAAATATTCTCTTTACTACCAAGGTTTATGTTTACACGCGCAAACATGCCAGGACGAATACGTGAATCGGAGTTAGGGATACTAACTTCGACAGGAAATGTGTGCGATGCTTGATTAATAGTTGGGTGTATCAAAGATATTTTACCAGTAAATTCTTCCTCAGGATAAACATCAACAGCCACTTGAACCTCCATTCCTTTACTAATCTGAGTGTATAAGTTTTCGGATATATTTATTAGTAGTTTCACAGGATTGAAATTTTCTATTTGCAATATATGCATGCCTGCGGGCATATCACCAGAGTCGTAGTTTCTTTCTGTCACAATGCCATTAATTGGACTTGTTAGGGTAGTGTTTTCCGCCAAGTTGTTAAATGAAGTTTTTGCTACTGTTAGCTCCACTTCCAATTGCTCCAATTGCTGCTTGGATATTCCACCCACTTCATACAATTCTTTGTAACGTTGTAAATCACGTTCCAAATTAGCAATCTGAGTTTGAGATTGTGATAAATTTGTTTTATCTAAAGTAACCAGTGTTTGTCCTCTTCTTACTCTGTCGCCTACCTCTACATGTATTGTGCGAATGCGTGCAGGCATTGCGGGCGATATTTTATTAACTACATCAGATTGAACAGTTGCAGTGTACTCGCTTGACTGCATTACATCTGATTTAATAGCTGTCTCTACTTTCACTTTTGGTCTTGCAATTTCGTCTGTGTCCTCAGTCTTTGGTCCGCACGAAAAAAGCAAAGAGGCTCCCAAGAGCAGAAATAAGTGTGATAAATTTATACTTTTCATAAGTGTTTTTATTTTAATATCTTGTTTTATTCTTTTGTTTCTTTTAAAAAATAGCTTGATCTACGCCTATAACCTTTTCAAGCTCCGATTTGGCAGATACGTAATCGTAGATAGCATTGTTGTACTGCAAGCCAGTGCTGGTAACTCCCAGCGATGCTTGGTTTACATCAACAATGGTACCCATACCTGTTTCGTAGCGCTTAAGAGCAATTTCGTATCCTTTGTCTGCTTGTTCTTTAGCGGTTTTCAATGAGTTAACTTGCTCAATGCTTTTAGCTATTTGATTTATTTGGTTTTGCAACATCAGTTTAATTTGACGCTCTGCGTCTTCACGTTGCATTTTAACCTGTTCTACTGTTAGTTTTGCTTCTTTAATTTCGTTGTGTTTTCTGCCACCATCAAAAATTGGGATTGCCAATGTTATACCTGCTGTTGCGTAAGGATCCCATCTATAATCTTTGATGCGGAAGTCGTTGTTTTGACTCATATACTGATAGTTGAAATTTGCTGTAAGAGTAGGTAGGTATTGCGAAGTGCGTAATTCATATACTTTTTTTAATTGTTCCACTTGCAAGTCTATTTGACGCAAATCAGTATTGTTTACAAGCGAAAGATTTACATCCAACAATTCGGCATACATTTTATCCTCATAGTTTTCTAACGATCCTTTTATACCCAACGGTACTTCTAAGTCAATTCCCATTAATGCTTTCAATCTTAATATAGCAAGTTGAACTGCATTCTTTGTTTGTAACATTTCAGGGATGATGTTTTGCAGTCTTACACTCGCTGTGATTAGGTCATATTCAGCAACTAAACCTTGATCATATTTGTGTTGAATATCTTCCAGTACGGCTGATTCTGTATCGAATGTTTTTTTGTAAACATTGTATGAGTCTTGTGCTAACAATACACCATAGAAGGCTTGTTTAACCTGATTGGCTAATTCTATTTTAGAAGAACGTGACTGTTCAACAGCCATTTCAATATCAATACTTGTTAGTTGAATGTTTTTCCAAAGCGATGGAACAATAATTGGCAAGTTTACAACTGCACCTGCTGTCCACATATTGGAACGTCCAAATTGAATTCCTTCTGCTTCTTCTGGTTCATCTGCAGGGTCTGGAGCAGGTCCACCCAACACCTTCCCTAATACCTCCACTATTTTCATTTCTTCGGGAGTAAATTCAGTCGGATCGATATCAGTTCCTAACCCTGCACCAAATCCGCCATCTAAATACATGGTTTGTTTCTTAATGGTACGAGTATATTGACCGACAAGATCAATTTGAGGGAAAAGTGCTGCTTGTGTGCTTTTTCGTGTATATTTCTTTTTCTCAATTTCCATGTCAGCCACTTTTATTGTGGGGTTTTCGTTCATTGCAATAGATAGTGCCAACTCCATATCAACTATTAAACTGTCGGTTTCCATTAGTTGGGGTTCAGTGGAGTCTGCTCCAACAGTATAAGGCTTTTGAGCATACATAGTTGCTGAAAACAAGAACAATCCCATCGATAAGGATATTGTTCGTATTGTTTTGTTTAGCTTTACTTTCATAATCATTTTGTCTTGGTTTATTTTTTATACGTTTATATCTGAGTAATACTTTGTAAGAAATGTATCTACAATTTCTATGCCAGCAGCAGTTGAAATGCCCCGTATGAAATTTATCATACTTGTAAAAAACAACTCCCAATTCGAAAAAGTTTTATTTGTCAAACGAGATGCATCAATAAATGTGCGATTGCTATCCTGTAGCAGAAATGAAACCACTTCTACGTTCAAATCTTTTCTAATTACTCCTTGCGCCATTCCCTCTTCCAAAAACTGTTTTATAAATATGATTCCCCTATTTTGCTGGTCAATCATTTCTTGTTTTGCTTTGGGATAATATTTCTTCACGTCGTCTAAAAATCTAACATTGAAAAAATCAAACTCTTTATGCATTTCAATAGTTCTTAGAAAGACATGAACAACTGTCTGTTCATTTTTAGACAAATCTTTCACATATTCTATTTGCATCAATTCCAATTGGCGTATGTAATGCAATAGTAAGTCCTCTTTGTCTCTGAAGTTTTGATAAATAGTCCTTTTTGAGATTCCCAACTTCGAGGCAATCTCATCCATTGATATTCTTTTTATGCCATGTTTTATAAAAAGAGTACCCGCTTCATCAATTATTCTATCTTTTAAATCCATGTTTTTTATTTTGTAATATGCAAAGGTAACAAAGAAAAACTCGAAACACACAATTAGTTTCCTAAGTATTAACAATCTTTACAATTAGAACTTGAAATGCAATAAGCTAATCAGTTTAATAGACAAGCAGGCGTTATAACTAATTGATAGTTATAAATATACTGATCATTTAAAAGGTCAGAATAATAGATAGTCGTTTTTTAAATGATAAGAATATCTTCTGTAATCTGTTGAGGTAAATTGTTATGCACTTAAACACATATAGTCCGACCATCTATCTATGTATGAGTTGTTAAATTGCTGGTTGGGGTATAAGTGATGAATGAGTGAAACGTTCAGATTAAAGTTTTGTAATGTGTAAGCTAACTCGTTTTAGACTTTATACTTTAAAGTTTTTTATGTAAGTTTGCGTGATAAAAACTACACTATGATCTGTTTTCCAAACGCAAAAATAAATTTAGGTCTCAATATCACCTCTAAAAGAGCAGATGGTTACCACAATATAGAAACTATTTTCTATCCCATTGCTTTAAAAGATGCTTTGGAGATTCTCCCTTCACAAAATCGAAAGGCATATATACTATTTGAAACAGGTATAGATATAAACAGTAGGGCAGAACAAAACTTGGTGATAAAAGCCCTCTCATTAGTTGGCGAACATAGAGATATTCCAAACATAGACATTTACTTATTAAAAAACATACCTTGTGGTGCTGGATTGGGTGGTGGATCTTCTAATGCTTCATTTATACTCAAATTGCTCAATGAGACCTATTCATTAGGCTATACTTACTGCGAATTGATGCAATTCGCAGTATCTTTAGGAGCTGACTGTGCATTTTTCTTGAAAAACAAGCCAGCATTTGCAAGTGGCATTGGCAACAATCTTGTAGATATTGATTTGTCACTCGATAACTATTTCATGGTAGTGGTGAAACCAGATGTTTCTGTGTCAACCCAAGAGGCATACGCTTCAATAACTCCAAAGCAACCAGCAGTATCCTTACAAGAAATAGTAAAAATACCCATTAATGAATGGCGTAACTTAATGCAAAATGATTTCGAAACACCTATATTTAAAAAACATCCAGTTATAGGTGATATAAAACAAAGTTTATATGATCAAGGCGCAGTTTATGCTTCAATGTCAGGTTCTGGAGCATCAGTTTATGGGCTTTTTGAGAAAAAACCAAGTGTTTGTTTTTCTGAAACCTTTCCTGATTATTTCGTCTGGAGAAATTACATTTAAACTCAAAATACAAATTTAAAATAAATCATATGTTTGATAAGTTCAAATTAGTAATGGCACTTCTTGTTTGTGTCAGTGGGCTTTTTGCTCAATCTAAAGTTGTTTTAAAAAATGCACAGGTTTTCGAGCCTATTGTCTTGCACAAACCTGTCATACTGGACAGTGTAAATTTGAAAAAAGAAAAGTTTTCAGATGAGTTGATGCTTTCAAGCTCTGTTTCAATTCCAAAGTATGAGCGTTTTGCAACTCAATTGTCAGCCGACACAGCAGGTTTCTTTCATTTCGAGAAAACAGAGGCAGCTTATACCTTACATTTACTCTCTTTTTTTCTTACAGACAATAATTATAGTAATGCCAAATTGACAGTAACTTCACCCAACCTGTTAGAGGTGTATGTAGATGGAGAGAAAAAAGCTTCAAAGAGTAACTCTACTGATAGTTTGTCAAATGCAGGTTCGGCTGAAACTACATTAAACGGAATGTTGAACAACTCTCGTGTGGTGGTTAAACTATTGGCCTCAAATAACAATCCATTTAATGCAGCAGCAGTAAAAATTGAGCTTAAGTCAGCTGATGACGACTCCTTGTTGAGTACCTCATTCTCAAATAATCCATCACGACATATAGGTATAAAAGATATTTTAGAAGGAAAAAGAGTTACTTCATCCAGTATCTCTCCAAGCGGACGATATGTGTTGTTGCAACTGAGCGAAACATTGACAGGTGGAGACACAAAGAGATATGTAGAAGTATATGACACTAAGCAACAACGCACCCTGCTTCATGAATCTGTTAATCGTTCTCAGCTGAAATGGATGCCAAAATCGGATTTGCTTTCACATGTAGTTGACACAGAGAATGGAAGATCAATGGTAACACTTGATCCCCTTACAATGATGTCTACTACCATTGCGGAAGACTTACCTAAAGAAAATTTCACAGTTGCACCTGATGAGAAATCGATGTTTTATTCTTCTAAAGAGACACTCTCTGTGAGTAGTCCCTCAGGACTTAAACGATTGTTAGCACCTGATGATCGTCAACCCACTTATCGGGACAAGTATTTTATATATAATTACATATTTGATTCAGGACTCTCTCAGCAACTTACTTTTGGTAAAGAAAGCGCCTACCTAAATGATCTATCCACAGACAGCAAGCAGTTGTTATTTTCTACTTCCACTGAAGATTTAACTCAACGACCATTTAGAAAAAACTCAATGTATAAATTAAATCTTGAGACAATGGCGATAGACACTTTGTGGGAAAACAAAAGATTTGTATCATCAGCACAGTTTTCGCCTGACAATCAAAATGTTTTAATTAGTGCTTCTCCAGAATCTTTCGATGGTATAGGTTTGAATATTGATAAAGGACAAATTGCCAATAGCTATGACACACAAGCATACATCATGAATTTGAGGACTAAACAAATCGATCCAATAACTAAAGATTTTGATCCTTCTATTGATTCTCAACAGTGGAGCAAGGTGGACAATCAGATATATTTTCGAGTTCAGGATAGAGATAGAGAAAATGTATATAGCTACAATCCTAAAACACGCAAGTATAAGAAATTAAATTTAAATGAAGATGTGATTAAAGGCTTTGATTTGGCTAATAATTCAGATTGGGCAACATACACTGGTGTAAGTATTTCTAATTCAAATAGGAGCTATGTTTTAAACTTGAAGAATGGTAAATCTGAATTGATTTCCGATCCATATAATGAACGTCTTTCTAATATTACATTGGGCGAAGTGACAGATTGGAATTTTAAATCATCCTTTGGTGACGAAATTGAAGGTCGTTACTATCTTCCTCCAAATTTCGATCCTAACAAGAAGTATCCACTTATTGTATACTATTATGGTGGAACAAGTCCTACACAACGAGTTTTCGAAAGTACCTATCCACTACATGTTTATGCAGCTCAAGGATATGTTGTTTATACACTTCAGCCAAGTGGTACTACTGGTTTTGGACAAGAGTTCTCTGCACGGCACGTAAATGCTTGGGGAATACAAACCGCCGATGAAATTATAGAAGGCACGAAGGCTTTTGTTGCCGATCATTCGTTTGTAGATGGCGATCACATTGGTTGTATTGGTGCATCTTACGGTGGTTTCATGACACAGTATTTGCAAACACAAACTGATCTTTTTGCAGCAGCAGTTTCACATGCAGGCATTAGCAATATCACCAGCTATTGGGGCGAAGGCTATTGGGGATATACCTATAGCTCGGGAGCAAGTGCAGGTAGTTATCCTTGGAATAACCAAGAGATGTATATCAATCAAAGCCCTTTATTTCATGCTGATAAAATAAACACACCTTTATTGTTGCTCCATGGAACTGTAGATACGAATGTACCTATGGGAGAAAGTATTCAAATGTATACTGCCTTAAAACTATTGGACAAAGAGGTTGAGTTTATACAAGTAGAAGGCGAAAACCATGGTATTTACGATTATGATAAGCGTATCTCTTGGAACAATGCCATATATGCATGGTTTGCCAAATGGCTCAAAAATGATGCACGTTGGTGGGACGCTATGTATCCGTCAAAATAAATAAGTTTTAGGAATTTACAAATAGAACAAAAATATGAATTTAGATTTAAATATTTTATTAACGCAGGTTAGTCAAACAGCCAAAGAAATTGGTAGTTACTTAAAGAATGAGCAAGCAAATTTAAAGCAATCTGCTATAGAAATGAAAGGGTTGCGAGACTACGTTTCGTATGTAGACAAAGAGGCTGAGAAGCAGTTGGTAGTCAAGTTGAAAGACTATGTGTCAGATGCTGGTTTTTTAACCGAAGAGGACACTGTTGAATATGAAAAAAAAGAATACACATGGATTATCGATCCGCTTGATGGCACCTCCAATTATGTACATGACCTTGCGCCATATGCAATGAGTATTGCCCTTATGCATAAAGAAGAGGTGATTCTTGGTGTTGTTTACGATCCGCTGGCTGACGAGATGTATACTGCAATTAAAAATGAGAAACCACGTTTAAACAACAATATTATTTCTGTAACTGACAAAGATGAAATTCTTAATAGCTTTATTGGCTTTGGTATTCCCTATGATGTTACTACAGAGGCTCGAAACATTTTAAGCAACACGTTCAAACATTTTGGAAATGCCTCATTCAGGCTCAAAGGTTCAGCAGCTATAGAGTTGTGTTATGTTGCCAGTGGTCGATACGACGCTTATTTTCACTCCGACTTATCTGCGTGGGACGTTGCAGCAGGTGCTTTTATTCTTCAGCAAGCTGGAGGTAAAGTAACAGACTTTAGATGCGGATCAAACTATATATTTGGCAAAGAACTTGTAGCAACTAATTCAAAATTGCATAACGCTATTATGAAAAACATAATAAACTTGCGCTAAATGCGATAAATTGTCAATCTATTTCGCAGACAGCCTATTTTTACTATTTTTGTAGTCGAAAATTTGTGTTTAGTATAAACAAAAACGAGAAAAAATAATGAAAGCTTATATTTTTCCAGGTCAAGGAGCTCAGTTTGTTGGTATGGGTAAAAACTTATACAACGAATCTGCACAAGCAAAACAAATGTTTGAACAAGCAAACGAAATCTTAGGTTTCAGAATAACCGATTTGATGTTTGAAGGAACTGATGAAGATTTGAAACAAACAAAAGTTACGCAACCTGCTATTTTTATACATTCCGTTATTTTGGCAACCACATTAGGAGAAGAATTCAAGCCCGATATGGTGGCTGGTCACTCCTTAGGGGAGTTTTCAGCGTTAGTTGCTGCAAAAGCTTTATCTTTCGAAGATGGGCTAAAGCTTGTATATAAGCGTGCTCTTGCCATGCAGAAAGCATGCGAAATGAATCCTTCTACTATGGCCGCAGTCTTGGGCTTGCCCGACGAAAAGGTAGAAGAAATTTGCCAATCCATAGATGCTATTGTTGTTCCTGCCAATTATAATTGTCCTGGACAAGTAGTAATATCTGGGACTAAAGAAGGAATAGATGAAGCATGCGAGAAAATGAAAGATGCTGGAGCTAAACGAGCATTATTGCTTCAAGTAGGTGGTGCATTCCACTCTCCACTAATGGAGCCTGCCAAAGTAGAGCTGTCAGAAGCAATAGAGGCAACAAACTTCTCTAAACCTATTTGTCCAGTTTATCAAAATGTTTCTACTGTAGGTGAAACCGATCACGAAAAGATTAAAGCAAACTTGATTGCTCAATTAACATCGCCTGTCAAATGGACTCAATCTGTAGAGAATATGATTGTAGATGGAGCAACAGAATTTATGGAGTTAGGACCAGGCAAGGTTTTGCAAGGGTTGGTTTCTAAAATAAATAAAGAAGTCATTACTTCTGGTAAACAATGAGAATTTGATTGAAATTTCTTTCAATCACACTAAAACCATATAAAAAACCCGTCCTTTGCATCAGCAATGAACGGGTTTTTTATGAAAAATAATGAAACTTATTAGCTTGATTTATCAGCTAATGCTTTAGATGTTTTCATTACTATTTTTTGCGACTCTTTGTCAAAATCCACATCTATACGATCTCCTTCAGTTATACTCGTGCGAATAATCATTTCTGCCATTTCATCTTCCAAGTATTTTTGAATAGCTCTTTTAAGTGGACGTGCACCAAACTGAACATCATATCCTTTAGATGCAATAAACTCTTTGGCATCGTTTGAGATTTCGATTGTAAAACCTAAACCTTTCACACGCTGATAGAAACCCTTGAGCTCTAAATCAATAATTTTGTATATCGATTCTTTATTCAAAGGATCAAACATCACTAAATCGTCAATTCTATTTAAAAATTCGGGGGCAAAAGCTTTATTTAAAGCTTTTTTTATTACTCCACGAGAATGTTCAGCGTCAGTTAAATCAGATACAGCACTAAAGCCAATGCCACGACCAAAGTCTTTCAATTGACGCGTGCCAATGTTTGAGGTCATAATAAGAATCGTGTTTTTGAAATCAATTCTACGACCTAAACTATCAGTTATATGTCCCTCGTCTAATACCTGTAGCAGGATATTAAATACATCTGGATGCGCTTTCTCTATCTCGTCGAGCAACACTACTGAATAGGGCTTACGTCTCACTTTTTCAGTAAGCTGACCACCTTCTTCATAACCTACATACCCTGGAGGTGCTCCAACTAAACGTGACACAGTAAATTTCTCCATATATTCACTCATGTCAACCCTAACTAAGTTATCAGTAGAATCAAATAAGAACTCAGCTAATTTTTTAGCCAAATGGGTTTTACCAACCCCCGTGGGTCCTAAAAACATAAATGTACCAATAGGTTTGTTTGGGTCTTTTAGTCCAACTCTGTTGCGCTGAATGGCTTTCACTATCTTCTCAACAGCTTCATCTTGACCAATTACTTGTGACTCCAAAACATCCTTCATTTGTAACAAACGCATTCCTTCAGCTTGAGCTATACGTTGTACTGGAACCCCAGATATCATTGCAACAACTTCGGCAACTTTTTGATCATCTACCAATTCAGGTTTTTCTTTGATCTCCTTTTGCCAACGATCTTCCTCTGCTTCTAAAGAGAGCAATAGTTGGCGCTGTTTATCACGATAGCTTGCAGCTAATTCATATTTCTGAGCTTTTACAGCATCATTTTTTTGCTGTTCAACTTCTTCTAACTGGGCTTCCATCTCTTCAATAATCTTTGGGATGGTTATATTAGAAATATGCACACGTGAGCCAGCTTCGTCTAAAGCATCAATTGCCTTATCTGGAAAATTGCGATCGCTAACATAACGTTCAGTTAAAGTAACGCACGCTTTTAAAGCTTCATCACTATATCTTACATTGTGATGCTCTTCATACCTATCTTTTATATTTTTTAATATCTGAAGTGTTTCTTCTGCTGTTGTAGGGTCTACAATAATTTTCTGGAAACGACGCTCTAAAGCTCCGTCTTTCTCAATAGTTTTTCTATATTCATCGAGAGTTGTTGCACCCACACATTGAATTTCGCCACGGGCAAGGGCTGGTTTTAGCATATTGGCAGCATCTAATGACCCTGCTGCACCGCCAGCACCCACGATGGTGTGTATCTCATCAATAAAAAGAATTATATTTGGATTTTTAGACAATTCGTTTAAAATTGCTTTAATACGTTCTTCAAATTGACCTCTATATTTTGTGCCAGCAACAATTGATGCCATATCCAAAGCAATCACACGCTTATCAAATAATATACGTGATACCTTTTTCTGAATTATGCGTAATGCTAAACCTTCCACAATGGCAGATTTACCAACACCTGGTTCTCCAATCAATACTGGATTATTTTTTTTGCGACGGCTTAAAATTTGCGACAAACGCTCAATTTCTTTTTCACGACCTACAATAGGGTCAAGTCTGTTTTCTGATGCTGCACGTGTTATATCAGTTCCAAAGTTGTCCAACACAGGTGTGTCCGATGTGGCTTTAGCTTGAGCTCCTCCCACTGGGCTCTGTGATGAAGGGCGACCCTTCATGTCATCATCATCGTCATCTGTAAAGTTAGGTCCCATCTTAGGACTTTCAATATCATCCAGTACATCGCTTTTTGTTTCAGCAATGCTTTTTACATATAGCAATGTGTTAGAATAATTAATGTTGAATGATTCTAAGATTGAATTGATCAATGTTTTCTTTTCTTTTAATAAAGCAAGAAGAAGATGCTCTGAATCGGTAGGAGAGCTTTTTGTGAGACGAGCTTCCAAGATGCTCATCTTTAGCACTTTTTCTGTGCTTTTATTTATCACCAGTTCATTGTTGCCTTCATCTTCTGGCTCTTGAGCTTGGCGTATTTTGGAGTCAATGTCTTCTTTCAGTGATTTTAAATTAACTTCAAAATCTTGTAAGATTTGTATAGCTAATCCATCACCATCACGAAGTATACCCAACATAAGATGCTCTGGACCTATGTAATTATTCTGTAGTCTTCCAGCTTCTTCACGGCTATATGCCATAATGTCTTTGACCCGATCTGAAAATTTATTATTCATGTATATATCCTTCCTTCTAAATTGAAATTTATTTACTAAGTACAAATATAACAGTATTAAACGAGTTATATCTATCAAACTATAAAAGATAGTGCAAAAATAGTGCCAGTAAAATTTTCAACAAATATATTCACCTATTGTTCTTAAAACAAAATAAGCGATACATTGAACACAATGCACCGCTTAATATGACTATTTCTTTACTCAAAGGTTTATTATGATAGCGTAGAGGCTAATAACCAAACTGTTTTTTCTTGACCTAAGATGTAATCACCCATTAAAGAAACAGTTCCTTCGTCATTTGCTTCTGAAGCCATATCGATAATCTTACGTTCTTTTGTAATTAAAATTTTAAGATAATCTAAAATGTGTTTCATTGCTTCGTCTCCATTAGCAACAACACCTACTTCTTTAATTTCGTTTTTCTTTAAATAATCGCTAAAGTTGTGTAGTGGTGTTTCACCTAACATTAAGATGCGTTCTGCAATTTCGTCAATTTGATCAGCCACTTCATCATATAGCTCCTCAAACTTTTCGTGTAATTGAAAAAATCTTGGACCTTTAATGTGCCAATGAAATCCACGCAAGTTTGTATAGTAAACTTGAAAATCGGCTAAAAGATTTTGCAATTCGTCACTTATTTTTTTTGTTGAGCTTTTGTCTAAACTAAGATAATCTGTTGTCTTCATACTTGTATGTCTAATTTTATTTGTTAATAATTAAGTGTAAAGATAAGTATTTTGTAGCTCATTTCCAAATAATGAAGCCTCTATCTAACATTGATTCTATCTATCATTTAACAATTTATGCTTTAATATTTCAGTTTGATTAATGAACGGCCTACTTGTCTTTTTTATTATTGATTGGATATTTTGGCATACCTCGTGTTTTTAAATTTGTTGTAACACGTGGTTTAGCTTTTGAACCAGGTATATAGTCGTGACGATACATGTTAAACAACAATACCAAATAGGAGAGAAGTAGTGGGCCAAATATCACCCCCCAGAAACCGAACATTTGCAGCCCAAGTATAACACCAAAAATGGTGATGAGCGGATGAATGTCGGCCAATTGCTTTTGGAGCATAAATCGTGCTACATTATCAACTCCTCCAATAACAAATGTTCCGTACATTAAAAATATAAAACCTGTAAGGTATTCTCCTCCTACAAAAAAGCCTATACCTAAAGGTATCCAAACAGCCATTGTACCTATAACTGGTAAAATAGTGGAGAATGCAGTAAGAATGGCAAAAAGAACAGGTCTGTCTATTCCAAAAATTAAATAACCAATAAGTGCAAAAACTCCCTGAATTATTCCTAAAAGAGGAATACCTATAGCATTAGCTCGAATAATTTCTTTAGTCTCATCAGCAAGAATTTGTTTGTTTTCATCACGAAAGGGAAGAATTTCTTTGAACCCACGCTCAAAACCTTTATAATTATAGAGCATATAGTAAAGAACAAACAAAACAACAATGCTATTCAATATTAAAGAATAACTGCTGGCTGCTAAAAACTGAATTGTGCTACCTCCTAACTTTGGAAGGAAGGATAAGTTGTCTAAAGTAATAATGTTATAGCCAATTCTATCTTCAATCTGATTGATAAAATTTTCTGCTTGAGTCAACCACAATTGTATATCGAACTCAATTCCTGATAGTGAATCGACTATCAATAGAGCAAATGAGGTTAATGGTATAAGGAAGAGTAATAAAGCTTCAAGTAAAAGTAAGGATGCACTAAGCGCACGGTTCCATTTTCTTTTTTCAGTAAGATACGCCATCTGATTGCGCATCATAACAAACAATGTAGATGCTCCTAATATTCCACTTAGGAAAGGTCTGCCTTGTTTAAAGAAAATCAAGCCAACTAAAATCAAAAAAGCAATTAATATATACTTATATTGATTGTTATTTATTTTTATCATCGATCACGTATTGAGTAGTTATATGAATATTGGATGTTGTTTATAGAAAATCTTCGGGCTTGGAAAAACCTCCTTCAATGAGTTCAACCTTTGCTTTTTCGTATTCTTCTTTGCTCACTTGCATATCAATGTCACCTAAAGAGTATGCAAGTTGACTTGCTACAAGGTTCTTAAGGTAAACAGTTATTCCTTCCATTTCTAAAAAGGATTGTACAACACTAACCTCTGATGGAAAGTTGAATGTTTTTATTGTGATTAAATCCATAGTATCTCCTTATATTAAATTATTATTACAAATATAGAAATAATTATATTGGTTTGTTGCTTATTAAAATGGTTATCTAACAATTTTGGTTTAATTTTGAAACAAATATAATCAATGATAGTAAAACAATTAATTATGAAAAAAGTTGCTCTTGTAACGGGTGCTACTTCAGGAATAGGTGAAGCTACTGCCTTGATGTTTGCATCCAAAGGATATGATTTGATAATTACAGGACGTCGTTCTGACAGATTAAAGAGTTTGAAAAGCAAACTTGAATCTGAATCAACACAGGTTCTCGATCTTTGTTTTGATGTAAGAGATGAAGACCAGGTGAAAACTATGCTTGGGAAGTTGCCACAAGATTGGAGAGAGATAGATGTATTGGTTAATAACGCAGGATTGGCAGCAGGGTTAGACTCGATAGATAATGGCGACTCTGACGATTGGAACAGAATGATCGATACAAACGTAAAGGGTTTGCTTTATGTGACAAAAGAGGTCGTTGCAATAATGAAAGAGAACAACACTGAGGGTCACATTATAAATGTAGGATCAATTGCGGGAAAGGAAGTATACCCAAATGGCAATGTATATTGCGCTACTAAACATGCAGTAGATGCACTAACAAAAGGGATGCGGATGGATTTATTGAAATACAACATTAAAGTTACCCAAATATGTCCAGGCGCAGTTGAAACTGAGTTTTCGCTTGTTCGATTTCATAACGATGCCGAGAGAGCCAAAACAGTTTACAAAGGTTTTGAATCGCTTGTTGCAATGGATATTGCCGATTGTATTTGGTTTGCTGTGAGTCGTCCAAAACACGTAAATATCAATGATATGATAGTGATGCCTTCAGCGCAAGCTTCAGCGTCTATGTTTTTGAAGTCGGAATAAAGTAAATACAACTATAAATATGAAGAAATTATTTTTAAGCCTCATGTGTATGACAACTGCAATTAGTGGTTTTTCTCAAGAAAATATTGAATACCAAAAGCCTCCAGCATCAATTCTTGAATTGGTAGATGTGGAGAGAGCACCAATTGTATCGATTGATAGCCAGAAAGAACAAATGATTTTCTATTATCGCGATGCTTTCAAAACGCTCAATGATTTGAATCAAGATGAAATGCGACTTGCAGGATTGCGCATTAATCCAAAAACAAATATATCGAGCACCACTTCTTTCTATACTGATATAAAATATAAGAAGTTAAACGAAAAAGATTTGCAGCAAATCTCGGGTCTGCCCCAAAATGCTCGCATCACACATACATCTTTCTCGCCCGACGAAACAAAACTTGCATTTACCAACACTGTGGAAACTGGAGTTGAATTGTGGGTAGTAGATTTAAAAACTTTGCAAGCAAAAAGGCTAACCGAGCCTTCTCTTAATGCAAACTCGGGCACTCCTTACAGCTGGTTTAGCAATAGTGAGTCGTTACTTGTTAAGGTTCTTCCCCATGATAGACAACCATTAATAAAACCAGAAGAGGCATTACCAACAGGCCCAATTGTTACCACAAGTGATGGGCAGATTTCCCAAAACAGAACTTATCAAGATTTATTGAAGAACAAAACAGATGAAGCAAATTTTGAGACACTAATGACCTCAGAGATTTATAAAATAAATCTTGAAGGCACAACAACTAAATGGAAAGATAGAGGTTTGTATCAAAGTCTTTCTTTTTCTCCTGATGGTGAATATTTACTATTAAGCACACTTACTCCTCCTTATTCTTATTTGGTGCCTTACTATTTGTTTCCATCAAAAACTGATATTTATACGGCTGAAGGGAAACTGCTCAAGGAGTTTAATAAGCGACCTTTGTTAGAAAACTTACCAATTGGATTTATGGCAACTGAAACTGGGAAAAGAAATATATCGTGGAGGTCTGACATGCCTGCAACGCTATATTGGGTGGAAGCACAAGACGAAGGTGATCCTGCTATTGTAGTTGCATTTCGTGACAAGGTTTATCAAATGGACGCACCATTTACAGGAGCTCCGCAGTTTTTAACCAAAACGATAAACCGATTTGCTGGTATTTATTGGGGAAACAACAATTATGCATTGCTCATGGATCAATGGTGGAATACAAGAAATCAAAAAACATATGTTTTTAAACCTTCTGATAACAGAGTTGAGCCCACGGTTATATCAGATCGAAACTATCAAGATGTGTATAGCAACCCAGGTTCTCCACATTTAGAGCGTAACAAATTTGATAGATATGTGCTGACATTGCAAAAAGACAACATCTATATGTTTGGTGACGGCTTTACAGCAAACGGACAATTCCCTTTTATTGATGAGTTGAACTTGAAAACTTTGAACAAAAAAAGAATTTACACTTCATCCTATACCGATAAAGTAGAAGACTTGTATTCTTTTATTGATATTCAAAAAGGGACTGTCCTTACACGCATGGAGTCGCCAACCGAATACCCCAACTATTATATTCAGAATATCAATAACAAAAAAGCACCAACTCCACTCACCTCTTTCGAGAATCCATTCAAGAGTATTGCCAATGTTCACAAAGAAGTGATAAGTTACAAGCGTAACGATGGAGTAGAACTTACTGGCACCCTATATTTGCCTGCTGACTATGACAAAACAAAAAAAGAAAAACTGCCAATGATAATGTGGGCTTACCCAACAGAATATAAAGACAAAAGTAGTGCAGGTCAAAATACAGCCAATCCTAACTCATTCACTTTTCTATCTTATGGCAATCCAATTTATTGGGTAACGCGTGGCTATGCTGTTTTAGATGATGCTGCTTTTCCAATAGTGGGAGAGGGCGACACAGAGCCTAATGATACATTTGTAGAACAACTTGTTGCAAATGCCAAGGCTGCTATTGATGCAGTAGATTCATTAGGATATATCGATCGAAAGAGAGTGGCGGTGGGCGGTCATTCCTACGGAGCATTTATGACTGCAAACTTGTTGTCACATTCAGATTTGTTTGCTGCAGGCATTGCTCGAAGCGGAGCATACAATCGAACGCTAACACCGTTTGGTTTTCAAAGCGAGCAGCGCAACTATTGGACCTCTCCGGAGGTGTACAACACCATGTCCCCCTTCATGAATGCACACAAAATGAAAACTCCTTTGTTGCTAACTCATGGCGAAGCCGATAATAACTCGGGCACGCACACCATGCAAAGCGAGCGTTACTTTCAGGCATTAAAGAGTTTTGGAGCACCTGTTAGACTCGTTATACTACCCAAAGAAAGCCACGGATATGCAGCTAAACAGAATGTGTTACACCTTTTGTGGGAACAAGACCAATGGTTGGATAAGTATGTGAAGAACAAAAAAGATTAATCTCAGAAAATGAATTATTTATGTTCATATCTTACAATAAAAAAACGCAGCAGATTTTTTTTGCATATCTGCTGCGTTTAATTTTCTTTTAATCGATCAATAATACCTAATCATCAACTACAATCACACATTTATTATAGAGTAGTATCAATTGTAGATTTACTTTTAATATTATTTAATCTCGATTAATCTATCAACTTTTTGTTCCTCTTTCACTTCACGTTTTGGAATATCAATTGTTAGTATGCCATTTTCAGCTTTTGCATTAATTTTATCCTTATCTATTGTGTCAGGCAAAATCATGCGTCTTTGAAAATGCGAATATGAAAACTCTCTTCTTAAATAGCAAGTTTCATCATCGTGCTCCTCTGTTTCAGTTTTTTTGTCAACCGAAATAACTAAGTGATTATCGTCATCAATTTTAAGACTAAAATCTTCTTTAGTCATTCCTGGAGCAGCAACTTCTACTTTAAATCCCTTTTCACTTTCTAAAATGTTAAGTGCTGGGGTTGAGTGATTCACTTTTTCCATCCATTCATTACCGAAAAAATCGTTGAAAATACCCGGTAACCAATTTTGAGTTCTTCTAATAGTTGGTAACATAGTTAATTCCTTTCTTTTTTTAGTTTAATAATTAATGAATTAATATTGAGTTATTGTTTCTTAGATCTAAATTGATCTGTTTCTACTTATATATAATCAAAATTTATGCCAACTTATAAAACAAACAAAAACAAGCAAGTATATGACAAAAATGTCATGTTTTCATTGTTTTCAAGCTTTATCTGTATGACAAATTGGCATACAAGTGATTCATTTTTATCTTTTTTATTCTCGAAACAAAATAGGTTTTGTATCTTTGAATAATCAGATAATTCTAAAAAAAAATATAATGAAATTAATAAAAGTAAGCTTTTTGTTGTGTTCAGTTATGCTATTGGCTTCTTGTGGTCAAAAGGAAACTAAAAGTGAATACACAGTTATTTGGGAGGAGAACTTTGAAGATTCAACAAAGTTAGAAGCAAATTGGAGCAAAATTCCTCGTGGCAAAAGCGATTGGAACAACTATATGAGCGACTATGACGGTCTTTATGCCGTGAAATCGGGTAACTTAATTTTGAAAGGAATAAAGAATACTGTTTTGTCTGAAGATCATGTTCCTTATTTAACGGGAGGTGTTTACACAAAAGATAAAAGAGTTTTTGGTCACGGTCGTATTGAAGTTAAAGCAAAACTATTTGGTGCTCGCAGTGCTTGGCCAGCCATTTGGTTGCTTCCTAAAGATGACAAATGGCCACATGGGGGCGAGATTGATATGATACGTTTAAATCATGACAACTACATATATCAAACAATACATAGCGACTATACAGTAAATCAAGGTGAAAAAGAAAATCCTAAATCAGGTATTGTTGCTCACATCAAACCAGACAACTATAATGTTTATGCCGTTGAATTATTTCCTGATTCTGTCAGCTTTTTTGTTAACGACACGCACACTTTCACTTATCCTCGAATTGAAACAGATAAAAGCGGACAGTTTCCATTTGGAGATAAAGAGTTTTACTTACTTATAGACATGCAACTCGGTGGAAGTTGGGTGGGTGAGGTTAATGAGCAAGATTTGCCAGCTAAAATGCATATTGATTGGGTGCGCTTTTTGAAAAAAGAGTAGTAATTCCTCCAGCATTTTACTTGTCAAAAAAATAAAAGAGAGCATCTTTAATTGCGAACAAAATTTCCAAAAAATATGTTTCCCAATTAAATAAAGAACTTACATGATGAAGGACTTTTTTAATATTGAACAACTCTATGAAATAAGAGATATTTTAATAAATAGAAAAGAAACTGTGTCAGTAACAGAAGTGTTACATCAGGTTTAATACAATTAGGATTAGCTCAACCTGCCAACGCTTCGCTTTTTTTTGAAGGAGGTCTAACAGTGTACAATGTCGGTCAAAAAGCAAAGCATTTAAATGTATCTCCTATCGTTGCGATAGATTGTGATAGTGTTTCTGAATTAATTTCAGAACAGATGGCTTTAAATGTAAGTAATTCTTTTATGAGTAATTTTGGTCTGGCAATCACGGGTTATGCAACATTGGTTTCTGATGATAAGATAGACTCTTTACATGCATTTATTTCTATTTCTTACGAAGGAAAATAATTGAAACTAAAAAGATAACTGCCGAAAAAAATATGGAAGGGTTGGACTGTCAATTATTCTATACTAATAAAATGTACCAATTATTTCTAAAACAGTTGCAAAGCATGTAGTAACTTAATAATGTAATCAAGCGTTATTTAGTTTATAAATATCAGAGTCAATTTATATCTTATATACAAACTTCGATTTATTAAATAAAATCTTCAGTATTTGATAAAAAATGAAACAGTTGTAATTTGGATTCATGACGTGAAGATTTTAAAATGATAAAATTAAAATCCACGGCAGTGAAAATGTTTTAATCTGTTGAAATTTGAATCCACCGTAGTAAAAATGTTTGAAAACACATTTTCTTCACTTAATTGCACAGATTTCGCATTTTTGAGTCTTTTCTAATTAGGATTATTGATTTGATTATTATATTATCATCATTTGAACCTTATTTTTTACGCTTACTTTTCTTTTCAACAACGTTATTCGTATAATAATTTAAAAAGTGTCACTATTTTGGTGTTTTAAAACATTTCCACCGCAGATGATTGAATTTTCATCAGATGAAAGTCTAATTTACCGTCGTTGATTTAATTTCTTCTTGATAACTGAGGCGAAAAGTTGTGAATTATAAAAAAACACACATTTTTAATTACAAATTGAAATATGAAGGACCAATAGACAAAACTTTAAATGCAAAAAAGAGAAAATGCTGACGCTAAAGCGTGTAATTTGCATTTTCTCTTTTATGAAAAACTTAATGTCTACAATTCACAATCGCTACATTAATCTCTGCCAAAATCTGTGTTGTTTTACTGCTTCAATAAATTCTTTTATTGGTTTGTCTATTATAACACCTTTGTCATTCTTATAAATATCTGCAAGTGTTTTTTTCATATAATCTATAGCCATCCCGTTAGCTGAGATAACTTTACAATGCTTATAGGTATCCATGAGAAATTCTCCGTAACGTTTATCCTCATGAAGATTTTTTATCATGTCTTCGTTACCATTAGGAATTATCAATGCATCAAATAAAACTGAAGCTGCTGTCAAGGTACTTTCATCAATATGAACGACTACACCATCAGATTTAATCTCTCCCAGTTTTGATGAGATAATTTTCACCATAGCTTTCTGTTCTGTAAGGGCTTTTTTTATTGTTAAAACATCATTTGTATCCACCCCTGGTTCGGCAAAAATGGCTATTCTTCTTGTTTCGATAGTATTTTTGTGTGTATTAGCCATACTCAAAGCATCAGATTTTTCAACTTTAGATTGTTTCACCACCGATTTGTAATCTTCAGGTTTATCATCAGGACTATGTTGATAGTTTTCAGGAATGTCGTTCGGTACTTGTAGCCCAAGTCCATCCGCGACCCTTTTTGCAAGATTATTATCAATCTGATTTAACAACCCCAACATCCGTTGTCGAATTTCTACACGTTTTACTTTACCCAACTCAAATGTATAAGCATCAACAATATGTTTTTTCTCTGGCTCTGATTGACTTAAATAAAAAAGTCGTGGCTGTGAATAATGATCAAGGAAACTATTACTTCTTTTACGAATCTTATCACCAGAAATACGTTCTTGATGAGATGAATAACCACCTTCTGACACTTTTGCTTGTTTTGGATAATTGTCATTTATGGAATTCGGTATGTATGATGTTTCATCCTTGTTAATCATTTGCCGCATATATCCATCGCGCTGATTATTACGAATTGAATTAATTGGTCTATTGATAGGTATTTCATGAAAGTTAGGACCTCCTAAGCGAATCAGTTGTGTATCAGTGTAAGAGAATAGTCTTCCTTGGAGAAGAGGGTCATTGGTGAAATCAATTCCCGGCACAATATGTCCTGGATGAAAAGCAACTTGTTCGGTTTCCGCAAAAAAGTTATCAGGATTTTTATTTAAAGTCATTTTTCCTATAATCTCAACTGGAACGAGTTCTTCAGGTATAAGTTTTGTAGGGTCTAATAAATCGAAATCAAATTTATGCTCATCTTCCTCATTAACGATTTGAATCCCCAACTCAAACTCAGGATAATTTCCACTATCAATTGCTTCCCACAAATCACGACGATGAAAATCTGAATCCTTCCCTGAAATTTTTTGTGCTTCATCCCATACTACAGAATGAACACCTAATAGCGGTTTCCAGTGAAATTTTACAAAAAACGACTCTTCTTTTTCATTTATAAACCTAAAAGTATGCACTCCAAATCCCTCCATCATGCGCAAACTTCTGGGAATTCCTCGGTCACTCATTGCCCAAATAACAGCGTGCATTGTTTCAGGTGATAAAGACACAAAATCCCAAAAAGTATCATGAGCTGATGCAGCTTGTGGCATTTCATCACGAGGTTCAGGTTTTACTGCGTGAATAAAATCTGGAAACTTTATAGCATCTTGTATGAAAAAGGGTGCTGAATTATTGCCTACAAGATCAAATATGCCTTCCTCAGTATAAAATTTCACAGCAAATCCTCGAATGTCGCGAGCAAGATCTGTTGAGCCACGGGAACCTGCCACAGTTGAGAAACGCACAAATACAGGAGTTTTCATTTCAGGATTTAATAAAAACCCGGCTTTTGTATATTTACTCATTGATTTGTAGACTTGAAAATATCCATGAGCCCCCGATCCGCGTGCATGAACAACTCTTTCTGGAATGCGTTCATGGTCGAAATGAGTAATCTTTTCACGCATAATGAAATCTTCCAGTAGTGATGGTCCGCGTTCTCCCGCTTTTAAAGTGTTGTTATCATCATTAATTTTTAAGCCTTGATTAGTTGTAAGATGTTCGTCTTGTTCACTTACAGTGTGATGCGATAAATTTTCCATCTTTGAAGACTTTGTCTCTTCAGATTGCTTTTCTTTTGATTCTTTTTCTTTCATGATGTACGGTTAGGTTTATTTGTTAGGTATAAAAAAAGTATCTTGTTGAACTATAAACAACAAAATACTTTTACTACTAATTATATTCAATGGCTTTAATATTTATTTCTCAGCATCTCTTAATGCTTTAATTCTATCGTGAGATATTTTGAGAGCTGCATGATGTTTTGTTATTAATGAACGAGCTGCAGTACTTAAACCTTCAGACGTTAATGCATCATTGTAAGCTGCTAAGGCTGCATCTTCTCCATCTTCACAATTATCAAGAATTATCTTTCTATCAGATCCTCCAAAAAAAGCTTTTACATCCATCCAAACGCGATAAATTTTACCAGCATTTGTAGTCCCAGTTTCAACTTTATGACCAGTTTCCATTATCTTCTGTGTCAACTCTGATTTGAACTCATTACTCTGGTTTACTTTTTCTTGAAAAAGCAATTTTAAGTCAGAATCTTCATCTTTCAGTTCTTCCATTGCTTTTTGATAACCTACCACTCTGTCGTTGTTGATAAGTATTAAATCATTAAGTAAACGTGCTTGATTTTCATTAATTGCCATAGTTATGTGTTTTATGTTTATACTTTAGTTTTTAAATTATCTTCAATACTAAAACAAAACGAATTCAAATTTTGTTCAAAGAGCAATACTCTGATCGTCATAATAATATAAATCAAAAACAATTATGGATTTAAGATCGCCTGAAGCATTCTGGTTACTGAAAAATGGAATTTTAAATAGTTATCCAAAATTGCAAGAAAATACTTTTTGCGACATAATAGTTTTAGGTGCAGGCATTACTGGGGCTCTCATTAGTCACTCATTGCAAGAGGCTGGTTATAATGTAATAGTGATAGACAAAAGAGATGTTGCTAATGGAAGTTCTGCTGCTACCACTTCGATGTTGCAATATGAAATTGATGTTCCTATGGTCGATTTAGCCGATATGATAGGCATTCCCGGAGCTGTTGAATGTTATAAAGCTGGCATAGACTCAATTGATACGTTGCATGAGCTTGTGAAAACCGAAAAGATAGAATGCGGCTTTGACTTCAAAGAATCTTTGCAAGTAGCCCATTCAAAAAAAGAGGTTAAGCATCTTCGTAAAGAATTTGAGATGCGTCAGCAAAACAATTTTGATGTTGCTTGGCTATCTTCTGAAGAAATAAAAGAACGGTATAAAATGGAATCTTATCCAGGCATTCTTTCAAAGAAGGGAGCTTCTATAGACGCTTTTCAATTTGCACATGGTCTTTTTTATAACAATCATAAAAAAGGGATGCGCATTTTTGATCATACAGAAGTGAATGATATTGATTACAACAATGATGGCGTTGTTGTAAAAACAGATGACGGCTATACTGTTGAAGCAAAGAAAATTGTATTTTGTACTGGATTCGAAACATTGAAGATGTTTAAAAAGAAGTATGCTGATATTGTTACAACATTTGCTTGTGTAAGCGAACAGAATTTCAATTTTTTTGAAACGTTGAATAACACACTTGTATGGGATACAGCAAATCCATACATATATATGAGAACCACTGACGATAAAAGATTATTAGTTGGAGGCGAAGATATTAAATATAAATATGGGATTATAAGTGAAAAGATTAAGAAACAAAAGTCTGCTAAACTTGCTAAGAAACTAAAGAAACTTTTTCCTGAATTAAACTTTATAGAAGATTATGTATGGGCAGGAGCTTTTGGTGTAACCAAAGATGGATTACCATTTATAGGAGAGCATCCCGATTTTAAGAACGCTATTTTTGTATTAGGTTTGGGAGGAAATGGTATAACTTTTTCTGTGCAAGGCATGGATCTAATTTTGAAAATGTTAGCAGGATATACTGATAGTTTATTACATTATTATAGGTTCGATCGTTGAACATTTAAAATTTGAACCGGTTTTATTATATAGAAAAAGATTTTATCATCTAAATAAACAAAGTATGAAGACAAACAGATTATCAGAAAGTGTAACTCAAGTATTAAACAAACAACTCTTAATGGAGGCTCATGCAGCTCAAATATATTTATCTTATGCAATATGGGCCGACAGTGAAGGATATGACGGCATCTCAGATTTTTTGCTTCGTCATGCAGACGAGGAGCGTGATCACATGACTAAAGTAATGCAATACATGATGCTTCGCGGAGGAAAACCTAAGATAGAAGCAATACCCGCACCTCCAGAAGATCCAACCAGTATTTATGAATGTTTCCATAAAGTATTGGAACACGAAGTAAATAACACTAATGGTGTTTACAATTGTGTTAATGCAGCATTTGAAGAAAAAGATTGGGCAACTTGGAATTTCATGCAATGGTTTGTAAAAGAACAGGTAGAAGAAGAAACTTTTGCACTTGATCTCATTGATAAAATTGAAATCGCAGGTGGGGTTGAAGCTCCTAAAGCAGCATTATATATTATCAACCAAGAATTGATGAGTAAATCTGGTGAAGCACCTTCTGCTGAAGATGCTACTGCTGATTCTCCAGTTTAATTTTTACGAAATAGATATATAAAATAATTCTTTCATAATATCTTGCTCAATTCTACACTTCATTTGTGTAAAAAACATCTTCATGAAGAGGGTTTTGAGTGATGCAAAAGCGACTTTTGAACAACTACGAAAGTAGGAACTTGTACATGGAGTGACTTCCGTAGGCTACAGAAGAGAAAACTTGTTAAGAAAAGCACTTTTGTAGTCTGCGGAAGCCAAAACTTGTTAGGGGAATGACTTTTGTAGTGTACAAAACCAACATGTTGTACGTGGAGTGAGTTTTGTAGTCTACGGAAGCAGGAACTTGTACATGGAGTGAGTTTTGTATCTACAGAAGTTTAGACATGTTCAATTGATTTTTCAATTAGATCAGTTGTAGGTAATATTGTGAATCAACAGTGTCGTAAATAGTGTAGTTAATTAATTTACGAATTAATTATAACCTACAATTACCACATTTCCTTCAAATTTTCGCACACGAGAAAACCCAGTGTAAATGGTGAGAGCGACCTGAGAAAAATTAAATTCTTAAATCAGAATATTGTAAAATTTATTGAAAAGGAATTACTACCTTTGTTAATAATTATTCTCCAAATATTTATTTTTACAGTCATTTACGTTATGAGAAAAAGTGTTTTTCTTCTACTCTCACTTTGCTTATTGGTATTTTCTTGTCAAAAAGACGAGGACCCTTTTATCAATATTCATCAAAAAGATCTTTCTTTTACTGATGTAGGTGGTTCGCAAATTATTTCGTTTGAATCTAATGCGAAATGGACCGTAAGGTCGTCTGAGCCTTGGTGTACTGTCTCTCCTGCAAGTGGAAATGCATCATTGAAGAGCATTACCGTAACGCTGTCTTCCAATGAGTCTAACGAAGATAGAAGTTGTAGTGTAACTTTTGTGGCGGGAAGCATCTCTAAAACACTTACTGTCAATCAAGATGCCTACTTAAGTCTGCTAATAACGCAGAATAAATATGAACTATCTAATGACGCTACTACTATTGAAGTGGAGGTCAAAGCCAATATAGAGTATGATGTGGTCATATCTGACAACTGGATTACAAGGGTTACTAATAGAAGCTTGTCTGCTACAATATTTAGTTTTGATATAGCAAAAAATGAATCTTATGATAATAGAGAAGGTACTATTACCCTCAAACATAAAGGAGGAACATTATCAAGTACCGTTAAGGTTTTTCAATCGCAAGTAGATGCAATTATTCTTTTTGAAAAAATAAAGTATTTATCTAATAATAGCCAGGAATTGAAAGTAGAATTGAAAACGAATGTTGACTTTGAGGTACTCATTCCCGAAGATGCTAAAAACTGGGTTTCTTATATTGATACCAGATCACTAAGAACTGAAATATTATCTCTAAACATAGTCAAGAATGAAGGTGAAGAAGCTCGTTCTACTGAAGTTTATATTAAAGACAAAGCGACCAATCTACAAGATACACTTACCATAAATCAAGCTATTAAAAAACCTAATGTATATTGGGTTGATAAAATGGGTACTTTAAGCACAGTGCTTAATCAAACTCAAAAAGATACTATTACAACAATGATAGTAAAGGGTGAGATAAATAAAGCCGATTTTGAAGTAATGAAAAGTCAGATGCCAAGGTTGCGACATGTAGATTTATTAGATGTGAAATGTGAAGATAATAAACTGCCTGATTTTGCATTTGGAGATGTATATGGCTACTCAAAAGAAGACCTTTCAACTATTGTTCTTCCCAAGAGTATTACTTCTATCGGATCATTTGCTTTTAATAATTGTTATTGGTTATCAGGCACTTTGGAGCTTCCCGAAGGGCTAACTTCAATTGGAGAATTTGCATTTTCTGCTTGTAATAACTTGAGAGGCCACTTGATGCTTCCCGAGGGTTTAACATCAATTGGAGAAGCTGCTTTTAATCAATGTTATAGCTTGACAGGATCGTTGACACTTCCTGAGGGATTAGCCTCAATAGGAAAAGATGCTTTTAATAGCTGCGTTGGATTAAAGGGATCAATAACTATTACAAAAAGCTTAACGACTATTCCAATAAGAGCTTTTGCTGGCTGTTCAGGTCTTTCTGGTTCATTGACGCTTCCTGATGGATTAACTTCAATTGAAAGTTATGCTTTTTCTGGCTGTTCAAGCTTAACTGGAACTCTAACTCTTCCGGATAAATTGATTTCAATCGGAGAAGGATCTTTTCTTAAGTGTTCAGGACTAAATGGCTCTTTAATAATTCCTTATGGATTATCTTCAATTGGAAAATCTGCTTTTAATGGCTGTTCAGGGTTTACTGAAACATTAACTCTTGCAGGCAAATTGACTAAAATTGAACCTTTTACTTTTTATAGTTGTATAGGTTTTACAGGATTGGTTTTAGGAAATAGTATTGATACAATTTCTGAATTTGCATTCGAAGATTGTGAGAATATTAGGGGTGATGTTGTTTTTCCTAAAAATTTTAATTCCATAGGGCAAAGTTCTTTTTGGGGTTGTGATAAAATAGTTGCATTTCAATTTCCTCATACCTCTCCCCTTATATATAACTATAGTCGTGATTATGAAAATTATATGTTTCCAATTAGTGCAACTATAAAAGTTCCATTATCTGCTGTTAATACCTACAAAAATAGCGTAAAGTGGAAGGATCATAATATTGTTGGGTATTAATTATCAATTATCATATAACTAATTTAATAAAAAATCCAGCTATTGAAAATATCATTGCTGGACTTTTTATTCAATTTCACTGTATATTTTATAGATTAAAGTAATCATTATAACGCTACTTCCTCTTTCTAAAACCCTCCTCACAAATTATTACTCCATCAAATTGTATCTCTATTCTTTCATTTTCCATATTTCATTTAAAAACTGTATCTTTGCACCTTATATTTTGTATACTAAATGGCAATAATATTAGGCATTGAATCTTCGTGTGATGACACGTCAGCAGCAATAATAAAGGATGGTGTGATTGGCTCGAATGTAGTAGCCAATCAGACTGTTCATGAACAATATGGAGGTGTAGTTCCTGAGTTGGCTTCGCGTGCACATCAGCAAAACATTATTCCTGTAGTAGATCAGGCAATAAAAAGAGCAAACATAACAAAGGAAGATATATCGGCTATTGCGTTTACACGTGGTCCTGGTCTTTTGGGTTCGTTGCTTGTGGGAACCTCTTTTGCTAAGGGTTTTTCAACTGCACTGAACATTCCATTGATTGATATTAATCATTTGCAAGCTCATGTATTGGCACACTTCATAAAGGAAGATGCCAGTGATGAATCGCACCCTGCGTTTCCTTTTCTTTGCTTGTTAGTATCGGGGGGTAATTCGCAAATTATTCGTGTGGATGATTTCAATAAAATGGAAATCGTTGGTCAAACCATAGACGATGCGGCTGGAGAAGCCTTCGACAAATGTGCTAAAGTGATGGGACTGCCTTATCCAGGTGGACCTGTTGTTGATAAATTGGCTACATTGGGAGATTCAGAAAAGTTTCGTTTCAATAAGCCACGCATTGATGGATACGATTATAGCTTTAGCGGTTTGAAAACTTCTTTTCTCTATTTCTTGAGAGATGAACTGAAGAATGATGCCGACTTTATTGAGAAGAACAAAGAGGACTTGTGTGCTTCGCTGCAGAAAACAATTATCGATATTCTGATGGATAAACTGCGTAAAGCAGCCATTGATTATGATATAAGAGAGGTGGCCGTTGCAGGTGGTGTTTCAGCAAACTCAGGGTTGCGCCAATCATTTGTAGATCACGCTAAACAATATGGATGGAACATTCATATTCCAAAATTTGAATATACAACAGACAATGCGGCCATGGTTGCAATAGCTGGTTATTATAAGTATTTAGCAAAGGACTTTTGCGACAAGAGCGTGACGCCTTATGCAAGAGCAACTATTTAATTGAAAAGCAAATCAACAACTTTGCTTTTGCACAATACAATTGACACAATACAAACAAACGAAAAAATAAAAAACAAGATAGATGAATAAGGTAGAGCATACAAATGCAGATAATAATAAAAAGAGTCTCAACTTTATTGAGGCCATTGTAGAGAAAGATTTGGCGGAAGGTAAAAATGATGGAAGGGTACAAACTCGTTTCCCACCCGAACCAAATGGCTACCTACACATTGGTCATGCAAAAGCTATTTGCATCGACTTTGGCATTGCTGAGCGATACAATGGTGTGTGTAACCTTCGATTTGATGATACAAATCCTATAAAAGAAGACGTAGAGTATGTAGAGTCGATTAAAGAAAACATTAAATGGTTGGGGTTTGAATGGGGCGAAATATATCATGCTTCAGACTATTTCCAACAATTATGGGATTTTGCAGTTCAATTAATAAAAGAAGACAAAGCATACATTGATGAACAAAGTGCAGAAGAGATTGCCAAACAAAAAGGTACGACTTCAAAGCCTGGCACAAATAGCCCCCACAGAGATCGTCCTATTGAAGAGAGTTTAGAGCTGTTTGAAAAAATGAATAGTGGAGACTTGCCCGAAGGTGCAATGGTGTTGCGTGCTAAGATTGACATGGCAGCATCTAATATGCATATGCGCGACCCAATTATTTATCGCATCATTCACACGCCTCATCATCAAACAGGCACAACGTGGAAAGCTTATCCAATGTATGATTTTGCACACGGTCAGTGCGACTATTTTGAAGGAGTAACACATTCAATTTGCACGCTTGAGTTTGATGTTCATCGTCCGTTGTATGATTGGTTTATCGATCAATTAGCAGACAGCGAATATCGCCCTCATCAATATGAATTCAATCGGTTGAACCTTACATACACTATGATTAGCAAGCGCAGATTATTGGAGCTTGTTCAAAATAATTTGGTCTCGGGATGGGATGACCCACGCATGCCTACATTAGTCGGATTGAAGCGAAGGGGTTACACGCCAGAATCAATTCGCAATTTTGTGGATCGTATTGGATATACCAAGTATGATGGGATGATTGATTTAGCATTGTTAGAACATAGTATACGCGAAGATCTTAATACAAAAACTGCTCGCGTCTCCGGAATAATAGACCCAATTAAATTGATCATTACCAACTATCCGGATGGAAAAACCGAAATGATGCAAACAATAAATAATCCTGAAGATGAAAGCATGGGAACTCGTGAAATTGCTTTCACTAAAGAATTATACATAGAGCGTGAAGACTTCATGGAGGATGCTCCAAAAAAATATTTTCGATTAACACCTGGAAGAGAAGTTCGATTGAAAAGTGCTTATATAATAAATTGCGCAGGTTGCAAGAAAGATGATAATGGTAACGTTGTAGAAGTATATGCAGAATACGATGCGCAAACAAAAAGTGGCATGCCCGAATCGGGAAGAAAGGTGAAGGGCACCATACATTGGGTTTCTGTTCCACATAGTGTGAATGCTGAAGTGCGTTTGTACGATCGTTTGTTTACAGTCGAAGATCCTGCAAATGCAAAAGACCAAAACTTCAAGGATTTGTTGAATCCTGACTCGTTGAAAATTATAAAGAACTGCAAACTCGAGGATTATTTAAAAAATGCTCAACCTGGTGACAGTTTTCAATTTCAGCGTAATGGGTACTACAATGTTGATATAGATTCAACGCCCGATAATTTAGTTTTTAATAGAACTGTTCCTTTACGCGACTCGTGGACAAAAAATAAATAATAAATCAATAGATTAAATATATAGAATGGATAACGATATAGACATCACTGATCTTTTAAAGAAGTATGAGATGATGCGTTATATGGATAAAAACATATACTTTGATGCAGACGAGTTTGCAATGCTGGCTGATTACTACAATGATTTTGGAGACACTTCGGAGGCTGAATATATTGTAGAAACTGGATTAGGAATGCACCCTGGAAGCTCTGAGTTAATGATTATTAAAGCTAAGGTTCTTATTATTTCTGAAAAATATGAAGAAGCATACAGATATTTGTCTACTATTGGAGAAGATGAGACAAATGTTGATTTTCTAATAGTAAAGATGGAATGCTTGCTTAATTTAGATAAAACTGAAGAGTCCGATATTCTTTTAGATACAGTTTTAAATGGAGTAGAATTAGATGGTGAAGAACTTTATACATTTCTTACAGAAGTAGGATATTTATATAACGATGCCGATAAATACGAAACAGCAATAATGCTGTTAGAAACAGCACTGAAGAGCGATAACTCTGATGTAGAGGTTTTAGTTGATTTATCTTATTCATACGAGATGTTGCATAATATTGAGAAATCAATAGAATTAAATAATTTAATTCTCGATATTGACCCTTACTTATTTGATGCTTGGATTAATTTAGGAAAACTATTTTCTATGAACCAAGATCACAGTAAAGCCATTGAAGCATATGATTTTGCGTTAGCAATAAATGATGATGACGTGAACATATTAAAAATGAAAGCCCTTTCTCATTATCTAAATGACAATTTGGAAGAGGCTGTTAGAATTTTTAAAGAGTGTTTGAGTAATTCACCCGACGATGAAAGTTTGTACGATTCTTTATTGGAAAGCTATGAGGTTATGGAGCAATATGACGAAATGCTGGAAGTAATAAAACAAAAAGAAAAACGATTTGGTACTGAAGGAGTGTTTTTACAACGTGCTCAGATTTATTTAAATCAAGAGAGATATGAAGAAGCACAAGAGATGTTCGAGTTGATTCCTATTGGAGATCAACAAACATTCGATTATTATGTCTTAGAAGGTGAACTCGCCATTCACAATGAAGATTTGGAGACTGCCGAAACAGCTTATATGTTAGCAATGTTAAACTCTCCCGATGATGAATTTGCTGTAAATAAACTTGCAAATATAAGTCTTCAGCAAGGTAATTACGAGAAATCTGCCGAATATTTAGAAATGCTGCTTTCTTTAAATGCAAATTTCCCTACCGCTAAAATAAGGTTGGCATTTTTAAGATTTGAAATTGGCACAAAAGAACCGTTCAATGAAATTATGAATCAGTTCTCTGACGAAGAGTTGCGTGATTTACTCAATTTGATCATTGTTAACGATGAAGCTGACTACTCTGAGTTTAATCGAAAAAAACTATTGGATCGATTAAATGAAGCGCGCGAGAATAGAGTGCTCTTCAAAAATATTAAATACTAAATAACCTTTTATTATAATCAACACTCAATTGATATATTTAGCTATACAACCCTGATGAATAAATTTTTAATATTGTTTTTGACGCTATCTATTGCAACAACCTCTATTGCATACTCCACTGATAGTTTCGAGATTAAACCAACTACCAGTACAGAGCAATCTTTGTTGCAAAAGATAGAAGCATGGTATGATCAGAATATGAACTATGCCACTATCACCATTTTGATGACTGTGGAGAGTTCTTTCATACCATTTCCATCAGAAATTGTTGTTCCGCCTGCTGCATACATTGCCAGTCAACCTGGGAGTAATTTAAATATATTCTTGGTAGTGCTTTTTGCAACAATTGGCGCACTGTTGGGTGCTCTTATAAATTATTTTTTAGCAATTTATCTGGGTCGTCCCTTGGTTTATAAATTTGCAGGTGGCAAAATTGGGCATCTTCTTTTGCTTGACAAAGAGAAAATAATGAATGCTGAAATTTATTTCAATAAGAAAGGAAAGGTATCAACATTTGCAGGAAGACTCGTGCCTGGTATTCGTCAGTTGATATCCATTCCCGCAGGTTTAGCTCGCATGAATATCGCCAGTTTTTTGCTTTATACTTTTCTTGGTGCTGGTATTTGGAACGCTATACTTGCATATTTAGGCTATATTCTTCATGGTCAGCAAGATCTGATAAATAAATATAGCCACGAACTCTCCTATCTCTTTTTGGCTTTGGTTGTCTTGTTTATTGGTTATGTGATAGTAAAGCAAGTGATGAGAAAGAATAAAAATAGAAGAGTTTTGAATAAATGAAATACTAATTACAAACACATACTTTAAAGATTCAAATTGAAAATGGATAACAAAAACATGAACATAACTGATCTCATACAAAAGTATGAGCGGATGCGTTATATGAATAAAAGCCTTTACTTTGATGCTAATGAATTTGTAATGATAACTAAACATTATATTAGAAAGAGAGATGCTTCAGAGGCGGAGCGAGTTGTAAATATAGGTTTGGGAATTCATCCTAATAACACTGAATTAATGATTGCTAAAGCAAAAGCAATTTTAGCTTCAAAAAACTATGACGCTGCCTATGATTACTTGTTAACTATAGCTGAAGATGAAACAAATGTTGATTTGCTATTAGTCAAATTTGAATGTTTGCTTAATCTGAATAAAATAAAAGAAGCTGATGCTTTTTTAGATTATATTCTGTATGGTGAGTTAGATGAAGTAAATCTTTATAAATTTATTACAGAGGTGGGTTATCTATACAATGACGCTGAGCAACATGAAACAGCTATTATGTTGATGGAGAAGGCTCTAAAAGTTGATAATACTAATATGAAGGTGTTAAGAGAGTTGGCTTTTGCATACGAATGGAACGATGATATAGAAAAGGCTATTGAAATAACTAATGCTATTATTGATCTTGATCCTTATTCTTTCAATGCGTGGGTAAATTTGGGAACATTATACTCATATACTTATGAGTTTGAGTTGTCAATTGAGGCTTTTGATTTTGCTTTAGCAATAAAAGAAGGTAGTGTAGATGTACTGAAATTGAAAGCATTAACATATAATCTTGATGATAATTTTGAAGAAGAATTTAGGCTACTTAATGAATGTATAGACGCTTCACCAGATGATATAACTCTTTATGACACTCTAATAAAAAAATATGAAGAGATAGATGAATATTGGGGAACTGATCATCACTTGGATGTTCTAAAGGTTTTAGAAAAAAAAGCCGAAAGATTTGGTCCAAAAGAAGTACTATTAAAAATGGCTCATCTCTATTTATATTGGGATAAATTTGAAGAAGCTAAAGAAGTTTATTCAAGTATACCAGACGAGGATAAAAATAGTTTAGATTATCATAAGTTAGAAGGGGAGTTTGCTCTACGTAATAGAGATAATGAGACAGCAGAGAAAAAGTTTTTAAAAGCAATAAAGGAATTTCCTGAAGATTTAGATGTTTTGGATAGGCTTGCTGAAATAAACATAGAAAAGGGAAATAATGAAAAGGCAGCTGAATATTTTGAACGAATATTATCAATTGATCCAGAATATGATATTATAAAATTTAGACTTGCTTTATTAAGATTTGAAATGGGAGAGAAAGAGCCTTTTGATAGAATAATTAATATGATACCAGATGAAGAGTTACGTATTTTACTAAGTACATTTTCAATTGCCTCAAGAAAAAATAAAGAAAAAACGGATTACGCAGATCTAAGTAGGGAAGAAATAATCATACAATTACATGAAGCTCGTGAAAATAGCGTCTTTAAAAATACAAAATCTTAACGGATTCTTCGCTCTAAATATAAATAGAAAAGATAGATATAAAAAGCACATTAACTTTTTACATTTCTCTCAACTTTGAAAAAAAAAATCCACGACTTACCCTTAAAAGTATATGGGAGAAATTTATAATCAATCAAACATATCATCAATTCCCAATTGAGGCTTTTGATTGTTATATTCTTCATTGTTTTGATATACACCTGAATTGTCTTCATCACTGCAAGGGTTTTGAAACTCTTCTGGAATTTCAAAAACTCCATCATCAGTGATATTTAATTCAGGGTCGGCATATATTTTTTGATAGAATAAACCGTGAATAGGTAATGCAGACCTTGCGCCTTGCCCAAATGCCATGGTGTCAAAGTGAATGGAACGTTCTTCGCCTCCCACCCATGCACCAGCAACTATTTCAGGCGTGAATGACATAAACCATCCATCTGAATTGTTCTGAGTTGTTCCAGTCTTGCCTCCCATTTGGCCTTTCAGGTTATAGACAAACCTTAAGCGACTTCCAGTTCCTCCGTCAATAACGGCACGCAACATGTCTAACATTTTGAAAGAAGCAGATTCGCTAAATATCTCTTTCATATTTGGAACAAAGGTTGCAATTATGTTTCCATATGAATCTTCTATTCGTGTAACGTATAGAGGATCAACACGAATTCCTTTATTAGTAAATGCAGAATAACCTTTCACCATTTCAGAAACTGATGCATCGCATGGTCCCAGGGCTAATGATACGACAGGGTCAATGGGGCTTTCCAAACCGAATGAGTGTAATAGTCGTGCAAAAGCATAAGGAGAAAATAGCTTCATTAGGTAGGCCGTTACCCAATTACTCGAATTTTGCAAACCCCACTTAATGGATACTGTTTCTCCAACTCTGCTGGCTCCGGCGTTTCGAGGTGTCCAGAGTTCGCCAGTCTCTGCAGTTAGTGTTTGAGGGACGTGCAACATTGCATCGCAAGGAGTCATGCCTTCCTCCATTGCCAGAGTGTAAAGAAAAGGCTTAATGGTGGAGCCAATCTGCCTTTTGCCCTTGTTCACCATGTCGTACTGAAAGAAATTGAAGTCGGGTCCTCCAACATAAGCTTTTACATGTCCCGTAACATGATTCATTGCCATAAAGCCTGCTCGCAGAAATCCTTTATGAAAGCGTATTGAGTCCCATGGTGTCATGGTAGTATCAATATCTCCTTTTTCCCAAGAAAAGACTTTCATTTCAACTTTCCCGTTTTTAAAAGTAGCTATAATTTCTTCTTCGCTTTTACCTTCTTTCTTCAGATCGCGGTATCTGTCTGTTTGCTTCATTGCCATTTGGATAAGACCATCAACTTTGTCACTTACTGACCGAGAATATGGAGCATAACTTCTACCTGTTTTCTCTTTAGTAAATTGTGGTTGCAAATATCCACCTACATGTTCTTTCACGGCATCTTCGGCATGTTTTTGCATGCGTGAGTCAATTGTCGAAAATATCTTTAATCCATCTGTATATATATTATAGTAAGAACCGTCACTTTTTTTATTTTTATAGCACCAGCCATATAATGGATTAGTTTCCCAAGAAATTGAATCTTCTTTAAACTGCTGTTGCAACCAACTAGCAGAGTAGTTTTTTCGTTCTGGTTTTTTTGACATCATTATACCTGCTAAGTATTGACGAAAATAGGGAGCCAAACCTTCTCTATGACCCGAACGATTGAATTTTAAAGTTATATCTATTTGTTGTAAAGAGTCTTTTTGTGTTCTTGTTATATGGTCCGATTTTTCTAATTGTTTTAGGACCACATTTCGTCGCTGTTGTGTAAGCTCTGGTCGTCTCACAGGATTGTAAAGAGAAGAGTTTTTGCACATACCTACTAACATTGCTGACTCTTCAACGTTAAGTTCTGAAGGTAATTTGTTGAAATAAGTTTTAGCAGCCGATTTTATACCAACTGCATTGTAGTTAAAGTCGTATTTATTGAGATAAAGGTTTAGTATTTCTTCTTTTGTATAGAAGTGTTCAAGCTTGACAGCAATTACCCATTCGATAGGTTTTTGAAGAATTCTTTCAAAAGAGTTATCTGCGCTTGGTGAATATAGCAGTTTTGCCAACTGTTGTGTTATCGTACTTCCACCGCCACCGCTCTTTTGTTGCAATACACCTCTTTTTATAACTGCTCGTGCTAATGCATAAGCATCAATTCCCGAGTGAGAATAAAACCGGATATCCTCTGTAGCAATCAGTGCATTAATGAGATGAGGTGAAAGTTCATCGTAACTTACAAAAACACGGTTTTCCTTGCTTTGAGAGTATGTGCTCAACACTTCACTGTCTGAAGAATATAGCTGAGATGCATATTTGTCAATAGGATTTTCTAATTGATCAATGGGAGGAAGGTAGCCAATTGCTCCTATTGCAATTAGCCCAAACAACAGGACGCTTAATAAAATAACGCCAGTAAAAGTAATCCATAAACCTTTAATAATGGAACGTTTAGTAGAGTTCTTTTTATTTATCGACTTCTTAGTATGTATTTTCTTTTTGCCCATAGTTGTTTATTGCCTATATGGAATAATTGATATCTTAATTGAATTATGTAACAGGCGCAAAATTACATAAAACCCTTCATATTAAATCTATAATTATCTTAAAAGAGGGCGATATTACTTATAAGGACTTATAATATAAGGCCCAAAAAGGCTTTTGGCTAAGCATTGGATATTTAGATATAAGGATTTTTTTCTCTAATTTAAATACAAATATACTTTACCGAAAACAAATAAAATGTATCTTTGCAGCAGAAAATCGAATTGTTTTGTTTTCTCGAAATTGAAAAACCATTATTTCCTTAACAAAAAAGAGATTTCAGATTAATTAGAATCAAGTTATATATATATGGCTAATCGAATAAAAATTAAACAAGGCTTAGACATACCTTTGATGGGAGAAACTCAAGAAAAGTTTCTTGGTGAGATTAAGAGTGATATCGTGAAAATATGTCCTGAAGATTTTATCGGTTTTACTCCAAAACTCAGTGTAAGGGTAGATGACGAAGTGAAAGCTGGTGAGGCTCTAATGTACGATAGAAATCACCCATCAGTTAAAGTGGCTTCGCCAATATGTGGTGTTGTTACTGCTATCGAACGTGGTGAGAAACGTCGCATTCTAAACATAACTGTTGAAAGAAAAGGGGAAAATGAATTTGTAGATTATGGCATTAAGAATGCTTTGTCTATGCAACCTGAAGAGGTAAAAGAATTTATTTTGAATGCAGGACTCTGGTTTTTGTTTAAACAACGTCCATATGATGTTGTTGCAAATCCTGATTTTGAACCACGTGATATTTTTGTTACTGGTTTTTCGTCCGCTCCTTTAGCTCCTTCTTTCGATTATATATTGCAAAATCAAGAAAAAGACTTACAAGTTGGTTTTGATGCTTTAAGTAAACTAACAAAAGGTAAAGTTTACCTTTCCATAAGTCCTAAAACGAATAACAATGCGTTGAGGAATGCAGAGAATGTTGTAGTCACAGAATTTCAAGGACCACATCCAGTTGGTAATGTAGGAGTTCAAATTAATCATATTTCACCTATTAACAATGGTGAAGTTGTTTGGACTTTAAATGCACTGGATGTTGCATTAATAGGTCGACTCTTCAATACTGGTAAAGTTGATATGACACGAACCATAGCTTTAGTGGGTTCTGAAGTTCCCGAAAAAGGATATTACAAAATGTTGATAGGTACATCGCTGAGTCAAATTTTAAAAACAGTTCCAAAGCCAAAAGACTCCCGTTTACGTTATATTTGTGGCGATCCTCTGACAGGTCGAAAAATTGATGAAAATGATGTTCTTCGGGCTTATTCCTCTCAAGTGACAGTAATTCCAGAAGGAAACAATACCCATGAGTTTTTTGGATGGGCTTCAATGGATCCTTCAAAATATAGCGCAGGATGCACCTACTTGTCAAACTTGTTGGTAAAGATTAACGCCAAGAAAAAGTTTCGCATTGATGCTCGCATTAAGGGTGGTAAGAGAGCAATGATTATGTCTAACGAATACGATCGAGTATTTCCTATGAATATCTATCCCGAATTTTTACTGAAATCTATAATAGCTTTCGATATTGATAAAATGATAAACTTAGGAATTTTCGAAGTTGCTCCTGAAGATTTTGCTTTATGCGAATTTGTTGACACTTCTAAGATAGAAATTCAACGCATTGTTCGCACTGGATTAGATATGCTTCGAAAAGAAGTTGAATAATACAAATCATATAATTCATCTATTTTAAATATAAAACATTGAAAGCTTTAAGAAATTATATCGACAAAATAAAACCTAACTTTGAAAAGGGTGGAAAGCTACACATGCTTCACTCCGTATTTGACGGATTTGAAACATTCTTGTTTGTTCCAAACAATACTTCAAGATCGGGTGTACATATGCACGATGCCAGAGACTCCAAACGCACAATGATTATTGTGGTTTTGGCTTTAGTTCCAGCTTTACTGTTTGGCATGTATAACGTAGGTTATCAACACAATTTAGCTATTGGTATAGATCCTGGGTTTTGGGAAACATTTTTCTTTGGTCTAATTGCATTTTTACCACAACTCATAGTCTCCTATGCTGTAGGATTGGGTATTGAGTTTGTCGCTGCTCAAATTAAAGGTGAAGAGATTGCCGAAGGGTTTTTAGTTAGTGGTATTCTTATACCTATGATTTTACCAATCGATACGCCACTTTGGATGATCGCTATCGCTACTGCTTTTGCAGTAATTTTTGCTAAAGAAGTGTTTGGTGGTACAGGTTATAATATATTCAACGTGGCATTGGTTGCGAGAGTGTTTTTATTCTTCGCATATCCATTATATATGTCGGGCGATGAAGTCTTTGTTCGAACGGCGGGAGCATTTGGCATGAATAGTCCACAGATGATTGATGGCATTGCTCAAACAGTTGATGGATATTCAGGTGCTACAATGTTAGGTCAATTATCTGTGACAGATGCAACCAATTTTGCTGAATTCTCGTTTCAAGGTATATCTGGTGGGGCAGTTTCTATAATGGATATGTTCTTAGGATTTATTCCTGGTTCGGTAGGAGAAGTTTCAACACTTGCCATTTTGTTGGGCGCAGCTATATTAATTATTACTGGTGTTGGAAGTTGGAAATCAATGTTGTCAGTATTTATTGGTGGTGGTGCCGCTGTATTATTAGTGAATCAATTTGCTGCTAATGCTGTTATGGGCATGCCACCTCTTTATCACTTTGTTTTGGGAGGTTTTGCTTTTGGTGCAGTGTTTATGGTAACTGATCCTGTAACTTCTGCACGAACTGAAAAGGGTAAATGGATATATGGTTTTTTAATTGGAGCGCTGGCTGTTGCTATTCGTGTCTTTAATCCTGGCTATCCTGAAGGAATAATGCTCGCTATATTATTTATGAATGCGTTTGCACCACTTATCGACTTCTATGTTGTAGATGGCAATATTAAAAAACGTTTGAAAAGAAGTGCAATTAAAAATCATGGAAAGGTATAAACAATGAATACAGAAAAAAGCTCATATATAATTATCTATGCTGCTGTTATGGTGTTACTTGTAGCCTTGGGGCTTTCATTTACGCATCAAGCACTTAGCGGAAGACAAAAAAAGAACGTAGAGATTGATAAAATGCAGCAAATATTGCGTTCATTGAACATAGAAGCTTCTACAGAAGAAGCCGAAACTATATTCAATGATCTTATAAGCGATGCTTATTTAATTGATCGCGAGTCAGGCTCAAAGAGAGAATCAAGTGCAGGAACACAACCTACAGATTCTGCTTTTATTGTAAATTCAGCTAATCGTGAAGGATTTCCAGTTTATGAAGCTGAAATTGATGGCGATACAAAATACATTCTTCCTATGAATGGAAAAGGACTTTGGGGACCTATCTGGGGATATTTAGCGCTTGATTCGGATGCAAGCACAATATATGGTGTAGATTTTGGTCATGATTCTGAAACACCTGGTTTGGGAGCAGAAATTACACACGATGCTTTTAAAGAACAATTTGCAGGAAAAAACTTATTCAAAGATGATGAGTTTAAATCTATTGCTGTAGTGAAAAAAGGTAAGACTGTGTCAGATAAAGATTATGTAGATGGCATTTCTGGAGGTACTATCACAAGTCAAGGTGTAGGAACAATGCTGTACGATAACGTGGGTGAATATAAAAACTTTTTGGAAAACATTCGAAGATCTAAATAAAATATTGAAAAATGGCAATATTAAATTCAAAAACAAAAGCGGTACTTTTAGGTCCGCTCAATAAAAATAATCCTGTTATAATTCAGGTTTTAGGTATTTGTTCTGCACTGGCAGTTACATCTAAGTTAGAACCATCATTAGTAATGACTATTGCTGTTGTAATTGTTGCAGGCTTTGCTAATGCAATTATATCGTTATTACGCAACACAATTCCCAATAGAATTAGAATAATTGTTCAACTTGTTGTTGTTGCTGCATTAGTAACTATTGTGAGTGAGGTGCTTAAGGCATATGTTTATGATGTTAATAAACAACTATCTGTATTTGTTGGTCTCATTGTAACCAATTGTATTTTAATGGGACGATTAGAAGCTTTTGCATTAGGAAATGGACCATGGCCATCTTTTTTAGACGGTATTGGCAATGGTTTAGGTTATGGATGGATACTTGTAGTAGTAGGATTCTTTAGAGAACTATTAGGAAGTGGAACTTTGTTTGACTACCCTGTTATTCCGCAAGCACTATATGATATCGGTTATGAAAATAATGGCCTTATGATTCTTCCTCCTATGGCATTGATAGTTGTTGCTGGTATCATTTGGGTACACAGACATCTTAACAAGGAATTACAGGAAGAGACCAATTAATGTTTAAGACACAAAAAAATTAGATTTCATTATGGATGCAATAAGTTTAATTGTCCGATCAATATTTGTCGATAATATGATATTTGCATATTATCTTGGTATGTGTTCGTATCTTGCAGTATCAAAAAATGTAAAAACAGCAATGGGGTTGGGATTTGCGGTAATATTTGTATTAGTTTTAACTCTCCCTATTAACTATTTGTTAGAAAATTATGTCTTAAAAGAAGGAGCTTTACAATGGCTTGGTGAAAGCTTTAAAGATGTAGATTTAAGTGTTTTCAGTTTACTAATATTCATAGCCATCATTGCTTCTACTGTTCAGTTGGTTGAAATGGTTATAGAACGCTTTAGTCCGGGATTATATAATTCTTTAGGAATTTTCTTGCCTTTGATTGCTGTCAACTGTGCTATATTAGGGGGTTCATTATTTATGCAGCAACGTGCGTTTCCTAATATTGGAATAGCAACTGCTTATGGTTTTGGATCTGGTATTGGTTGGTTACTGGCAATTGTTGGATTGGCGGCCATTCGCGAAAAGTTGCAATATTCCAATGTTCCTAAACCATTAAAGGGGTTAGGTATTACTTTTATAGTTGTAGCCCTTATGGGTGTTGCCTTTATGAGTTTTTCTGGAATAGATTTCTAACTATAAAAACGGATTCTTTAAATAGATTTTTCAATATTAATTATCATAAATAGCATGAGTGTATTATTGAGTGCAGAAAGTTTGACAATCACAACAAGTGTCGTTGTTTTTCTGATAATAATTTTAGTCCTTGTTGTAATAATCTTGATAGCAAAATCGAAATTATTACCATCTGGGAACGTCAAAATAGTTATTAACGACGATAAAGAACTGGATACTCCAGCAGGTGGTACATTGTTAAACACACTGCAAAATAAAAAAATATATTTATCATCCGCTTGTGGAGGAAAAGGTACTTGTGGTGAATGTAGATGTCGAGTGGTAGACGGAGGTGGTGAAATACTTCCCACTGAAACAGGTTTCTTTACACGTAAAGAGCAACAATTAGATTGGAGACTATCTTGCCAAGTAAAAGTGAAAGAAGACCTTAAAATAATAATTCCTGAAGAGGTTTTTGGTATTAAAGAATGGGAATGTAGAGTTGTTTCCAATAAAAACGTTGCTTCTTTTATTAAAGAATTTGTTGTTCAGTTACCTGAAGGTGAAAAACTTGACTTTATACCTGGTTCTTACAGTCAAATTAGAATTCCCAAATATGATATTAAGTTTTCAGATATGGACATTGAAGATAGATTTAAACCTGAATGGGATAAATTTAAGCTATGGCCATTAACAGTAAAGAATGATGAAGAAGTGGTAAGAGCATACTCAATGGCAAACTACCCTGCTGAAGGTGATAATATAATTACACTAAATGTTCGTATTGCAACCCCTCCTTTTGATCGAAAAACAGGTACATGGAAGGCTGGAGTTAAACCAGGAATTGCTACATCTTATATATTTAATTTAAAACCTGGTGATAAAGTTATGATGTCTGGTCCTTTTGGTGAGTTTCATATGCACGATACTAAAAACGAAATGCTATTTATTGGTGGAGGAGCAGGTATGGCTCCGCTACGCTCACAATTGCTCCATTTGTTTAAAACGCTCAAAACAACTGATCGAAAGGTTTCGTATTGGTACGGAGCTCGTTCAAAAAATGAAATTTTTTATGAGGAGGATTTCCGACAAATTGAAAAAGAATTCCCTAATTTTGAATTTCATATTGCTTTATCAGAGCCAAGACCAGAGGATAACTGGACTGGTCCTGTAGGTTTTATTCATCAAGTGATTTATGATAATTATTTAAAAGATCACGATGAACCAGAAGAAATTGAATATTATATGTGTGGTCCGGGTCCAATGGCGAATGCTGTAAAAGGAATGATAGATAGTCTTGGTGTACCACCCGAGATGTTGCTATTTGATGATTTCGGATAAATAAAAAAAACATACACTCATTTTAGATCCACAAAAAACGATTTCCAAGATTAAAGAGGGAATCGTTTTTTTGCGTTTATATTCATTGTTCCTTATTGCGTTTTTTCTATACCATACACAATAGTAATTTTATTTTACAAAATATTTTAGGCACATATTTTGCAACATTTTCTCCCTTGTTTATAAATTAATTATGAATGGCTTGAATAGTAAATAAAGAATTATTTTTACTCTAAAGTAAAAACTTTATACGTCTTTTTAAGCCAGAAGATCTGAATATTGACATCTAAAAATAGCTACTATAACCTCACATATTTTCCCCACTATAAAATAAATCTCTTTTTTGCTCTAAGGCCTAAATAATAAAGCTATTGTTTATTTATTAATGTTAATCATTTGCTATTGATCTTGATTACTTATTTATTCATTTATGGTTTATATAATGATGAAATTGAATAGATTTATTATATTTCTGTTGGAAAAAATAAACGATACTGTTCAATAAAATGAAGTAATGATTGAACAAAGTAAATTGTTTCACTGTTTTAATCATGTTCTTATTTAAAATGATTATAAATTAAAAACCAAAACAATGAAAAAATTTAAACTTATTCTCTTAACAGTGATGTTTGCAACAGCATTCACTGTATCAAGTTGTTCAGACGACGATGACAATAATAATCTGCCTGAAAACCAGACTATTGTTGATGTAGCAAAAGGCAATCCTCAATTCTCAACTTTAGTAACTGCGCTAACACTTACAGGTTTAGACAAAGCATTAGAAAACAAAACTGCATCTTTTACAGTTTTTGCTCCTACTAATGCTGCTTTTTCAAGTCTATTAGCAGAATTAAAATTCAGTAGCTTAAACGACATTCCCGTTGAAACGCTTTCCAATATTTTGCTTTATCATGTATTGGGCGAATCAAAAATGGCAGGATCTATCACAACAGGCTATTTTAGTACTTTAGCAAAAGGTGCGGGCAGCAATACTAATTTGTCTGTGTATATAGACATGGGTACAACTATGCTTAACAAAAGAGCAAAGATAACAGCTACCGACGTAAAAGCTGATAATGGTGTAATTCATGTTATCGACAAAGTTATTTTGCCACAATCTATTGTAGATGTTGCAGTAAACAATCCTACATTCAGCATACTTGTTGCGGCATTAACAAAGGCAGACTTGGTAACTACACTAAGTGGAACTGGACCTTTCACAGTTTTCGCTCCTACCGATGCTGCTTTTAATGCATTATTCACAGCTTTAGGTGTTTCAGGTATAGCAGATCTATCAAAAGAGGCTTTAACTCCAATACTTTTGTCACATGTTGTAAGCGGTAATGTTACTTCAGGTCAGTTATCTGCTGGAGAGGTTCAAACTCTAAATACTGATAAGAAAATTCTTATAGGTACAACTGGTGGTGTGACTATCGATGGAGATATTAAAGTAACACTTGCTGATGTGCAAGGCTCAAATGGAGTTGTGCACGTGATTGATAAAGTGATAGTACCCGAAGCAAAAACGAATACAATTGTTGATGTAGCACTTGCAACTCCTGATTTTTCATCTTTAGTAGCAGCTCTTCAAAAGACAGATTTAGTTGAGGCATTGGCTAATGAAGATGCAACGCTGACCGTATTTGCTCCAACTAATCAAGCATTTGCTGATTTACTTACAGAGTTAGGTTTTAGTAGTTTGGATGATGTTCCTGTGGCGACACTTACTAACATTTTGCAATATCATGTATTGGGTGAGTCAAAGATGGCTTCTTCAATTCAAACAGGTTATTTCAAAACTTTAGCAAAAGGTGCAGGCACCAACACAAATTTATCAGTTTATATAGATATGAGTTCCACTATGCTTAATAAAAGAGCTAAAATAACTGCAACTGATGTGGAAGCTGATAATGGTGTAATTCATATTATTGATAAAGTTATTCTCCCCCAAACAGTTGTTGATATTGCTGTAAATAATACTACATTTAGCATTCTTGTGGCAGCTTTAGCCAAAGCAGAATTAGTTGAAACGCTGAAAGGCGATGGTCCTTTTACAGTATTTGCTCCTACTGATGCAGCATTTAATGCTTTGTTTACAGCTTTAGGAGTTTCGGGTATAGCAGATTTATCTAAAGAAGCTTTAACTCCAATACTTTTAGCGCATGTAGTAAGTGGAAATGTTACTTCAGGTCAACTGTCTAATGGAGATGTACAAACATTAAATAGCACAAAAAAGATTACTGTAAATATAACTAATGGTGTAACTATTGATGGTGATGTTAAAGTAACTCTTGCTGATGTACAAGGTTCAAACGGAGTGGTTCATGTGATTGATAAAGTAATTTCACTATAAACTATAACTTAGTGCTCTATTTGTAATCATCCTCTTTGTGGTAATCCATTTAAAGAGGATGATTTTTTTTTGTTGACTCTTTTAAATCTACTTTTGAACAAACCATAAATGAGTTTGTTTAACATTAACAATTTGTAAATCTATCATATGGCAATATATTCTATAAAAGACATCGAAAAATTAACCAGCATCAAAGCTCATACTATACGAATTTGGGAGAGACGTTACGGGCTGGTTATACCCAAACGTACAGATACTAACATAAGGTATTATTCAGATGATGATTTAAAAGATATTCTCAATATTTCGATTCTGAATCAGAATGGTTGGAAAATTTCAAAAATTGCTAAACTGAGTGTCGAAGATGTGAGAGCAGAGGTGAGTAATTTGATTGAAAGCCCCAAAGAGTATAGCAATATTATTGATAAAATGATATTGACAATGATAGAGATAGACGAAAATGCATTTTTCAAGACCTTTTATGATTCTTGGCAAGAGTATGGTTTTGAAAAAATGATTGAGTCAATTTTCTTCCCTTTTTTAGAGCGATTGGGAATTCTTTGGCAAACGGGTACTATAAAACCAGCTCAAGAACGTTTTATTTCGAATATGCTACGACAAAAAATTATTGTTGCTATAGACAATGAGATGGCTGATGATAAACCTGATAAAGATAAAATTATATTCTTTTTGCCTGAAAATGAAATGCATGAATTGAGCCTTCTTTTCTATAGTTTTATAGCCCGCGAAAAGGGTTATGAGGTGATTTATCTGGGAACATCAATTCCTATTAAAGATTTAATAGAAGTGCAACGTGTTACTAATGCTAAGGCTATGTTTTCAGCACATATAAATGCTATAGAAAAAAAGAGTTTGGAGGATATGTTTGTTTACTTTAGAGAAACGTTTCCCAATTTATATTTTTATGTAACAGGTCTGCAAATTAAAGAATTAAATCCTACTTTACCTCCTAATTTTTTCGTAGTATCCAATTCTAATGCTTTTAAAGAAGAATTGTTAAAATTATCAGAATATAATTGATGTGAAGGAAGCCTTTTAGCTTTTACATGAGCAATCCACAAATAATAAAACAATCATCCTAAAGCAACATCAAGAGTCATCATGACTGCAAAGCCTAACATGGCACCTATGGTAGAGTAATCGGTTTCGTGGCCAGTTTGCGATTCTGGTATAAGTTCTTCTACTACAACAAATATCATTGCTCCAGCTGCAAAGGATAGTGCATAAGGTAGTATTGGCGTTATAGATAAAACAAGATAAGCACCCAAAACACCCGAAATTGGTTCTACTATACCCGAAAGTTGACCATAATTAAATGCTTTCCAACGTGAAAAACCTTCTCTTCGTAAGGGTATAGAGACTGCTGCTCCTTCTGGGAAGTTTTGCAAACCAATACCAAAGGCCAAAACCATTGCTCCCACTAAAATACCCATGTCAGGACTGTGAGCCAAAGCTCCAAAAGCTACTCCAACGGCTAAACCTTCAGGTATGTTGTGTATGGTAATTGCTAAAACAAGAAGGATACTTCTTTGCCATGAAGTTTTTATCCCTTCCGCTTCATTTATTCTTAAACTCATGTGTAAGTGAGGTAAGACTTTATCAACAATTAATAGAAATAGTCCACCACTTAGAAACCCAACAGTGGCTGGAATCCAAGAGGTTACCCCACTTGCCTCTGCCATCTCTATAGCAGGCTCTAATAGCGACCAGAAGCTTGCGGCTATCATAACTCCCGCAGCAAAACCAAGCATGGAATTTAAAACTTTTTGATTGATGGTTTTGAAGAAAAAAACCATAGATGATCCCAATGCCGTCACAGCCCATGTGAAAAGAGTAGCAATTAATGCTAATAGGATAGGATTGTATTCTAATAAAAACTCTAAGTCCATAGTTTACTAAAAAAAGAGAATGTGTATAAAATATCAATTGCTAATTAATCTGCAAAGATAAAAAAATCAGTGTATTGTCAGTATCACTCCCTCAATATGTAACTTATTTGATAGAAGCTGCAACAATATTTGCAACTAATGAGCGCAAACGAACAATGCTGCCTCCATCGGAAAGATGCACACTGTTTGTGAGAAGTATTACAGATGTGTTATTGTCTGGATCAATAACGATGGATGTTCCTGTAAATCCTGCGTGTCCATAAGTGTTTGGACCAAAAAGATCGCCATTGTTAGAAGCATACGGAGTGAAAATATCCCATCCTGGTGTTCGTCCAATATTGTGAGTGGCACGCGGTACGGTTCGCATCGTTTTAACTGCCAATGGGCTTAGTATGCGTTTTCCGTTATACTCACCATTGTTTTGTAAGGCAGCCACCAGAATAGCCAAATCATTGGCATCTGAAAAAAGACCTGCATTGCCTGAAACACCTAAATTCATAATACGAGCCAAATGATCATGAACCACTCCTTTTAGCACATTCCCACCTTTGAGACGCGAAGTTGGAGCGGTGCGTTTTAATGTCTCTCCTGTAGGGAGATAGTCAGTGTGAGACATGCCTAACACATCAAAAATATTTTGTTTCGCAAAAAACTGCAAACTTTGTTTCGATATTATTTCTATTATGCGCTGTAGGGTGATATAGTTCAAACAACTGTATCTAAAATCTGTTTGAGGTTCAAATTCTCGTTTTATGGTAGCTATGTAATCAATCATTTTGTCAGGATTGTTTGCACCTCTACATTTCAGCATTTGAGCTACTGGTCCATATGCAGGTAAACCTGATGTATGGGTCATTAAGTCTATCACCCGAATATCCTTTGTTCCATCTTTGTCTGTCCATCCTTGAAATGAGGGTATAAAGAGATTCACCTTGTCCAATAGTCTTAACTGACCTCGTTCTACAAGAATCATGGCAGAAATTGCCGTGGCAACTGGCTTGGTTAGTGAAGCAAGGTCGAAAACAGTATTCACATCCATTGGAATGACTGATGGATAGGTTTGTTTGTAGCCATAAGCTTTAAGATATGCCATTCTTCCATCTTTCACAACAGCTAAAACAGCACCCGGAATTTCTTTGCTGTCAATTGCTTCTTTTATAATATTATCTGCTTGCAGTAGCTTTAGCGCATCCATTCCCACCTGTTCTGGGATAACAAGTTGAAGATGTTGCGCATTTATTTGTAGGGTGAGGAATATTGTTGTAAAAAAAAGGATTGCTGACTTCATGATGTATGTTTTGTTTGTATAACCGTTATAGTAGTTAGACAAAGATACATTTTTTCTTATAGTCTCAGATATTTGTTTTACTATTTTTATAACAGGGGCATTTGTTTTCCTTGTTCAAGATCTAGCCATGCAAAATGGTACATAAGATTACTCAAATGTGAATTATGTATGTGAAAACAGTCTTTAGATGCTTCAATAAAGCAAAATGTATATGAAAAATAGGGCGAGATTGTTAGAAAACAGAATTATCTATACATTTAATAACATAAACCAGTATAAATATTTATTATCAATGTGTCAATCCTGTTCAAATAACATTCTTAAGCGTTAAGAACTATCTATTTAATTATAGGAGAAATTCTTAAGTGTTAGGAATCGAATATTGTTTTTTTAATAGTATTCTTAAGTGTTAGATGATGGTATATTTTAAACAAGATGTCATTCTTAAGTCTTAAGATTGGATGTTGTATATTTATAGTCTACTATTAACTGTTAAGAATGCAAATTGATTACATAGAAAGTATTCTTTTTTTAGATATACGATCTTTTCATGTCTCTAAAGATATAGAATATGACTACCATGCATTTTTTTCGTTAGAAAAAGATATAGATTTATTGATTTTGCGTCATCTTTATTTGCAAAAGAGATAGAATATTTAATTTTATGTCAACTTGACTAACAAAAAGTATATTATAAAACATTTTGCATCATCATAGCACCAAAGGAATCACACATTTTATTAGTGCATTTTTTTTTAGTCTTTCCTTTGTCCATAAAGCTTTATATAGGTCTCTTCAATCAATTGAGTATAACAAAAAAAACAATCGTAATTTGAATGGGCGATTGAAATGTTTCAAAAACTTTTTTTAAAACTATCTTAATACCTTTTTTATGTTTATATTTGTAAAGTGCAATCAATTAACTGGATTAAAGTCAGCATCATGATAGAATTAAAGGAAATACCATTGTCGAGGATTTTAAAATTAGATCTTCGGTTCTTGTTAGAAGAAATTATTAGCACTTTAGAAGGTTTTGATTTGGAGGCGATGCGTTTGCAAAATATATATGAAGTGCTGAAGAAACAAGAGGTCAAAATGCAAATAATTGATGAACCTTATGGCAAACACGACCTCACAGACGATTTGGCACACCTCCACAAAAAGCGTCTGCGGTATGGCTCTCTTATCTACATGGAGTTAAATGCAAAGGAAAGAGTTGACTGTGAAGAAACCCAACGCTTGGCAAAAATAGCAAAGAAGTTGGCAAAAGAACACCTCACCTACTTGGGTCAAAAAAGCTTATTTGATGTGAGATTTTCGATTGACCTTTTTTTCGGCTTGTTAGATAATGAGTCCTATTCTGAAGAACTTGAAGCATTTGTTGGTTTAGGACTACAAACCTATATAAATGAATTGAGAAAAGCAAATGTCGATTACAAAATTCTATCAAACCAAAGAGAGTGGGAAAAAAAGCACAGGCCTCCAACAGGTGATCTTATACTGGAAAAAGAGACAAAACGTTACTTGCAATTGTTTTTCGATCAACTCAATTCGTACAAAGAGACTTTCTTAGAGGTAGATTATGATCCGCTCATCAAAGATATTAATGTAACATTAACTGCGTATTCTAAGTTGATAAAAACCCGCATAGCTACGAAGCTCTTGCTGATAAGAAAGCAGCAGCTATGAAACTTAGCAAGCAAACAATACCTGAAATAAAACCTGAAGATAAACCAGAAAATAAACCCGAAGTTAAGCCAGAAAATAAACCCGAAGTTAAGCCAGAAAATAAACCTGATGCTGAATTAGACGCTAAGCCTATTGAAATTGTAGAGAATAATGCTTCTGTTAAATCTAACAGCAATAAGAATAGTAAGTTAAAAGGAAAAACAAAGAACGCAACTAATAAAAAGAGGACAAAAGGGAAAAGAGGTTCCGATTAAAAGTTTTGAAGAGGGTTTTGAAACATTTATATGAATAAGATAAAGTAATAACTAAAATGCGTGATAGAGTACAGACTTCATTTAGAATTTGAAGCCTCGTGAGGTTGTCATTATTCAACCATTTCAATGGGTTAAAGAAAATATTTCATAATTAAGGGATTTAATTTGGAACTAAAGTATATTTGTCTTTTAGAACAACAAGCTTGACAATTCTTAAATTTATTAGCTATGGAAAGAAATCAATTACACTTACGTTTACTACCAACAAATTTCAAAAAGATTGGTTACGGGATTTTGGTATTGAGTGTTTTATTTGTTTTTCTGTTTAAATTGAATCTATTAAAAGTTGATCAAGAGATTGTATGGGTAATTTCAAAGATAGGCATCTTAATATCTCTCCTAATATTGGCAATTACAAGAAATAAGATAGAAGATGAGCTGACATTTAGAATTAGGGTTCAAGCTATTGGGCGTTCTTTTATTTTTGGAGTTTTATATGTAATTTTCAATTTGCTTTTGAAATTACAATTTTCTGAACATTTTGTTTTAGATGATAGTGCGGTAGGAATCTTACTACTTATGTTTATATTTTACTTCATTACTTTCCATTCAATTTTATATAACCGATAGTGATAAATACAATCAAAATACAAAGAGCTATTAAGGATTTAACTCAGGAAGCATTAGCAGATAAAATTGGTGTTTCGAGGCAAACAATAAATTCAATTGAAAATAATAGATATATACCATCTACTGTTCTCGCTTTAAAACTATCTAAAGTGTTTGGCATAAGTGTAAATGAAATATTCGAATTGGATGATGAGGATTGATGTTAGATTGGAATCACTCCCTAACACGCAATGCCTTCTTTGCCCAAATTGTTTGAATAAGACCTCTTACCGATAAATAAAAAATGAAAGAGAGCCACAGAGCGTTGTTTCCTAAAAAAGATTTTGTCGTGTAATAGCAAACAAAGAAACTTAGGGCCGAGAGTATCATTGCATTTCGCATCTCCTTGGATGCTGTAGCTCCAATGAAGATGCCGTCCCACAAGAAGGCTGCAAATCCAGTAATGGGGATTAGGATAGTCCAAAATGTAAATGATTTTGTAGCTTCAATGACATCTTGATTATCGGTTAGTATCTGGAGTATCTGATTTGGAAAGAATATATATAAAACTGCCGAAGCTGCACTTACAATAAATCCCCAAAAGAACAATCGCTTAATCATGAACCACAACAGGGCGTGATTGCGTGCTCCAATGTATCGTCCTGTCAGTGCCTCACCTGCATAAGCAAAACCATCCATAAAATAAGAGAATAGCGCAAAGAACTGCATCAATAATGCATTTACTGCTAAAATAGTGTCGCCCATACCCGATGATGCAAAAGTGAAAAATGTGGTGACAAGCGTAATCATAAATGTGCGCACAAAGACATCGCTATTTACTTTTGAAAAGAGTTTTAGGGCTTCTACATTAAAAATGGTGCTAATGTTTATGTATTTATTCAATCGACCATAATAACGAAACCAGAAAGTGACTGTAATTACAAAAGTAATTATCTGTGAGAGCATCGTGCCAAGTGCTATACCCTTGATTTTCATATCAAACCCAAACACAAATATAAAACTAAGAACAATGTTTAAGACATTGTTGACAATAGCTATTACCATGGGTGTTTTTGCGTTTTGCATTCCAATAAACCATCCATTAAATGCGTACACACCCAACACCATGGGAGCACTCCATATACAAATACGAAAGTAAAATTGCACATTTTCTATGGTATCTGGACCAGACTTAATGAAGTTGATTGCAATCTTTTCTATTGGTACTTGTAGAAGCAATATGATTAAACCAAATCCAATGGCAACAATGAGTGCACGCAATAACACATTCATGGCTTCCCCAAAGTTACGCGATCCGTAAGCTTGAGCAGTAAATCCACTGGTGCTCATTCTTAAAAAGCCAAAGTTCCAGTAAATCATATTAAAGATATTACTGCCCAGTGCAATAGCACCAATATATATCACCGATCCTAAATGCCCAGCAATAGCTAAATCAATCATTCCCAACAGTGGAACTGTTATGTTTGAGATTATATTGGGAAGAGCAAGTCGAAATATTTTTCTATCCATTGTGCAAAAATAGTGTTTTTTGTTATGTTAAATATTAAAAAGTGAGGGTTTATTATAAAATAAGTGGTTTAGATACTGTTCAAGAGTAATATATTTTTATATCTTTGTTTATTATGATTTTATTTACATCGCAATTTTCTAAAATAACAGCATATTAATATTATGGATAAAATACAAGAACTTACTTCGAAGCTTTACACGGAAGGAGTTAAAAAAGGAAATACTGAGGCCGAGAGTATCATAAAAGATGCACAAGAAAAAGAGCGAAAAATTATTGAGGCGGCAGAAAATAAGGCGCAACAAATAATAGAAGCTGCAAAGAAAAAGTCGACAGAAATAAACACTAATGCTGAGTCGGAGCTTAAACTTTATGCATCTCAAGCTTTAGAAGCCCTTAAAACGGAAGCAACCAATATTATCACCGACAAATTATCCACTTCCAACGTAAAAGCTGCAATGGAGGATAAAGTTTTTATGCAAAAACTGATTACAGATTTAATGCAAAACTGGTCTAAAGATCAGTCGATGGTCGTAAGTGTAGAAAACAAGAAAGAACTTGAGCAATACATTGAAGCCAATGCAAAGCATTTACTTGACAACACATTGAAAATAGAATCTGTAAATGGTCTAAAAACAGGTTTTCTAATTGCTCCAGAGGACGGATCATACAAAGTGAAATTTGGAGAAGATGAGTTTATTGCTTATTTCAAAGAATTTTTGCGTCCTCAGATTCAAAAGTTATTATTTTAATTATCTTATAGTAGAAATATTTACTCATAATATATATATGTTCAAAAATCAATACTATTATTTTGTTGCAGGCCTGCCTGATTTTTCATTTGACAGCACAAAGCTGCCATTTATTGTGGCAGAATTTAAAGAGATGCTTTACGATGAGCTTAAACCTGACGATAGAAAATTGATTGATAAGTATTTTTTAGAAGCCGACAAAGAAAATCTTTTAAAACTCCTTGCTAACAAAGATGCTGACATTAGAGATACAGGGGTATATACGCGTGAAGAGTTGCTCAACTCGATAGCATCTATTAAAGACAGCTCTCTTGATAAACCTAAAAGTCTACCCAATATATTTGAGAACTTCATAAAACAATGGTTGAAAGAAGATGCGGAATCTGAAAACATGAATTGGGAAAATTTGCTTACTTCCCTATATATGGATTACGGCATTGAAGCTCAAAACTCATTGGTGTCTCAATGGTTTACATTAAATCTGAATATTGGCAACCTCTTAGCAGCAATATATAGTCGTAAATATGGATTTGACGTAAAGCAGGTGGTTGTTGGTAATAACCATATTGCTAAAACAATACGCTCTAATGCTAATTTGCGAGATTTTGGTCTTGAACAAGAGTTAGCGTATTATGATACAATTCTTCGCATTTCAGAAGATGAAGATATTTATGAAAGAGAACGCAAAATAGATAAATTTCGTTGGGATTGGTTAGAAGAGAACACAGTATTTGATTATTTCAATGTGGAATATCTGTTTGCTTATTTATGCAAATTGCAGATACTGGAACGTTGGGTGAAGCTGAATGCTGAAGAAGGCGAGCGTGTTTTCCGTGAACTGATTGCAAACATGAAAAAAGAAGTGAAACTTCCCGAGGAAGAGTAACTCCAAATAAAAGGAAATAGAAATAACACATATATATGTCAACAAAAGGAATTGTAAAAGGAATTATCGCCAACTTAGTAATAGTTGAGGTAGATGGTCCAGTATCACAAAACGAAATTGCTTATATAGTTTTGGACGATACAAAGCTAATGGCTGAGGTTATTAAAGTAATTGGTAAGAGTGCTTATGTTCAGGTTTTTGAAAGTACACGAGGCTTGGCTATAGATGCAAAAGTAGAGTTTGTAGGCTATATGCTTGAAGTTGTTTTAGGTCCAGGATTGTTAGAACGAAATTTAGATGGGCTACAGAATGACTTGGACAAGATGGATGGTGTTTTCTTGAAACGTGGACAATATACTTTTCCTCTTGATGAAGAAAAACTTTGGAGTTTTAAGCCATTAGCTAAAGCAGGAGATATAGTAGCGGCAGGATCGTGGTTGGGCGAAGTTGAAGAGAACTTTCAACCTCACAAAATAATGCTCCCCTTCAAGATGGAGGGAGAATATACTGTGAAAAGTGTTACTGATGAAGGCGAATATAATATCTATCACACTATTGCCGTTGTAGAAGATAAAGATGGCAAAGAGATTGAGCTCAACATGATTCAGCGTTGGCCAGTGAAACAGCCGATAACGTTCTTTAAAAATAAACCACGTCCATACAAGCTGCTTGAAACAGGTGTGAGAACTATTGACACCCTTAACCCAATTGTAGAAGGTGGTACAGGTTTTATACCTGGTGCGTTTGGTACGGGTAAAACTGTTTTGCAACATGCCATATCAAAACAAGCCGAGTCGGACATTGTGATAATTGCAGCTTGTGGTGAACGTGCCAATGAAGTAGTTGAAATTTTCACAGAATTCCCCGAATTAGAAGACCCGCATACAGGTCGAAAATTGATGGAGCGAACCATCATTATTGCAAATACATCAAACATGCCCGTTGCAGCCCGTGAAGCTTCTGTATATACTGCCATGACTATTGGTGAGTATTATAGGGCAATGGGTTTGAAAGTGCTTCTTATGGCTGATTCCACATCTCGTTGGGCGCAAGCCTTGCGCGAAATGAGTAATCGCTTAGAGGAACTTCCTGGACCAGATGGTTTCCCTATGGATTTGTCTTCAATTATATCCAACTTCTATAGTAGAGCTGGACATGTGATACTAAATAACGATGAATCTGGTTCCATTACTTTTATTGGTACAGTTTCTCCAGCAGGAGGAAACTTGAAAGAACCAGTAACAGAGAATACTAAAAAAGTTGCCAGATGTTTTTATGCATTAGAACAAGACCGTGCAGATAGAAAACGCTATCCGGCTGTTAATCCGATTGACTCTTATTCAAAATATATAGAATATCCTGAATTTGAAGAATACATCAAAGAGGTGATTTCAGAGGATTGGTTAGAAAAAATAAACGAAGCAAAACTCAATTTATTACGAGGCAAGGAGATCACAGAGCAGATTAATATTCTGGGTGACGATAGCGTCCCTGTTGAGTATCACATTACTTATTGGAAATCAGAATTGATTGACTTTGTTGTATTGCAACAAGATGCATTCGATCCTATTGACGCAGTAACGCCCATGGAGCGTCAAGAGTATATATTAAATATGGTTACCGATATTTGTCGTACCGATTTTAAATTTGATAACTTCAATAAAGTTGCAGATTATTTTAAAGATGTTATTAATATTTGCAGGCAAATGAACTATGCAGAGTTCAAATCTGATAAGTTTAATGAATATCGAAAGCAACTTGACGAATTATTAGAAAAGAAAGCGGTTTTACAACAATAATAAAAAATAAAGTAGAAAGCTGGTAGAATTATGGCAAAAGCATTTCAAAAAATATACACTAAAATCACCCAAATAACTAAGGCTACGTGTAGTCTAAAAGCTAAAAATGTGGGTTATGACGAGTTGGCAACTGTAGATGGTAGATTGTCTCAGGTAGTAAGAATTATAGAAGATGAAATAACTTTGCAAATATTTGGAGGTACGGAAGGTATACCTACAAATGCTGAGGTTATTTTTTTAGGGAAAGCTCCTTCGCTTAAAGTTGGTGATCAATTAGCTGGTCGGTTCTTTGATGCTTTGGGTAATCCCATTGATGGAGGACCCATACCAGAAGGAGAAGATAGAGAGATTGGAGGACCTTCTGTAAATCCAGTTCGTAGGGCTCAACCTTCTAAATTGATTGCTACAGGTATCGCAGGTATCGACTTGAACAACACGCTCGTTTCAGGACAAAAAATACCTTTCTTTGCCGACCCCGATCAGCCGTATAATCAAGTAATGGCAACTGTTGCACTGCGTGCAAAGGCCGATAAGATTATTCTGGGCGCAATGGGTATGACCAATGATGACTATTTGTTCTACAAAAATGTATTTAGCAATGCTGGTGCTTTGGATAGAATTATCAGTTTTGTAAATACAACCGAAAATCCACCCGTAGAACGTTTGTTGATACCAGATATGGCATTAACTGCTGCAGAATATTTTGCAGTAGATAAAAACGAAAATGTTTTAGTTCTTCTGACAGATATGACTTCATATGCTGATGCTTTAGCAATTGTGTCAAACCGTATGGACCAAATTCCTTCGAAAGACTCAATGCCTGGCTCGCTATACTCTGACTTAGCAAAAATATATGAAAAGGCAGTACAGTTTCCTGCTGGAGGCTCCATTACTATTATTGCTGTAACTACTCTTTCTGGAGGTGATATTACACATGCTGTGCCCGACAATACAGGATATATTACAGAGGGACAGTTGTTTTTGCGTACAGATAGTGATATTGGTAAAGTAATTGTTGATCCATTCCGTTCGCTTTCGCGTCTAAAACAATTGGTACAAGGTAGTGTAACACGCGAAGACCATCCACAAGTGATGAATGCAGCTGTTCGATTATACTCTGATGCTGCTAATGCAAAAACGAAAATGGAAAACGGCTTCGATCTTACAGATTATGATAAACGTACTTTAGATTTTGCAAAAGAGTATTCTGAATATATTTTGGCAATTGATGTAAATTTAAATACAACCGAAATGCTCGATACTACTTGGGGGTTATTCAGTAAACACTTTAGACCCGAAGAGGTGAACATGAAAAAAGAGATGGTGGATAAGTACTGGAAAAATGAAGAAGTTCCAGAAAAACTTCAATAATTAGGAATGTAGCTTATTTATGACTATAAAATTTCAATATAATAAAACATCGCAACAAAATCTTGAGAAACAACTCAACATGAGGTTACGTGCTCTCCCTACTCTTCAGAGTAAAGAGAGTGCTTTGCGTATGGAAGTAAAAAAAGCAAAAGATCAAATTGAGGAATTAGACAAAGAACTGGAGACACAAATTGGCTCGTATGACAAGATGGTAGGGTTGTGGACAGAATTCGATTCTACTCTGATAAGAGTGAAGGATGTAAATCTTTCTAGGAAGAAAATTGCAGGTGTGCCTATTCACGTATTAGAAGGAGTTGAGTTTGAAACTAAACAGTTTAGTGTTTTCAACAGACCTAAATGGTTTTTGGATGGAGTAAACTTGTTGCAACGTTTAGGAGAAATAGGCATAAAGCGAGATTTCTTTGATCTTAAACTTAAAAAGCTGGAATACGCCAGGAAAAAGACTACACAAAAAGTAAATCTTTTTGAGAAGGTGCAAATACCTGCTTATGAAGATGCAATCTTAAAGATTAAGCGCTACCTCGAAGATGAGGAAAATCTTTCGAAATCGTCACAAAAAATTATGCGTTCTAAAAAAGATGCAAGAGCTGAAAAGGAGGATTCGATATGGTAAAAAAAATGAGAAAGTTTTCTTTTTTGATCTATCATAATGATTATGATATTTTCTTGCAAGATTTGCGTGAGCTTGGATTGATTCATGTTGCTAAACATGATGAAAAAGAGGTTGATCAAAATGATGAATTAGACTATTATTTGAGTGAATTGAAAAAACTTGAAGAGTCTAAAAAGATATTGAAAAAGTCAATTTCAGATGAAAAGATAGTAATAGAGCAAAATGTAGCCGATGTTGAGTTAGGTTACCAAATACCTCAAAAGATTGAGATAGTTCAAGAACATATTGCAACTTTAAATCAACAATTGCAAGTAAGTTCAAGAGAGTTGGAAGCTCTTGAGCCATGGGGCAATTTTGACCCAGAAATGATTAAAAAATTACAGCGGTTTGGCTATAATATAGATTTCTTTTCCATTCAAAAGAGTGCATACAATCCAGAATGGGAAAATATGTATAATGCTATTTTGATAAATGAATCGACACGCTATTATTTTATAACAGTAACCCAGCAAGATAATACTGCCGAAGAGTTAGGTTTAGAATCTGTGAAACTTCCAGATGTTTCGTACAACGATTTATCAAATCTGATTGAGACTATTAAAACAAAACTTGACAAGGAATACGGACAATTAAAAATACTTTCAGCTGATATTCCATCTATTGATGCAGCCATTTCAGATGTTGAGTCGAAGATATCTTTGAAGAATGTAGTTTTAAGTACCAGTCATGTTGCAGACGATAAGTTAATGTTGATGCAAGGTTGGGCTCCCGAAGAAAACGAAGAAAAAATTACATCTTATCTACAATCTAAAGACGCTTATTATGAAGTAGCCGATCCAACACCTGAAGATGATGTGCCTATAAAGTTTAATAACAATAAGTTTTTCAAACTATTTGAGCCAATCACAAATCTTTACATGTTGCCAAAATACAACGAGTTAGATCTGACGCCATATTTTGCGCCGTTCTTTATGATCTTTTTTGGTTTGTCGTTGGGAGATATTGGATATGGTTTGTTCTTGTTTGTAGCGGCCACTATAGCAAAGATTTTGAAAAAATCTTCTTTGGGAGACTCTATGAAATCAATTTTGTCGTTAGTACAGGTATTGGGTGTGAGTGCGTTCTTCACTGGATTTTTAACAGGAGGTTTTTTTGGTGTACAACTGTATGATTTAGATACCCCTTTAGCCGTTACACTACGTGAGAAGTTGTATTTCGACAATAATATGATGTTTAATTTGGCTCTAATATTAGGTGTTATTCAAGTAATCTTTGGAATGATTATTAAAGTATTTAACCGAATTATTCAATTTGGTTTTGTACATGGTGTGTCAACTATTGGTTGGATCACTTTATTATTAAGTTTTATTGTTGCTGTTTTATTTCCAAACTTCTTGCCAATGACAGGAACAGCTCATTTAATTATTCTTGGTCTAAGTATAATAGCTATCTTCTTTTTCAACTCACCAGGTAAAAATATATTTTTAAACTTTGGACTTGGTTTGTGGGATACCTACAACATGGCAACAGGACTTTTAGGAGACATATTATCTTATGTACGTCTGTTTGCTCTTGGTTTGTCAGGAGGTATATTAGCAAGTGTTTTTACCAGTTTAGCTCTGGGAATGAGTCCAGATAACGCTATTGCTGGACCAATTGTGACTATTTTAATTTTTGTTATAGGTCATTCTATCAATATTTTTATGAATACATTAGGAGCTATAGTTCATCCAATGCGCCTAACTTTTGTTGAGTTCTTTAAGAATTCTGAATTCAGTGGAGGTGGACAAAAATATCAACCATTTACATAAATCAAATTATAAAAATCAAATAAATTCAATCGATTATGGTATTAAATCTATTATTAGCTTATGTGGGTATAGCATTTATGCTCATTTTATCCGGAATTGGAAGTGCGTACGGAGTGACCATTGCAGGTAATGCTGCAGTAGGAGCATTAAAAAAGAATGATGGTGCTTTTGGTAATTTTCTTGTTCTAACAGCACTACCTGGTACACAAGGTCTATATGGTTTTGCTGGATATTTTATGTTTCAAACTATATTTGGGGTGCTTACGCCCGATATTTCAATGTTTCAAGCAGCAGCAGTTCTTGCTGGAGGTTTAACTTTGGGATTTGTTGGTCTGTTTTCTTCAATTAGACAGGGACAGGTTTGTGCTAATGGTATCGCTGCTATTGGTCAAGGACATAATGTATTTACAAATACCCTCATATTGGCAGTGTTTCCTGAGCTTTATGCTATTGTTGCGTTAGCTGGAGTATTCCTTATTGGTAGTGCTATTATATAAAATAGAAAATTAAATAATAACACTTATAGATGTTAGCGCATTAAAAAACTGCATTTATTAGAAATGCAGTTTTTTAATGCGCTTTTTTTATAAGTCAATCTATTTAGTACATGACAAAAATTA
>DEZB01000059.1:0-245 GCA_002364735.1 Bacteroidales bacterium UBA3143
TACATATCCCCAACGCGTTGCGCTGGGCTGAATTCAGGTGTCCTTTCAGGACGTGGTGCTATTATCAACATTTTGCGTTACAAACGCTGAATCATTGACCACTCGTTGCAAACGAGGGGGAGTGGAAATATCTGTGCCATTGTAATAGCTGTAGCCTTGACCAATTAGTTGGTCAATTAGGGATTGCTCTATGGTTTTTTCGGTTAGTTTGGTCATAACTGTGCATATAGTTTATTGGCTGAAAG
>DEZB01000059.1:412-12785 GCA_002364735.1 Bacteroidales bacterium UBA3143
CGTGGTGCTATTATCAACATTTCGCGTTAAAAACGCTGAACCATTGACTGGTTATTCATTTTCGCGGTGATGAATATGTTTTAAACAAAAAATATTCTTTACATATTTGATAAAAAAAGACGACCAGCAATTATATTACTCTCTTTTTTTTAAGTAACATTAATCTGCTCAATATGAACTTTAAATCCTCCTTTTACTTATATCCATACATCATTATATACTTATTGAAATAAGATATAAAGAAATCATGTTTTGGAGTTAATAAATAAGTCACTTAAATCAACTTAGAACAAACCCAAAATGTGATTTTGTGGTTTTGATAAAAACAATTAAGAATTTGAAATAAAATGGGAGTTACATTAGATATTGACACTAAAATCATTCTAAAAGAAGCTGAGGCTTATTGTGCTAAAGAGGGCATAGAAATAAAGCTCATGTATGAGTTGCCTGACAGTCTATTGGGAGTTATCTCAAAGAGAACCGACGAAGTTTCTGCCCTCTACTACGCAAGTGTTGAGATGCTGAAGGAGCGTATAAAGAATGGGTGTTTTATTTTAGTGAAAGATGAACATATTTTTGGACACATATTTGTTCACAAGCATCAATTTAAAGAGCATTTTGTGTATGAACGTTCCACTTTGTGGATTGATAGTAAGTACCGCAAATATAATTTAGGCTTATTATTAATGGAAAGAATTACAGGCTTGTATAACGATACTTTTCTTATTTCGATTGCCAGCACACCAAAGGTTCATTATTATAATGAGCTGTTAGGGATGAGGCACATCACCTTATCCCAAATGTCCCCTTTGCTGATTGAAGAGTTGGAGAAGTTGGGCAAATTAAGAGATGAAAGAAATTACAGATATTATATTAATGCATATTCTGGTTCAAATATTCAATTATTAAAATAAGTTTCAATTGCAGATAATTGTTGAATATGTAAAGAGAACGCCAAAATTCATACATAATAAAACACACTAAGGTATAGATTTATTGATAGGTTAGTAGAGCAACTGTATCTCACCATCCACTTTCTCGTGCATCAAATACTTTATTATGGTGTTTGGACTGATGGCTCTATACTCTTTGTCTTTTGTTCCATTCAAGATCTCGTCAAAATAGACTTGTTTGATGGGGAGGTAGAGGCTGTTTTGTTTGGTTCTTTTGGGTTTAGTTGTCATGGTTGTATGTTTTTTAGTTATAAATCCAAATAGATTTATTTCTCATTGAAAAAAAGAGCGACCCCCCCCCTCGCTTCTAAAATTTATTTAATTGTTTCTTTATCATTATATTAGCTTCTAACATTTACTTATTCTTGTCGCAAATATTGGATATTTTTGCGACAGGAAATAGGTTTAAGTTCTCTCTTTTTTAAAATGGAAGATCATCGTGAGTATTATATTGCAAGCTATTAGAATCAAATTCATATTTCTTAAATTCTCTATCTTCAATTTGGTTTAAAATACTAACAATAAAATTTTCAATCAATCCAAGAAACTCATACACGATTGAAATGTCTGTTATATGAAAATCATTTTCAATGTTTATATTGTATGTCCTAACTTCTTTAAACTTACTCATAAGTTTAATGTCCCGTTCAGGATTTTTCATCTGTGCATTGTTATGAACTATCAAATTTCGAAGCTTCTGAAAATCTGTAATCCGAGACCATTCTTTATCGATCTTTTCAAAATTAATACATCCGATTTTAATTAAAAACAGTCTCCCTTTATCAATAATATTAGATCCTGCTAAATCTCTCAATTTTATTCCAAGATTTGATTCTAATTCTATTATTTCACAAAGATGATTTATATTATTTTCAAGAAGTGAGTATAGAGATACAATAGCAGAATTATAAAAATAACAAGGAATTTTAATATAATCGATCTGATAGAAATCTCTAAATATATATTCCTGGTCAGGATGTTTTTGAATATCTTCTTTTAAACATAAATCCAAGTTATTTCTTCTACTATTCAACATTTTATTATTCAACTCAAAATATTCATTTAAATATTTCAATTCGCGATTAAAGCGTTTCCTGAAATTTTCAATGACTATTTTGAACTTACTATCTTCAAATTTAAAAAAATCCATACTTCAATATTTAAATAATCATGAATATTTTGTTTCAGTCATGTACATCTCTCTCTCATTTTGTCAAAAGCCTCTACTGTGGAAGATGCTTCTATTTCTGATTACTCTTGATTGGAGCTCTAATATTTCTATTTTGTATTCATCATCATTTGTTGTTAAGTGAGCTTTTATTACTTTATATAAACTAACAAATCTCCAGGCTTACTCCACTTTTTCATCAATCGGAATCGGAATATTCTTCTCCCTGCAATATTCCTCTATCTCCGTATCGTTTTCCAAGTAACTGTCACAAAATTCATTCAACTCTTTCTCTGTTGACTTATAATAGCGATCACTTGCAGTCATCAGTTTATCTACTTGTTCAATGAACTGTTCAAACTCTTTATTTATTTTACAAAGCTTATCTATAGTTTTAAATTCAAGCTCTCTATAACGTGAGGGATAAAGTATCTTACTTTGATACGGATTGGCATTCAATTCAATGATTCCAATTCCAAAAGATTGATTCAATCGCTCCATCTCGTCAGACAAACTATCACTTATCTCAAAAGCAACAAGATATCCGTAGTTTGCCCAACTTGAATTGGAAACAGCTTGGAAATAAGCTTTCTTAAGCTCAGAGTCAGAGTTGATCTCTTTTTTTATTTCATAAGAACTTATCTTAAATGTGTCAACACGATTAATTGACTTTAAAAAGCTTTGACTTACTTTTGTTTGCAAACTCAAGAATTTAATCCCCACCATATCAGGATGTGTCCAAATCTGATTGTTGTCTGTCCCTGATTTTGATTGTTCATGAAAAATAGTTTTTGAGTACACCTTTGTGTTCTTCAAGTAGCTGCTCAAAAGTTTGTGCAGGTCCCTTTCGTAATAAGTTTTGACTTTTGTTTTTTGAAGTTTAATGGGAACAGTTTCAGTTTCAGTCCCTCCTGATAGTGCTACAATATCTATATCAGGTTCATTTATCGTCAAATAATAGGAGTAACTTCCACTCTCATTTTTTATCCTCTTCACTCTGGTGTCGCCATTTCTTATAAAATCGCCAAGTATAGCCGAAACTGTTGAAGGGGGTGTTTTGGAATCCCCAAAGTCATAGTAACCTTTTTCGATAATATGGTTGCAAACATCAATGTAATTTGCAAGTCCTTTTATTTCATCAAGACTCTTTAAAGTTGCTTCTTTTAATGTCATAGTATTGTTATTGTTATTATTATTTACACCTACATTCTATTCTTCATAAGTACTCGTCTGTTTAAAAATATCAACATACCACTTACTGAAAATCTTTTTTGCTAATCCTTGAGATTAGGCTAAAAGATCAATCCTATTTAGCACAAATTCCAAATTATAAGCATTATCATTGAATCTATTATGATGCTCTAAGAGTCGATGAAAGTCATCGTTTAGATTATCATTAACTACAGAACTAATAGTGCATATATCTTTATTAGCTTCTTTATCATGCTTGAAAAGTGCACTTCTTCCGAATCTATCTCTTGTATATAGGTTATATGCATTTACAAAGTAAGCTTCCAAATAGATTAATAGATTTTCGGTTTCTTCATTTTTACTATGAATCAATGTTTTCAGAAAATCCTTTTGAGCATCAGTAATAGAGAGCTTTTTATCTTTAAGATTATTATAAAACTTATTATCAACAATCTTTATATAAGCTAATAACAATAAAAGTTGAGGGATAATGTAATCATGAGGATTAGTACTTCTTAAGGATGTACGTATTAAACCAAATATTTTTTCTTGAACTCTTAATGGGATATCGTTATTAAGAAAAACAATGTCGCATGTTTCTAAAAACTGGTCTTTAATATCATATAGTGATCTTCCTCTTCTTCTTACAATTGATTCAAAAAACTCATCGAATTTAAAATATTCATACAGATATTTATAATAAACACCCTCTGAAGGGATAGGGAGAGAGTATTCTATATCAATAAATCTTCGCAAATATTCATCAGCATCTATTTCGTCACTTCCATAAACGCCTCTTACTGCATTACCTAATTGTTCTTTGTCAATTGAAAGTACAAAAACGATATTAGGAATAGAGAATAGATGCTTTATCTGCTCTAAAATAGAAACTGCATAATTAGGACGACACCTATCCAGTTCATCTACAATGAAAATCAAAGGTTTCTTCTTCACCGTTTCCGCAATAAATTCTGATAAACTCTTACGAAACTCTTTTATATTCTCTTTTCTTTCAGCGTATTCATCCACCTCTTTTTCAAACACATCTGACAGACCTTTAGATAGAGCAACTAATGTTTCTTTTAAACCAATTATATCAATTTGTTTGTCTAATACAGCTTTAATAAGTGCAGGAACAACATGTTTAGTGATTAGAGAACCTTTTCTTAAAACGTTCTGAAACTTTTCTTTTCCTGTTTTATCTTTTCCATTTGTAATTAACAACTTCAACTCTCCAATAAGTGCAGTTAAAGGATTGTTTTCAAAATCATTTTCCCACGCATTAAAATAAACAGTTTGGAAACCTTTATTCTCCAAACTTTTCTGCCACATTTTCACAAATGTAGTTTTTCCAGTTCCCCATTTATTGTTTATTGCAAGCACAAAACCATCAGCGTAAGAAGAAACTATATTGGTCAAAACTTCTGCATATTTTCCTCTATCCAATTTGCAGTTCAAAAATGGCTTGTTTTCATCAATAGCTATATCTGAATGTTTAATTCTCATTGTGTTTTTTTATAATATAAACATTATTGCATCGTAAATATCAAGCCATTGGCTTTATCATACTTTCAATAAATTCTATCTCTTCTTCTGTTAAGCCATATTTTTCATACAATTGTTTATCTATTTCAGGAATAGATTTACTCCAATTTATATCTGAGTTAGTCGTGAAGTCTTGAAGTGGAACAAATTTATAAGTTTTTGAAGTTGCATCTTGACTTGATTTTGCAAGACTATGCATAAATCTAGAAAACTTAGTAAAGAAATATTTACTTAAGTTCATTGCTGAAAATTCGTCCAATTTTAAGCCTATGCCTACAACAATGTATGATTCAGTACAGATTGTACCTGGGGCACCAATAAATGTATTTAAATTATCATCACTAAGTTCTGTTCCAATATTGTTAGCTCTTGGTGTAAATACTTTGTATTTATCAATCCAGGTTTTTCTCGTATTTACTTCATTCCTCTCAAGAAAGCCTATCCTTTTTCCTTTTCCATAACAGGTTACTGGAGATATTAATCCTGAAACATCACTTCTGAATTTATCATCATTTGTAAAATAACCTCTGAAACCAAATGGTCTAAGCGGTGAGACGAAATTTGAAAAGGATTTAAAAGTTCCTTGTTTATTTATTTTTTCAATAATTGAAATAGCTTCATTATGTCTAATGAATGTGTCTGAATCCAATGTTTTCAATGAGCGTAATACAGAAACTGGAGCTTTTGATTCTTGATGTGTAATTACTTCAGTTAAGTTTAAATTATTATCGTAATTTTCATCCCATAAAAAGTAACAAACACCACCTCTTATATTAGTTTTAGGAAATACTTGTTCAGGATTTAGGAAGTCATGTAGAAGTGCAATACGTTTGTCTTTTAACATAGCTTCCCTAAAGTCATCGAGCCCTCTACCTCCAGAATACCATCGTGAGGGGATGATCATGGAAATATATTCAGGTTCAATTCTTTTAGCAATATCCACAAAATGATTATATATGGGTTTTGCACTTGCTTGAGCACCACCATCCATTTCCATATACGGTGGATTTCCCACTATTGCATTAAATTTCATATTATTGTTTTTGTTTGCTTTCCAATAAATTTCCCCTCTTTTTATTCTTCGTGCAAATTTATCAGCTTTATTGGTTATTTGGTTTTCTAAATCTTCAAAATAGCGAGTGTTTACTTTATCTACTTTTCTGAATCCTACTAAGGTTCGCCTTGTAATACTTTTAGCCATTGGTGTTTTGCAGATTACAAATATATTCTCTGCTATTGTTTTGTCCAATAACTCTAATTGTTCATCTATAGGCAAACTATCAGGTTCAACATTAGTATGTTTTTCTGCTATTCGACTTCGGAAAATACTATATGTCATATAGAGTGGATATAGTCCAGTCTTTGAGTTGATTTCTAAAATATGTGCATCAGTTGCAAAAGTATTTTCTGTTACTTCACCCTGTGAAACAAATTTAGGTTGAGCCAATGTTTCTTTGCGATTCTCATCTAAAAAAACATAACCACCAATTGTATCACCCAAATGCATATTTACTACACGCCAAGGTGTTAGCACAGTCTCCTTATCAGGATTTCTAAACGTGCTAAATATAGTTGTAATTCGCTCTATGCGTTGATCAATGGTTAGGTCATCTGCTGCCCGTGCCATAGCTCTTATTCGTCTACCTGCAGCACGAAATACATCGGCTTCGTAATATTTTTTAAACTTCTCGAAAGTGTCTTTTGCAACTCCTTTGGGCATAAATTCTTCCCATGATTGGTCATCAATAAGTTTTGAAAAATTATCTATTGTTATCTCTTGATCTTCATCCGATACATCAGCACCATATATAAGCAGTGGCATACGAATAGAGATACCTCTTAGAATAGAGATTGCAGTGTCTCTGTTCTTTTTTCTCTCACGTTCTTCCTCTAATATCTTTTTCTCTTCTTCGGTACGTTCGCTTACTCTTTTTTTCTTTGCAGCTTCAGCTTGTTCATACTCCTCATCAGTAAAGCCTTGTTTGTTAATGTCTATATCACCACTCTTAGGCATAGCTTTTGTGCTTCCGATAATCTTTTTCAGACTATCAAATTCTTCGAGGTCTATATCTCCCAGTTTCATTAGATGATTGTTGTATAGATAAGCGTCTTCAAAACCGTTGCTAACGACACGCTCAATATATACTTTTTTTAGTTGCTCAAGCATAGCGTTCACGTTATAGATTTTCATTTGTGAACCATCTACTGCAATAATTGGGCAAAAATTAAGAAAATCTCCGATTATTTCTCTATCCTCACCAGTAGTTTTGCCAGCCTTAGCAGATATTTTTGCTGTTTCTGCTATCACTTTTAAAGTACGATCAGGAGCAAAATCAAATACAAAGCAATCCTCTTTTATCTTTCCGTTGATAGTAGCAGGGCTTTGCACACGAAAAATAGTTTGCATATAAGCAGAAGCAGAGGTGTTGTGAGTGCCAGAGAGCATAAACACGGCTGTCCAAGCTTTTACGGTAACTCCAGTGGTCAAGCGTCCGCAAGAGAGTGTAATAGTATATGTCTCGTGAGGCTTGTCTGTTATAGCGTCATTTACTTTTTTAAGAGCATCAATGTTACTCTGTTCTTCATCACCATCTCCAGCTACATTTACAATTTTAAACTGCCCAAATACAGAGTGCTCTTGTAACATTGCACTTAAAGCCCTTGCTTCTATTACACCAGGCAACATCCATAGAGAGTGACGAAAATTATCTCGATAGGCTTCTGTAGAATAAGGATAGTTACTTTCAGAGTCTTCTTTACAAATAAGATTTAGAAATGATAGCACATCTTTATGATGGATAAAATTACCATTTACATCTACTCTAAAAAACTCACGGAAATTAAATGCTACTTGCTCGTCTTCGTAACCTTTAACAATTTTACCTATATCATAGGTATATATATTTAACCGTGGTAGAGAAGCATAAGGATTTGGATCACCAAAATGCAACTCATTCCATTCTTTTTTCGCCTTTTGCTCCATCACATAGTCCCAAGTGTATATCTCCTCATCTTTGTAATCGTCAAGTAAATTGAAGGGTGTTCCCGAAAGGTAGAGAACCTTTGATGAGTCTTTAATAAGCTCTTTTAATACATTCTTTCCAAGTTCAGTTTGTGTGCCCTCGTGAGCTTCATCTACAATTATAAAATCCCACTGAGTATTAAAGATTTCATCATTCTTATAAAAATCGCCCCCTACAAGTTCAGATCCTCTAAGGTCTTGCATAGATGCGAAGTAGATGTATTTTGCATTTTTTGTTTTGTGCTGACTTTCCAAAACTTCAAAACTATCTCCTTTATTTTTAGAGCCATAAAAATATTTGGGTTTATCATAAAATATTTTTCCAAAATCCTCATACCATCCATCATCAACAACAGGACGATGCGTAATAATAAGTGTTTTCTTGAATTGATGTTCTTTTATAACTTGAAGTGCGGACAAGGTTTTACCAAAACGCATCTTGGCATACCAAAGCATCTCATTGCCTTTTTTAAAGCGCTGAATGGTTTTCTCAATAGCATCTATTTGCTCTGGTCTAAAAATAATGGGTGTTCGTCCCTCTGACACTTCACTCGATTGAAGAGAATCCCTTCCCTCTTTTACTGCAGCGATGGCTTTTTTTACTGTTTCAAGGTCAGTAATGTACCACTCGTTAGCTTTGTTTTTTTTGTCAAATACTCTTTTTTCAATTCCTGATCTTTCTAAAACCTTATGAACCTCTGAATCGGAGAAAGCTTTTAATATTCCTTTTTCAGCATAAACTGATACTTCAGTGTAGAGCAAGTCGTAAGCAATACCCGCAGTTTGTGTGTATGAATTGATTCGTTTTTTGGCAGCATTGTTCAATGCTTTACTATTTGGTTCTAATCCCCAAATATCTTCATTGTCAGAAGTTGTTTCTCCTATTTTCAAACACCCTTTGTGAGTTTCATTATTAATACGAAACACATAAATTAGCTTAAGTTTTAATGATGATGTGAATTTCATACTATTCCTTATTTAAGTAAATCAATGAACTTGATTTTTTTTCCTTTTCTCCCTGATTCTATATCTTTCATGCTCCAATCTTTGATAAGACATTTTAATCCATTATGTTTTTTTATGTTGTCATTAAGGCATCCTTTACAGAATGAAGAATCAGTTTCTATTTCTCCAAAGAGATTAATAATCTTTTTCTGAATCTTACCGCAAGTATTAGGTACAACTCCTTTTAATCCGTCCATTTGCCAAACATTCCATGATATAATGTAAGCAATGAATTTTATTGATCTTAATAAAGGTTCTTTGTCAAACTTATGTTTGTAATTTTCAATAAATGTAATAAGCATAGCTTCTCTGGCTAACAAGAGATTATCACCTTGCCATTCAAATGCATATATGTTTTTATAAGCTTTTTGTGCAGCTTTGAGCCATGAACCCGATGTATGCACATTCTCGTTTATTACCCTAAGTTTTCTGTCTAGCAATCCAATCCTATTTTCAATTGGTATAAACACTCCAGTAGTGGTATCGTATCTGCTTGTAATGTAAGGAGCTTCGCCACAAGCCATCTCAAGTCTTGTATCTTTCACGTAATCTTTCCATGTTTTGCCTACAGGGAAAGTAATATTGTTTTTGTTAGTCTTCCATGCTTGACCCTCAGATGTATTAAAGACACCTTCTTTACCGAACCAAGCGTTATCAATTAAATTATTTTGAGCATTGCAAACCCATGAGGGTGTAAATACTTCTGCCATTTCACGTGATCTACTTCGTTGAAGTAACATATCTTTCTGAACTCTTGGCATTATTATTTGACCATTTTCACCTGTTATTAGATCAGGTAGAATAGGTGAATTGTATTTGTACTTATCTCCTAACTCTTCATAATTATAAGTAGCCCAAAATATATTTTTTTGTGTAGTATGGTCTCGTAATAATACATCAAGCACATCTGGATATTGCTTAACTATATCATTCTTTAATATGTCTATTTTATTTTGGTTTATCATTATTGTCTTTAATACAACACATCTATTCAACTTCAAATATACAAACTATTCATCATATACTTCACAAGTTTTAAATAAATGTTACAGAACTATAATGAAATAATGTTTTTATCTTTTCAACAATTGATTATTACCAAAATTAAATCTCCATACCACTAACGAGGAAAATGCAGACAACAGTATATGTAAAGAAAACAACAAAATCTATACATAACAAACATACTATGTATAGAATTCCTTGATTAGGTTTGACAGTAATGCTTTTCATGACCCATCATTCCAATCCTTCCATCATCGTTCAGACACTTTGCGCCTTTGCATCTTTGCGAGAAACCATTTGATAAAATGGCACACACATTGAATATCAAGCGTTAATAGAGTTCTTTTCAAAAAAATAAGGTAATAAGGTTTGTGTCGTGAGATTATTGCTATATTACTAAGGTTTGGGGGGACTTACTTGCATTTGTTTTTTATTATAACATATTGGCTCTTAATTATTTTATGCCTGACGACGTGTTATCTAATCGAGACGCAATATATTGTCGTGTGTTTGTAATCGAGACGCGATAAATTGTCGTGCGTTTGTAATCGAGACGCGATAATTCGCCGTGTGTTTGTAAACGAGACGCGATAAATCGCCGTCTCTACAGCTTTCTGTTACAAACAACTTATAGCGTTAACTTTGTGCCATTCTTTGCTTCGCAGCATTGTATAACATTTATGCAGATTCCTCCCTTTGGTCGGAATGACAGTACTATTTTAGCATCAAAGACACAAAATATTGTGTCTCTACGACCGTTTCTATCAACATTCTTTTAATTTTTACCAGAGGACAATTCGCAATTTGTCCCTGCAATTTGCCAAACAACCTCATATCTCTCACACACCCCATACCTCACCCCATACCACATACCCCACACCACATACCTCATACCTCATACCTCATACCTCATACCCTCAAATCATCGAATTAATCCTAATCATAATCTTAATCAGCGCAATCCCTCTGACAGCATTCACTGGCACAATCATATCCTGATGATGACTATTGTAACTAACAAGACGAAGCGATACGTTTCGCTCCTCCCATTTTACATATTTAATCACCAGAAAGTCGTCGCCATCGATCTGGAAATCTACCACATACATCTCGCCCGCTACAAGATTTTCAACGTTGTGCAACTGTTTGTAGGCAACCATATCGCCACTTTTCACCAGTGGGTACATGCTATCGCCACGCACATATATGGTGCCATCGCAGTCGGGGGCATTGGGTATTTTGATTTCTCCAAGTAGGTGTTCTCTGTTATTGGCAAACAGTGTGTGCAGGTTGGCAGCGGCATTGATATCGTAAACAGGTATTATTCCACTACCCACAGCATCATTGTAAGGTGGATGGTGCAGTATTTCTATTGCAACTTTCTGCATGGCCCCTTTTCCTGTAAGCAACCATTCTGCATTTATCTGCAATGCGGACGATTCTACAATTGTATTAAGCAATTCGAAGCGTGGTTTTGCCTGCTTCTTCCCAACGATATCTCGCAGGGCAGGTTGGCTGGCTCCTGAAACTCTTGCCAACTCTGATATGTTTCCATCACACAGTTTATCGGCAATTTCCTGAACTCTTTGATTGATTGTAGTTTCCATTATTCCTTTATATTTATTTTCATAATTGATGAATTTAACATGCCTATTTATTTTTTTAAGTAGCTAAATCTGCATACATTTGTCGCTACATCTATCAATATATTCATAATTGCAGATGTGTCAACAATAACACAATTTTTAAACAACTAATATTTACAAAAGTACGAATAACATGGAAACAACTACACTATTATTTAAAAAAGTTGTGTTGCCTACTGCAACGCTACGAGAAATGAAGCAAGGAATGAGCATAAAGCTCTCAACTGCTGACGTTAAAACTACTACACTGCGAATGACAGCCTCTAACTTGAAACGCGAAGGATATATGTTTCGCGTTTCGGACAAAGGGCTAACAAATGAAACTATTGTTGAATGCATAAAAACACCAGAGCTATGAAAAATGAATTGTACGGAAAAACATGTCGATTAAGTGTCTATGAGCAAAATGTTTTGCTCCCTATTTTGATAAAAGGGTTGGAAATGAAAAAAGGAAAGAAGAATGCTGTAACTAACAAGCAAATTGTGCAGCGGCTAAGGGGTCACGGATTGAAAATAAACAAATGGTATGTGTGTAAATTGATCAGTCACATTAGGGTGAACGACCTAATGGAAGGGTTAATGGCTTCACCAAAAGGCTACTACATTAGCGATAACGAACGAGAATTTATGGATTACGAAGAGAGCCTTTTGGGGCGTGAAGTGGCGATAAGAAGGGTGAGGATGAGCATACAAAGGCAACGAAAAACAATGTTTTCAAAGTGTACGCAAAGGCAGACAGAATTGTTTTGAGGGAAGAATGGAGGAATAATTGACAATTGACAATTGACAATTGACAACGTGAGGGACCGCCCCCCAGCCCCCAATGTCATTAAGTTAA
>DEZB01000058.1 GCA_002364735.1 Bacteroidales bacterium UBA3143
GTACGATATCTTTTTTGTTTTGCACTTAATTTAAAACTTTCTCTTGTTGCCATTTTTTCGTTTTTTAATTCCATAAAACGGTCAACCTATTTCAGGCATTGACAGTATGAGGTAGTATGTATGTTAATGCCTGATAGACGTTGAGATGAAGTATGGTGTAAGGGGTATGGGGTTCATTGATATAGATGCTTAACAATTTATGCATATATGCAAATGAAGTGTAAAGTAGAGACGACGATTTATCGCGTCTCTATGAAATCTAAGAAGATTTATATCGCTCGATGAATTATAAGAAGATTTATCGCGTCTCGATGAAGATGAAAATAACTTGTTTAACCACAGAGCTTTAAAATTATATAGAAAACTCGTACGAACAAAAAGATAAATGAAGATGATGTCAAAACAATTTAAAAAAAACAATTATGATGCATAGATTTGGAGAACACGGTTGGGGATGGGATTTGGTGTAGGTTGGTGGCTGGTTATTGGGCTTATTGTTGTGATAGTCACCATTTTGATGATTATTAAAATAGTAAAGAAAAAGCAAACATACATTTCCTATAAAAATTCAGCAGTTGACATGTTGAAAAAGCGTTATGGACGAACCAAAATTGATAATCAACAGGGGTTTGGAGAGCGTAAATAGAAAATAAATAAATCGAAGATACAAAGAAATAGTTGCAAAAAATAAGGAGAGCACAATGCTTCTCCTTAATTTATTTTAGTGCCTTCTGGTATTTTTTATTTTCTCTTAGTGCTCCTCCTCCACTTTTCTCATTTTTCTTTTAAGCAGTTGTGCATTAAGTGCTACAATAACGGTGCTCAAACTCATAAGAACAGCTCCCATTGCGGGACTAATGAGTATGCCTGCACTATACAAAACACCTGCTGCAAGCGGTATAGCTACTACGTTATATCCTGTAGCCCAAATGAAGTTTTGAATCATTTTGCGATAAGTTGCCTTCCCAAAAAGAATGAGTGTTGCAATATCTTCGGGATTACTGTTTACTAATATAATATCAGCCGTTTCGGCAGCTACATCGGTTCCGCTACCAATAGCAATACCCACATCGGCTGTGGCAAGTGCAGGAGCATCATTGATTCCATCACCTGTCATGGCTACAAACTCTCCTTTTTCTTGGAACTCCTTTATTTTCTCTAACTTTTGATCGGGAAGCAAACCAGCGTAATAGTCATCAAGCCCAAGTTCATCACTTACGCTTTTGGCAACTGTTTCGTTATCGCCAGTCATCATGACGCATTTTATATTGTTCTCTTTAAGCGTTTTAATAGCATTATATGAAGCTTTTCTAATCTCATCTGACATGGCAATAAAACCAACCAGTTTTTCACCTATTAAGACGAAAACTACGGTTTCAGCTTCACTTTTATAAGCATTGTCAGGTATATCTAAATTCTTGTCTTTTATATACCCTGGACTTACTACTTTCACATGCTCTCCCTCTACGTCTCCCTCAATTCCTTTACCTGTAATGGCATTGAAGTTTTCTACTTGTGGAAGCTCAATTTCAGCTTCTTCAACTTTTGCCATAATTCCCATTGCAAGCGGGTGTTCTGATTTAGATTCAAGTGCACCTGCATACCTAAGGATGTCATTGTCATCTAAATTGTCTACAAAACTACCCATCCGTGTCACTCCAAAGTTACCTTTGGTGAGTGTTCCTGTTTTATCAAATACCATCATCGTTATTTTTCTTGAATTCTCAAAAGCAGTTCTGTTGCGTATGAGCAAACCCCTTTGAGCAGAAACAGATGTAGATATGGCAACCACCAAAGGCACTGCAAGACCTAAAGCATGTGGACAAGTTATTACCATTACTGAGGCCATTCGTTCCATAGCAAACGAAAACTCCTTGCCTACAAATAACCATGCGGCAAGCGTAGCAAACCCAACTGATAGCGCAACAATAGTAAGCCAAAAAGCAATTTTATCAGCCAAGTTTTGCGTTTTAGATTTCACACTTTGTGCATCACGCACCATATTGATAACCTTGTTGAGATAGGCGTTCTCCCCTACTTGTTCAACTTTAATAGTCAGCGATCCATTTCCATTGATAGTTCCACCAATTACTTTACTGTCCTTTGTTTTTTTTACAGGTTTAGCCTCTCCCGTAACCATAGACTCATTAACATTGCTTTCTCCGTCTGTTATTACTCCATCAACAGGAATTTTCTCACCTGGTCGAACAACTACTTGGTCATCTTCTTTCAGTTCATCAAGCTTAACATCAACTGTGTCACCGTTTTTAAGTAAATGTGCCTCAGAGGGCATCAGTTTCACCAATTCTTGTAATGATTGAGAAGCACCCAAAACCGATTTCATTTCTATCCAGTGACCCAACAACATAATGTCTACAAGCGTTGCTAACTCCCAAAAGAATGAAGATCCTTCCAACCCAAATGTAGTAGCAGTGCTATAGCCCCAAGCCACTGTGATGGCAACAGCTATCAAGGTCATCATGCCTGGCTGTTTATCCTTTAACTCATCTACAAGCCCTTTGAGAAAAGGCCAGCCACCATAAAAGAAAACAATGGTGGAGAGACCAAAAAGAATGTACTTATCGATAGACTCACTAAGCGTAAACTCAAAGCCCAGCAACTCTTGTACCATGGGTGAGAGCAACAATATGGGTATCGTAATAATGAGCGATATCCAAAATCTGAGTCTGAAGTCTTTGATCATCATCTGATGATGCTCTGTGTGGTCGTGATGTTGGTGATCTTTTTGCTCGTGTTTATGTTTAGACTTATCTGAATCCTTCTTTTTATTATCAACATCACCATGTTGCTGTGAGTCACTCTTAGAGTGGCTATGTTTTTGATCTGATTTACTTTTATCCTCTTCCATAAATCTTATTTTTAGTAGGTTTATCTTCTATTCTACAACTTCATAATTGCGCATCATCCCCATATCTTCGTGCTCTAAGTTATGACAATGATAAATGAAAATGCCTGTGAAATCTTCGAATCGCATAGCTACCTTCACCCGCATATCGGGTAGCAAGAGAAAAGTATCTTGCCAGCCTTCATCTATAAAACCATCCTTCATTGAGTTCCAAACTTCTGAATCAACTTGTGAGACATCGCGATCGATAATTTGAAACTGCAAAGCATGGATGTGAACTGGGTGAGCCATCTTCATCATGTTGCTCATCATTCCTCGTCCACTGCCACTATTGATAAATTCCCATACCTCTGTGGTATTTAGTTTCACTTTCTCCCAATCGGCAACTTCAGTCATTTCAAATGTTCTGCCATTGATTAACCACTCCATTCGTTGAAAATGAAAATCAAATTGGCGGGGTGAGTTGCTATTAACTGCTTCTGCTAAATCTAATTGCTCTATAGGTTTAAACGCATCTGGCAATGAAAGGACTTCTCCTTGTTGGTCAGAAACAACGAAATTGTAAAGCGTGAGAGCTTCCCCATTATCAATGTAGGAATCAGAAAGTGTGTTTTGATTATGCATCATGCCTCTACCTCTACCTTGCATCATACCGCCTCTTTGTCCACCACCCATCATTCCCATAGCAGTGCCACTATTAAATGAGAGACTGTTAAGCGAAATATGTTCATCTGCTGTTTCAGAAGAGAAATCTCGCCACAACTCTACGCGCTCACCTGGCGCTAACATCAAATAAGGTTTATCGATAGGTTTGGCTAACAAGCCTCCATCATTACCAATAACAGTTAAGTTAGCTTCATCGCTCCAAGCTATTTTATATACCCTTGAATTTGAGCCATTCAATACACGAAACCGATAAGTACCTTTTTTCACTTCCATGGAAGTATTGCTTTGGCCATTTATCAATATTTCATTTCCCAAAAATCCAACCATTCTGTCCATCATATTATTTTCTAAATATACAAGTTGGTTATTTGTGTCAAATCTTCTGTCTTGAATAACAAGAGGTACTTCATAAGCATGAGAGGGTAAATCTGTTCTATTGTCTTCCACAATAAAAAGCCCTGCAAGTCCTTTATAAACTTGCGGTCCGGTTTGACCGTGTGGATGTGGGTGAAACCAATAGGTGCCTGGTCGATTATCAACTACAAATTCATACACATACTGTTCACCTTTCTTGATAACGTGCATGGGATGACCATCCATTTCATGCGGAACATGCAGACCATGCCAATGAATGATGCTTTCGTCTGGTAGATCATTGTTGAAACGAACCCTAATTTTTTGATTCTGCTTTACACGAATAATAGGACCAAGATACGAGTTGGGTATCTCTTGAAATGATGACTTTTCTCCCTTTATTAGTTCAGCTTGATAATTGTAAACTGCTGTTTTTTGTCCTTCAAATAGTTGCACTTCTGTTTGTCTTGCAGTAATTGATATGTCAATATCTGGCTCGAAGGTTTCGTTAATTGTTGGATGATTATTTGACTGTTTATTTTGCTTACTATTATGACAAAAAGCAAACGAGGGCAAGATGATCATAATCATCATTGCCCCCGCTAAATATTTTAAATTGTTTTTACGCATAATTTATGCTAAGTCAATCTCTTTGTTTAAATACACATCTTGAATCAAGTTTAATAACTTAACCCCTTCTTCCATTGGTCGCTGGAAAGCTTTTCTTCCAGAAATAAGACCTGTTCCCCCTGCACGCTTATTAATAACAGCAGTGCGTACAGCATCAGCGAAATCACTTTCACCAGAAGCTCCACCAGAGTTAATCAAGCCTATTCTTCCAAGGTAGTTGTTGACCACTTGGTATCTGCATAAATCAATTGGATGATCAGAAGATAATTTATCATACATATCTGGATCTGTTTTACCGAACTTAATGTCACGGAATCCACCATTTGTATCAGGGAGCTTTTGTTTAATAATATCGGCTTTAATAGTAACACCAAGGTAGTTGGCTTGACCTGTTAAATCTGCGGCAGCATGATAATCTTTTTCAGATGTTTTGAAATCATTGTTACGTGTATAGCACCACAATACTGTAGCCATTCCCATTTCGTGTGCTTGCTCAAAAGCTTCTGACACTTCTTGTATCTGTCTGTTTGACTCTTCAGATCCAAAATAGATGGTTGCACCTACAGCTGTAGCTCCTAAGTTCCAAGCTTCTTGCACCGAACCATACATAATTTGATCGTAACGATTTGGATATGTCAAGAGTTGATTGTGATTTAATTTCACCAGAAATGGAATTTTATGTGCGTATTTTCTTGCATACAATGCAAGTCCACCAAAAGTTGTTGCTACTGCATTACATCCACCTTCAATTGCTAGTTTAATGATGTTTTCGGGATCGAAATACAAAGGATTAGGAGCAAAAGATGCACCTGCTGTATGCTCTATACCCTGATCAACTGGAAGTATTGACATATAGCCAGTACCGCTCAAGCGACCATGATTGTATAACAAGGAAATGTTTTTTAATGCTTGTACATTTCTGTCGCTTATTCCAAAAACTTCGTCTACATAATTCGGTCCTGGATGTGTTAGCAGGTCTTTACTTACTGTTTCACACTTATGGTTTAGCAAGCTGTCTTGCTCTTTACCTAAGTATTCTCTAATTTTCTCAATGTCGTGTACCATATCTTTATAATTTTATGTTTAAATATTTATTGATGTGTCAGTTAACCCTTAATATAAGCATTCTAAACCGATTAATCAATTATATTTTTGTTGCTTTTCTTATAAGTAGAGTGAGTTATATCAGCACTCTTAGAACGAGCGTGCTTTTCTAACTCTATTTGCTTTCGTTTGGCTTTTCGTCTTCTGTATAGTAGTAAAACAAAAAATGCCACCAATATAATTCCTAAAAGAATTGTAAGAATGCTCTCCCATTTAATAATTCCTTCTTCATACATATATTATTCTTTTTAATATTTACTCAATGATTATTTGTTGCTGCAAAATTAAACTTCTGTTTAATTGTTCTTGATTCGAAAAATTTTCCATACATCAGACCATACTTTTACAGTCTCTATTTGCGATGATTCGAAGCCTGCTTGAATCAGGTTTTCATATGTATTTCTATTTATGTTATCACCATATAATGTATAAGAAATTGGATTTAAAATATCCATAATCTTTCCAAGTACTTTTCTTTCACTTCGTACATGTTCTAATAATAAGATGCTTCCTTTACTTTTACACACCCTCTTTATCTCTTTGAAAGCTTTAATCGGATCGTGCACTGAGCAAAACACGCAAGTAGCAACTACAGTATCAAACGTATCGTCAGGAAAATTTAAAACTTCTACATCCATCTTCAATAGTTGGTCTATATGTGTGTGTCCGTTTGCACGTCTACGAGCATATTTCAGCATATTCTCACTTGAGTCAATACCCGTAACAGAAACACCTTGAGGGTAATGGTCTAAACTCTTCCCTGTTCCTATACCAATCTCCAAAGTTTTGCCCTTTGCATCTTTCAGCAATTCCTTTCTCCATTTCGAAAGAGTACCATCAACAGGTGCTAATATCTTATCATAAAGTGCGGCGTTGCGGTTATAATATTCTTTGGATTTATTCATTCTTACATTACAAAAATTTACTCCTATCATTAAGGATGATTATCGAAGAATGGCTGTAGAAAAGAACCTCTTTTTGTTTCTAAGAACAAGAAGTTTACTTCTATTTCTAACGTAATCAAGTGGTTTAATGTTCAGAAAAACTTATTGGTAATAAGCTATTTCAAGTAACAAATTGAAAGTGAAAGTAAAAGAGATATATTGAGTAGAGCTACTCAATGCGTAGAGGGAGTAATGAAGACAGAAGAATAAAAACAACTATGTAGATGCTGATCACAAACATTCCCCTCCGTTTGCAACAGCTCGACTTGTTGATGTAGATACATAAACTACCTTATATTTTTGCGTTAGAAACGCTATACAATGTCTATCCATCACATTATATCATTGGGATAGGCACTCGCAAACGAAGAGAAGTGCATTAATTGTTAATTGTAAAATATCCGAAACCCACCAACAAAAAATGCGCTGTAGTTTTTTATTCCTACAACGCATTTTAAAATCTAATCTACAGTCAATACATCAATAAGCTTTAGTTGCCTTTACTTCTTCTATAGATGTGTGGTTTTTCTCAAGAGCACGCCATGCATAAAATATATATCCCATCACAATGGGTATAAATAGTGACACCCAAGCCATTGCATTAAGCGTGAACTTACTGGATGAAGAGTTTTGGACCGTTAGCGAACTCTGAAGATCAGTTACTGAAGGATAAAAAGCGGTATTATTAACTCCAGTAATAAAGATCAGCATAGTCACAGTTAGTACTGCTCCGGCTCCTGCAAACCAAATCCCTTTTCTATACTTTGGTTTTAGTGCTGATTTGATTATTCCATACAAAACCCCTATCACTCCAATTAGAAAAATGGCAAGAAGATGAGGCATTTGAAGGAAATTATTTAAATACTTCAACTTTTCCATATAGACTACTTTCGTTTCAGGATTTACAGCAAATCCTTCTGAAAACAAAGTCCATATTACAAATATAAGGAAGAATAGCAAAAAAGGAATAGCATTGTATGTTAGGTACTTGTGAGTTCTTTTTTGCAACACAGGATGATCCAATCTATTAATAAAGTAGAGACAAGCCATGGTCCGTGCTAAAAACAGAACTGCAAGACCTAAACTTAAATTGCGCAAATTGATTAATGCCTCCAAACCATGCCATGGATTTTGCCACTGGCTTATGATAGGACCAACTGTTCCTACACCTGCAATGTTTCCTTTGCTCATTGTAAATTCCGACCCAGTGAAAAATGTTGCCAATGCAACACCTACCAAGAAAGTTCCTAATACTCCATTTATGAACAAGAATGATTTATAAGTTTTCGCACCAAGAAAATTGCCTGGTAGAGACTGGAATTCGTAAGAAACAGCTTGTAAAGTAAAACAAAACAGAATAGCCATCCATACCCAATAAGCTCCTCCAAAACTTGTTGAGTAGAAGAGAGGGAAAGATGCGAAAAATGCGCCTCCAAAAACTACGAGCGTGGTAAAAGTATAGTGCCATTTGCGACCAAGGATATTGACAAGAAGTTTTCTCTCATCTTTTGTTTTTGAAAGTGAGAATAACATGGACTGTCCTCCCTGTACAAATAGTAGAAATGAAAATATGCCAGCTATTAACGATATCAAGAACCACCAATAATGCTGTAAAAATGAATAGGTAAACATAATATTATATTTTTTATTAAGATATAGAGTAGATTAATAAACTGGCTTATTGTCAGCTTTTTCTTCAGGTCCTTTTTTTATCTGCTTTACCATAATTCTGACTTCGGCAATCAATAAAACAGTAAACATCAATAGAAACATCATAAAGCTTGTTATAACAGAACTTGTTTCGAGACTTGAAATAGCAGCTTGAACAGGAAGCACATCTTGAATGGCCCATGGTTGTCGACCAACTTCTGAAACAATCCACCCAGCCTGTCCAGCAATGTATGCCAAAGGCAAACTCCATAGAGAAACATAAAGAATCCACCTATTAGCAGTAAGTGTTTTTTTACGATAGAAGTACCAAACTATTGCAAATAGAAGTATATAATAGAATCCAATAGCAACCATTACCCTAAAAGTGTAAAATAATAATGGCACATTAGGTATTGTCTGTTCTGCATTATCAAGATATCCATATCCAAAATAAGCGAAATTCTCTTTAAGGGTAGCTTCAAAACCAGCAAGCTCATCATCGCGCCCTTCATCCTTAGCCACTTGATAATTGGCTAATGCTTCAATAGCTTTTTGACCTCTCAATCTTTTTTCTTCAAACGACAGGGCAGTTGTCCCATCTTTTAAAGTATAACCGCCCTCAATTATATCATTTATTCCGGGAACGAAAGCATTTAACTGTCGGTACCCCATGATAGATAATAGTTTTGGTAATTCTATTTTAAAAAGAAAAGCATCACCAGTACCATAGTTTGATTTGTCTGCCTTTTCAGGGTTTAAAACACCTATTGCTACCAGTCCAGCTCCTTCTTTACCTTCGTAAAGACCTTCCATAGCAGCTATCTTCATGGGTTGCTTTTGTGCTACTTCATATCCAGAACCATCACCCGTGACTGCAATTAGAATAAATGAGACGAGTCCAAAGATTGCACCTATTCTAATACTTTTTAAAGCAAAGTCGTGGTTTCTATTCTTTAATAAGAACCATGAGCTTATAGCAACTACAAACGCCGCACCAGTTGCCCAACCTGACAGAACAGTATGGAGAAACTTATTGATTGCAACAGGAGAGAGAGCAATTGCCCAGAAATCAACCATTTCATTACGCACAGTTTCTGGGTTAAACTCCATGCCAATTGGATATTGCATCCATGCATTGGCAATCAAAATCCAAAGAGCTGAAAGGGTGGCTCCTATAGTTACAAGCCAGGTGGCTGTTAAGTGGGCTTTTTTACTTACTTTATTCCAACCAAAAAACATAATAGAGATAAAAGTAGCTTCTAAAAAGAAGGCTACAATTCCTTCTATGGCAAGCGGAGCTCCGAAAATATCACCTACAAACCAACTATAGTTTGACCAGTTTGTGCCAAATTGAAATTCAAGAATAATGCCAGTGGCAACACCAATTGCAAAGTTGATTCCGAATATTTTCATCCAGAATTTTGCTGCATTTTTCCATTCTTCATTGCCTGTACGCACATAAATTGTCTCCATTATGGACATTATTACTGCAAGACCCAAAGTTAACGGTACAAAAAGCCAATGGTATCCAGCTGTCATTGCAAATTGCAATCGTGACCAATCGACTACTGATGAAAAATTAAATAAATCCATGAGTTATAAATTATTGATAGTTATTTCGTATTTATGATGTCTGTTTAAATATACTCTATTTAGGGTTTGTCAATTAACTCCTTACGTACATGATCCGCTTTATCTATTGAATTATCAAATTTTGAATTCAAGAAATTGGGTGAAAACAGCGGTTTCATAATAAAAAACATAAATATTAATTTTATAATAACAATTATCCACAATGTCTTACCGAGGGTTGTCATATTAGTGAAGCCCTCCCAAAACATTTGGAACCAATTAAATTTTGATTTCGTTGTAGCCATTTTTTAGTTATTTGTTATGTGGTAAGGTTTGAGGTATGAGTATGGGGTATGTGAGTGTGGTTTAGGGTGTGTTACATTGTTCCTTCCATTTCCTCTGATCCCTTGTTCCTTGCCCCTTGTTACTTCTTTAAGCTTGTCCCACTCCACCTAACGGAGGAAGAAAGCCAAGATTTTCATTATTAATTGAAACTGTACCATTCATCTTCTCAAATTTATCAATATTATCTTGTAAAGCTGATAACAAGCGTTTAGCGTGGTCAGGAGTTAATATAATACGTGATTTCACTTTAGCTTTTGGAATTCCAGGTACTACTCGAATAAAATCTAAAACAAATTCAGATGATGAGTGTGATATCACGGCCAAATTGGAATAAGTTCCTTGTGCTATATCTTCTGTTAGTTCAATTTCTATTTGAGTATTCGAATTATCTTCTTTTTGATTCATGATTTATTATTATATTATGTTTGATGAAAAGCAAAACTTTATAATCCTATCTAAAATAAGATCAGTACGCTAGTTTGTTTATCTTTAGTTAATTTTATAAGCTTAATTAAACTCAAAAAGTGAAAGCCAGCTTTAATAAGGATTATAAAAGTAACTATAAGAAACACAAATATAAAACAATAATTTAAATTGTGATTACTAAGTTGGTTAATATAGCATCATTCAGCAACATTAAAATTAGAAAAAGAGAAAATGTCTATTTTATTTGATTGAACTGTTGCTCTGTATAAATTTCAATTCTTCTAACAAATCGAGAAGAGATTTTTTTGCATCACCCAATTTGAAGTACACACCGTCGGTTCGTTCATAAAGAGGATTGTTCACTCCTGCATAACCTGGGTTTAAATCAAAGTTGCAAATAATGATCTCTTTGGCTTGATCTACATTCAGTATCGGCATTCCATATATAGGAGTATCAACAGAATCACGTGCAGCGGGATTCATAACATCGTTTGCACCAATCACAATTACGGCATCCGTGTTTTTAAACTCTTCATTCATCGCATCCATCTCATACAGTTGCTCATACGAAACATCTGCTTCTGCAAGCAACACATTCATATGACCAGGCATGCGACCTGCCACGGGGTGAATAGCATACTTTACATCAGCTCCGTTTAACTCCAATTGATCGGCCAATTGCTTCACCAAATGTTGCGCTTGGGCCAAAGCCATGCCATATCCTGGTACTATTATTACCGAATGCGCTGCTGCTAAAACTCCAGCTGCCATTGGGTCTTGTTTTTCAACATCCGTTCCAAGATTAGTTTCAACAGCAGATTGTGCATTTTTCAATTCTGCCAACAGTTGCTGTATTGTTTCTTTAGCATCACCCAATTTTAAGTACACACCTTCCGTTCGTTTATATAACGGATTGTGCACTCCTGCATATCCAGGATTTAAGTCGTAATTACAAATTATCACCTCTTTAGCTTGATCTACATTCAAAATGGGCATACCGTATATGGGAGTGTCAACAGCTTCTCTTGCAGCAGAATTTAATACGTCATTCGCACCAATTACAATTACTGCATCCGTATCTTTGAATTCTTCATTCATTGCGTCCATTTCATACAGTTGTTCATACGAAACATCAGCTTCTGCAAGCAGCACATTCATATGACCAGGCATTCTACCAGCAACTGGATGTATGGCATATTTCACTTCAGCCCCATTTAACTCCAATTGATCAGCCAATTGTTTTACCAAATGTTGCGCTTGCGCCAAAGCCATGCCATAGCCTGGAACAATAATAACAGAACGGGCAGCAGCTAAAACATTTGCAACAATTGGATGTTGTTTTTTAAGGTCGGTTTCAAAATCGGTTTCAAAAGTTGGTTGATTGTCGGTGAGTTCTGTCAACAAATCTCTTAATGTTTCTTTAGCATCCCCCAATTTTAAATACACCCCTTCAGTTCGATCATAAAGTGGATTCTCCACTCCTGCATAACCTGGATTAAGATCGAAGTTGCAAATAATTATCTCTTTTGCTTGATCTACATTCAAAATGGGCATACCATATATTGGAGTATCAACTGCATCTCTTGCGGCAGGGTTTAGCACATCATTAGCGCCAATTACAATTACTGCATCTGTATCCTTGAATTCCTCATTCATTGCATCCATTTCATACAGTTGCTCATACGAAACATCAGCTTCTGCAAGCAGCACATTCATATGACCAGGCATGCGACCAGCAACAGGGTGTATGGCATATTTTACTTCAGCTCCGTTTAACTCCAATTGATCGGCCAATTGTTTCACCAAATGTTGCGCTTGCGCCAAAGCCATGCCATAGCCCGGAACTATTATTACCGACTTAGCGGAAGCCAATACATCGGCAGCTGTTTTGGTTTTTATTTCTTTTGATTTAGCTATTGAGCTTGTAACTCTTGTCTCAACTATTACTTCTGAGTTATTTAAAACTCGTGGTTTTATTGTTTGCTTATTATTGTTTGCTGAAGTTTTACCTGTCAGTATATCCATTAAACTACGATTCATAGCCCTACACATAATTTGTGTAAGCAACAAACCAGAAGCTCCAACAATTCCTCCAACTGCAACTAACAGTATATGCCCTATGGCCATCCCGGCCACAGCACCAGCCACACCACTAAGAGAGTTAAGCAAAGATATGGTAATTGGCATATCTGCACCCCCTACCCTTATTGCGAACACATACCCAAAAAGTGAGCTAAATACCAATGCAACTAATAAAATAAAAACAGGATCGGATATTACAGGCACTGATGTTCCTACAAATAGAGCAAGAACAACGGCCAACAGTGAGCCTGCAAGGGTAATCTTTGTTATGGTAGCATGATTTTTCCATACAACTGGTTTTTGAGGCAGTATCCTGTGCAACTTTCCAGCAGCAATCAAACTTCCCACCAATGTAATTAACCCTACCACCAACGCCAAAGAGGCTGTTACGTTAGAGAAAACAAAATAATTGGTTTGTGCATTACCAATACCCAAAAGAGATAGTGCCCCCACTATAGCCGATGCTGCGCCCCCTACTCCATTAAGCAATGCCACCATTTGAGGCATTTGAATCATTCTCACCTTGCGGTACATCACCAAACCAATGAGAAGACCAATCAGCATATAAATGTAGATTGAAAAAACACCCATGACATTATATCGAATGAGTGTAACCACAATACCTGCAAGCAAACCAAAAGCACTCAGCAAATTACCCTTTACGGCAGTCTTCACTCTGGTCATCATTGATAAACCTACCAAAACCACCAAAGCCAATGCGGTACTAATAAAATAATATACTAAAAGACTCATTTTCTTGCGCTTTTTTTCTTGTTAAACATTCGAAGCATTCTGTGCGTAACTCCAAAACCGCCCATTACATTAATGGCTGCCAAAACAATTGCGACACCACCAATAATTTGCCCAATTAAGGGTTGATTAAATTGAAAAGAGAGTCCAACCGCTACCATTGCTCCCAAAATGGAGATTCCCGACAGTGCATTCATCCCTGACATGAGGGGAGTATGCAACAAACTTGGTACATTTTTTATAATGAAATACCCAATTACAGCCGAGAGTATAAAAATTAGAATTAGTATTATAGGATGCATATTTGTTTGTATATTAAAATAAAATAGCTGTTTTAACAATCAGTTCAATCATCAAAACAGCTATCTGTTTTATAAATTCATAATTAAGCCATTCTGAAAACCCTCCATGACTGATTATTAGGTTTTTTCTTTCCTTTCTCCCTTATAGATAAAACACTAATAATCTGCACTCTAAGGTTCCCTCGTATGCTTGCAAATATCTTTGTAAAGTTAATAAATAATTAGTTTATTAAGACACAAACTAAGAAAGAAAAAGCAAGCTTCCTGCCTCAAGTTAATTGATTGACATTTGACCCCAAAGCTTTACATTGGACTGAATTATGCCAGCTTATAGGCTTTTTTGGTCAAATATCTCAACAAAAAAGCTCCGATTATTTAAAATCGAAGCTCTAATTTTTAATTGTAAAAAACCTATCTGTTTATCTTATTCTGTTCAGTGACTTTATCAATGCTTCATCGGCACCAATCTTTCTGATGGCTAAATATATTAAAACTATCGCTACGAATGGAGTAACAATGCCTATTCCAATATTCTCAAACATTGAGTTGAGCTCTGGGTTGCGTTTGAGAATGAAAAATGCAATAAATGCATAATAGCCAAGAATTATAAATATATTCATAGCTGCCAATCTTATTTGAAGCATGCGTTTGTTGTAAAGAAAAACAATGACAACTGATAAAACTGCACTTATATTTCCAACAATAAAAAGTCCCCAAGTTGGAAAAATTATTTCTTGATTCAAATAAAAGCCCATGGCTTCAAACCGAACAATTTCTCCATCAAATGAAAATATTGCCAGATGTGTTAGAAGACTTACAACCATGCAAATAGATGCAAGGAGTAAATATACTGTTTGTATACGCTGAAGCATAATTAAAACTGATCTTTTTCTTTGTTTGGATTACGGAAATAAATTTCTTCGTGTTGCCACTCATCTATCGCTAACAAAGTTGGTTTAGGCAACTTTTCGTAAAACTTGGAAATTTCTATTTGTTCATGATTTTCAAAAACTTCTTCCAAATTATCACTGTATGATGCAAACTCCTGAAGCTTAGCATCAAGATCTTGTTTCATTTCAACAGCAATTTGATTGGATCTCTTACCCAAAATCCTTACTGTTTCGTATATATTCCCAGTTGGTGCTGATAGGTCAGCTAAATTTCTTGTTTCAGTATTTGTACTTGCAGTTAATCTTTTATAGTCCATTATATATATATAATATGTTATTTTATATTCTTATTTTATTCAATTGATGCTTTTTAGGAATCGGGTAATTTATCTACTATATCTTGCGCTTTATTAAAATACTTATCCGCTTCTTTTGTAAATTTGCCAGATGGATAAGAGTTTTTATAATTGTAATACTCATCAATTACTGCTCTATATCGCATGGGCTTCACACCTCTAATGCTATTTTCTGCTAACTCGTAGCGTGCTCTGAGTATCAGCATTTGAAAATCTTCTGCATACTTTGAGTAAGGATAATCCTTTAGTGCCTCTCTTGAAGTTATTACGCTTGACTCATAGTTGTTACCCATATAATTACCTAATTTGAGGTATAACTCAGCAGCCAGTAGTTGTTTATAAGCAAGCTTTTCTTGTAGTTCAAACAAATATGTTTTGGCTTGATCTGCCCTTTCTGTTTGTGGGTAAAGTTCAATGTAACGTTGAAACTCTGTAATTGCTTTGTATGTTTTAGTTTGATCTAAACGAGGGTCGGGGGAGTCAAGATACATTCCATATGCCGCATAATAAAGTGAAGGCTCTGCATATTCACCATTTGGGTAGGTGTTGTAATAGGTGGTGAAAATTTGTGTTGAAGACAAATAATCTTTAGAGTTGTAATAACTTTGCCCTAATAAATATAATGATTCTTCAGCCTGAGCCGTACCTTTATAAAAAGAGACAAGTTCCTCTAATAGAGCAATGGAACGACTGTATTTTTTTTCTTCGAAATACTTTTTTGCATAAGTATACTTTAAATCTCTGTCTGTGCTTTTTAGAATTTTGTTGTATTCTCCGCATGATCCTAAGAGTATTGCTAATGCAAAAAGGAGTATTAATTTTGATGTTGTATTTATTCTCATGTTTCTCAAACGAGTTTTAGCTTGCAAAGCTACTGAAAGTTTTGCATTAAAGATAATCAGATTTCGTTTTTATTCTATTTTAGGACTTTCTAAACTACTTTCTGATAAGAAATTCAGAAGACTATCTACATATTTACGATGGTTTGCCAAGCGTGGGACCTTGTTTTGTCCTCCCATTTTTTCTTTTGATTCCATCCATCGATAAAAGAAATTGTGGGGCATCACTTTTATTATTGGCAAGCGCAAAGACAAACTAGAAGAACGCTTGGCTTCATAATCCGAATTGACTGATTGGAGCGTTTTATCTAAAGTTTGAGTAAACAGTTCTAAGTGTGAAGGTGGGGTTTCAAACTCTATTAACCATTCGTGAGCTCCATTGTTATTATCTCCAAAAAAGATAGGCGCAACGGTATACTCCGTAATTTTAGCACCTGTCACTTTGCATGCTTCTTGAAGTGCATCTTGCGCATTAGCTATCATTAGCTCTTCGCCAAATGCGTTAATAAAGTGTTTGGTTCGTCCCGTAATTCTAAAAAGATGTGGTTGTAAGGATGTAAATTCTATTGTATCTCCCAACAGATAGCGCCACAAACCGCCACTTGTTGAGATAAGCATTGCATATTTAACACCAACTTCTATTTCATTTAGGGTCAACACTTCGGGATTTTCTTTCTCCCAATCACCATTTGGTATAAACTCATAGTATACTTGACTATCAAGTAGCAATAACAGTTCGGACGAATCTGGAGCATACTGCACACCAAAAAAACCTTCTGATGCATTGTAGGTTTCCCAATAATTCATTTTGTCAGTAGGAATAATCTTTTCAAATTGCTCTCTGTAGGGAAGGAAGCTAACTCCACCATGAAAAAACACTTCTAAATTGGGCCAAAGCTCGGGTATACTTTTACCTGTATCGGCAACTATCTTTTTTAATAAAACTAACATCCATGATGGAACTCCTAATAGCGATCTTATATCTTCTTTAATAGCATAATCGGCAAGTTTCTGTAGCTTCACATCCCAATCAGCTATCAAGGATATCTCTTCTGGTGTTCTTCTGCGCTTAGCCCACCAAGGCAGATTTTTCACCAACACTGCTGAAACATCACCCGTAAAAATACCTTCGCCTATTGTATTGATTTGTTGGCTTCCTCCCAATACAAGCGCTTTACCAAACATAAATGCATGTTCGGGATGATGCTTTGTATATAGTGCAAGCATATGATGACCGCCTTTGTAATGGCAGTTTTTTAAAGATTCATTTGTGACAGGTATGTATTTACTTTTATCGTTGGTTGTTCCAGATGACATGGCAAACCATTTGACTGGTGTGTCCCAAAGCACATTTGGCTTTTTATCATTGATAATGATATTTAAGTAAGGTTTCAAATCGTCATACCCCATTATAGGAACATGTTTTTTAAAATCCTCTGGAGTTTTTATTTTATCAAAGTTGTGTTTTTGACCAAATAAAGTTTTACTTCCGTGCGAAATTAAATAATTGAAGGTGTCTAATTGTTTCTCCCAGGGTTTAGCAAGGAATTTGTCAATTGGCTTGTAGAATGAAGAGAAGACAGAGTCAATAATATATTTAATCATTACCGATTTTTTAATATTAAATGCAAAGATAATTTATCATTGCACAAAGCACGCATAAAAAACATTTGTTTTGACTTAAACCATAATCATTTTCTGAAATCATTGCTTAGAAGATTAGCCAAGTCTACTTATTTTGTGGAGTTTTTCTTCATCCATAATTTTTATTTTACGTCCATCCAAAGATATAATATGTTCGTTTTCAAAAATAGATAAAGTGCGAATGGCATTTGAAGTTGTCATGTTAGATAAATTGGCTAAATCTTCCCGAGATAGATAGATGTTAATCGTAGCCCCATCCTTTTCTACCCCGTAGTTTTCTTTCAGAAACAAAAGAGACTCAGCCAATCGACCTCTGATATGCTTCTGTGTGAGGTTGACCACTCTTTCGTCTGTAATACCTAAATCAACCGAGAGCAATTGTATAAAAAACATGGCAAGGTTGCCATTGTTGCGCAAAAACTGTTCTACAATGTTCATAGATATAAGACAAACTTGAGTAGATTCGAATGCTGAAGCAGATGTTACATAGGCTTCATTTGCAAAATATGCTCTGTAGCCAAAATACTGAACAGGTTTTATCATTCGAATAATCTGACTGCGCCCCCCCACTCCTTCCTTATATATCTTAACCTTGCCTTTTAATAAGCATATTAGATCTTTGGGGATATCTTTTTCAAGATAGATAACCTCATTTTTTTTGTAATTTACAAAACGTGCATTTTCACGCAGCAATTCATGCTCATTCTCATTCAAAATCCTCCATATTTCAGGAAGTGAAGCAGACACGTCAATAGAATTTACCCTTCTCACTCTTTTGCTCTTAATGGTTAAAGTTCATGTTATATAACATAGCTGTTAAACACAAAAATAGAGATAATATTTGGGAAAGTATAACGTAAATTTAAATTTTAAAGCATTTTATGTTTAAAAGTTATGCTTAAGTGATTACAAAAATAATTGATTTGATGCCATGCAAATTAATTTTCGGGAATAAATCAGCGTTTTATTAAATAAAACATGTAGATTTGTTAGTTCTACAATAATATCAATGAGAAGAAAAAATATAGTATATCTTTTTACATTTTTGCTTACAATCACTTCAAGTGTTTTTGCGGCTGAACCCATAGACGCTATTTTAGATAAAGCTATGAGAGCTGCTGAAAAGCATTCGCAGACAGTTGAAGAGTATGAAGCAGATATATATATGAGAACTTATGTTCACACGTTAAAGAAAAACTATCTTTATCGCTTTACCCATTTAATTCCAAATTTTGTGTTACATGACAGAAATTCTGATGAAGGTTTGATTGAGGTATTGAGTGAATTGAAATTTAATTATCCCAATCATTACATGGCTGATATTAAGCATATTCATGGCACTTTTTCTCAAAAAAAAGTAATTGATATGTTACCTTCCAATTTGCTGCATTTAAATGTTTATCATGCTACATCAAGTAACGAAAGATTTTTTATGCCTCTTCGAAAGGCATCTAAGAAATATTATAACTATACTTTAGAAAGTACATTTACACGTGACAATACGACTTTTTACACCATTTCATTCACACCGGTATATGAAGCACCAAAGCTATTAAAAGGAAATTTGATATTGGAAAAAGATACATGGCGTGTTGTACAGTTTTTTTGTGAGGGAGTAGACTTTGCTTCCGATTTTTCTGTCGAACTAACAATGGGAAATAAAAAAGAAACCCGACTCTTACCAATTAGTGGAATTATTCATCAGAAGACATCTTATTTGGGTAACGTAGTGACAAATAGAAATTTGGTAACTATAAATTATAGCAGTATTACTTTAACTGAGAAACCACAACAATTTGATGGACTGAATGTTAGTAATTTTTACCAAGTAAGATTAGACTCTGTACCCGCTGTAGATGACTCATTATTCTGGGAAGAAAAAAGAGATATTCCGTTACAAACAAGGGAAAAAGAAATATTAAATCAATTTTACTCTGAAGAAAGGAAGCGTAAAAGAGAGGAGAGCGAAAATGACTCTTTAAGTTCTCAAAAAAACAACTCTGCTTCATGGGCGAAAACAATGGTTATGAATTCAAGCTATAAATATCGTTCTACAAATATTGATTATAGTGGTGTCTTTAATCCCACTTTGTTTGGATATTCATCCTTGGACGGTTTAACTTATGGTCAGAAACTAAATATTAACTACGAGTTGAAAAGGCAATCAAGCCTTGATATGAAGGCTTTTGTTGGATACATGTTTAAACGAAAAGAGATATTTACCGATATATCAGGTTCTTGGAATTATAATCCTGCTCATATGGGAAAGCTTTCTCTTTCTGTGGGAAATGGTAATAGAACTTATAGCTCAATTTTTTTAGAGGAAATACAAGACAGTCTTATTAATCAAGGTTTGAATTTAAAAGACTTGTCATTAGACTACTATAAAGATTATTACATTAGGTTATACAACACTGTAGAGATCAGAAATGGTTTCAGCATTGGGACAGGGTTAGATTATCACATTCGTGATGCAGCAGATAGTAAAGTAGATGCTTCGCCAGAAACTTTTTTAGCTTTAGAAACACCTCCTAACACAGATGGTATTTCTAAAATGCTTAAACGACGTAATACTTTTGCCCCTGTAATTACTTTGATATGGACTCCAGAACAATATTATCGATTCGAACGAAGACAGAAAATTTATGTTCGCTCTCCCTACCCCACTTTCAAATTGGAGTTTTCGAAAGGTTTAAAAGGAGTTTTAGGTGGCGACTCAGAATACAATAGATTTGAGATTGACATTAGTCAAAACATTCAGCTTGCTCTTATGCAGTCTTTTCAATATCATATAGGTATGGGCTTTTTCAGCAATCAAAAATCGGAGTATTTTACAGACTTTGCTTTCTTCGCAAAACGAAACTTCCCTGAAACATGGGATGATGGTATTGGTGGTGTATTTAATTTGTTGGACAGACAACTTTATAACGCATCTGATACTTATATTCAAAACCACTTTATGTACGAGTCTCCCTTTTTAATACTAAACCTTATACCTATACTTTCAAAAGGTGTAGTTACTGAAAGATTGTATTTAAGCCACCTGTATAACCCCTACATCAGGTCTTACGCTGAGTTTGGCTACGGGATAGGTAACAACTTCTTTAATGCAGCTGCGTTTGGATCGTTTCACAAATTGAAGTTACATGAGGTTGGGTTTAAAATCTCATTAAATATTTTTAAAAAGTAGCATGCAAAAACACATTTCATTATCCTTTTGATATAACTATCTGTTGCTCATCTAATAGTTCATCTTGAAACAAAGTTCTTACATCATTATTTTGCAAACGTGATTTTAGCCAATCTTGTATTTTCTGTTTATCTGTGTTTTTTAAAGATGCTTTTTTAGAAAACATAATCACCAATGGAATTTGAGGTGATTTAATTGAATCGGAATAGATAAATGTTTCTGAATATGAACAAGAAGAAATTTGTGGATACAATGGTTTGATTTCTTTCAATATCATATCTCCTCTTACGGGTATTTGTAGAAGACTATCGACTTTTTTCTCGGATGTTTGAAGCATGTACTCAGTAACGTTTAATTTTTTAGCCAACATATCTTTTTCCGTTTCAAAAACCTGTTTATTTTGATCTAAAATAGAGAGGTTAACACCAGAGTTAATTACAATTTTAGATGTATCTATTTGATAGAGTAAAGCTTTCGTTTTTATGTTTCTTCTTGACTCTTCAGAAAGCCCATATCCCGAATAAATAAGATCAATGTTTCTGTTATTCAGATTGAGTCGTTGGTCTAAAAGATAGGTTCCTTCTGTAATCGAAATTTCTTTTATAAACATTTGTGCTCTTTGCGAAAACTTCTCATTCTGTACCAATAAGTATCCAAAATAGACACTTGGAACAATTGTAATGGTGAGAATTATCGATATATATTGATTTAAACGTTTTCTTCTATCTGAATCAACAATGGTGCGAATAGGGAAACGAAGAAATTGACAAACAAAGAGTGCCGACACGCCAATAAATACGGCATTGATTGTGAACAGATACATAGCTCCAAAGAAATAGTAGAATTGTAAAGTAGCCAACCCATAGCCTGCTGTGCAAATGGGTGGCATTAGGGCAGTTGCAATGGCTACGCCTGGTATTACATTGCCTTTCATTTTACTACTGATGGCAACAATACCTGCCAAACCACCAAACAGAGCTATAAGAACATCATAAATAGTGGGGCTGGTGCGAGCAAGAATTTCTGAATGAGCAGTGCTAACAGGGGTGACAGCAAAATAGAGCGTAGAAGTTACAAGACTTGCACCTACAGCAAAAGAAAAGTTCTTTAATGCTTTTCGAAAAAGGATAAAATCATAAGTTGCTAAACTATACCCCATTCCATTGATAGGACCCATAAGGGGTGAAATCAACATAGCGCCAATTATGACAGCTGTTGAATTCATGTTTAAGCCTATAGAGGCTACTACAATAGCGAAAATCAAAATCCAAAGGTTTGTACCTCTAAATACAACACCTCTTTCAATTTCAGAATGAATAAATTCGTAATCCTCCATTTCGCTACGAATATTAAAAAAAGAAAGAAATTCTTTTGCTCTCATAATACGATTATTAATTTGCGCAAATATATCAAAACATTTCAACATAGTAATGATTGATAAATTTATAACATCGAAAAAAAGCGATAAAACCAAAATGGCTTTACCGCTTTAAACACAGTGAAAAAATTAAGAGTAGTGTTCTCTTATATAATTTTTATATTGAGTCTTGCTCTGTATGAGTAATTGTTAACACAATGTTATCTATTGTGTCTTGTGCATCACTGTCGTTGTCATAGTTGTTTTCGAATCCATAATCATTGTCATAATCTTCGCCTCTCCACTCCGATTTGTTTCTACTTGTTTTTGATATTTGATAATAGCCAGTTTCATCAACTACTTCAACATTTTTTGGTGTGAATATTTCAATTGATATGGTTTGATTTCTGAATCCTTGCGATTTTGGAACAATGAAAAATTGAGGTATAAACAATACAGAATCATTTTGTTGGATTCTAAAATTAAAGTCTTTTAGATTTGCTTTAGCCAATCTGCTATTCTCGCCATAAGCTTTAAAGATAGATTTTACATGAAACAGAGAATCTTTGCTTGTTCTATTCTTTATTTCTATTCTGTTGAAAAGAAGAGAGTCTTCAGTTTCATTGTAATAGGGGAGTACATCAAGATCGAAATTATAGAAACTGGGAGTAATGCTATAGTATTCTCCCGAATAGCTCGACAATTCTATGTAAAATTTCTTTGCTGTTGGTTGTGCCAACACTATTTCAGTCTCTTGTATTCGTCCTGTACTAAATTTTTTAGTGATTAGGTAACTAAGCATTAATCCAGCTACTATACCAAACAGCCAAAGCATCGAAACTGTGTAACCAATTATTGGACGCGACTTTGATTTCATCAACCTGCGAATTGTCCAAATAATTATACTCACAATGGGTACTCCAAGGCTCAATATTAGCGTAGTCCACAGCAAGTTATGCTCTAACCCTGGATTTACAAATAATGCTTCTAAAGGAATAAACTGAGTGCCTGTGAAGATGAGCACAAACAACGTAATCATTAAACCAGCGGCTACAATTCCAGCAACTCCAAAGAACGCTATTTTCAATAGTACCACCAGTGCATTTAAACATCCCGATCTTTCGGAATAGTGTGAAGTTGGGGGTTTATATGCATTGTCAATGGGTGGTGGAGGAGGCATTGAATTATCCACAACATGATTATTTGTTTCATCTTCTTGTGATGGTTTTTCTTGGGCAGATGGTTGAGCTTGGGTTGCATTGCCATGCAAATAGTTGTCAGCTTCCGTTCTGCTTTTCACTTGAGCCACAGAGCCGCTCACTGTGGCGCGTATTGTTTTTAAGTATTCGTCCTCTCCCATCATCTCAAGCTTTTGTTTCACGGAGACAGCTTTAGGCATTATTATCCAAAGGATTATATAAATCCCCGTAATAGATATGTTTACATTCGTATTCATATCAAAATTCATAAACAGCTTGTTAAATAGAAGAAGAGGAACTTTGAGAATATCTAAAAAGTTGAAAAAAATAGGAAGAAGAAAAATAACGCGTGGTATCCAACTATCAATTTTAAAATAAGCTGCGATACCGCCGCATACTCCACCTATGAACTTGTCGTTGGGGTTGCGATAGAGTCGTTTACTTATATTGCTTTCCAAGCTTTTAGCTGGCAGCACTATCCATAAAATAATGTATACCCAGAACAACAAACCAAATAGCAAAACAAATGTCAATCGTGCAAACACAGGATCTATTTTGAAATAATGAGCTACCCCACTGCATACACCTCCTATTATTTTATCATTTGCATTTCGGCTCAGCTGTCTCTTCTCTTCTTGTACAAATGGAGGAGGAAGTTGAGATTCGGCTCTTGTAGAGGATTGGGATTGTGTTGTGGACTTTTCATCCAGCCCTTCGAAGTCTGTATCAAACTCTTCTGGTCTGCCAATTGTATTGATGATGGATGTAACGTCCTCATCCGTTATGCACGATATGCCATGCTTAAGCCGATTGCCAAATAGTTCAGCAATGCGATTTTCTATATCATTCACAATTTCGTTTCCATCTGCCTCATTCTTAAAATAATCTTTTAAGCTTTGAATGTATTGATTCAACAAATGGTAGGCAGTCTCTTCAATGGTTATTAATTGACCTTGAAAATTAATGTTGATTGTTTTTTTCATTGTTGTATGGAATATTTGTTATGAATGGGAAGCTTGGCTATCCTCTTTGTTTTTATTTATCAATATGTCTACACTGTTACTCAATTCATTCCAAGTAGATTCTAATAGCTCATAAAACACCAAACCTTTGTCGGTAAGGGCAAAATACTTACGTGGCGGTCCAGTTGTACTTTCGATCCATCTATAGCTAAGGATCTCAGCATTCTTTAGTCGGTTCAATAATGGATATAGTGTTCCTTCTAAAAGGTTTAGTCCAGCACCTTTCACTTCATCGATAATATCCCCTGGATACACTTCTCCATTTTTAATGATAGAAAGTATGCAATATTCAAGCACACCTTTTCGCATCTGACTTTGTATATTTTCTACTTTCATTGTATGGTATTTATTACTTAGCTGCAAATTTAAATAAAGCAAAGTATTATGCAATGCAAAGTACTAAAAAGTTTTTATAATTAAGCTATTTTAATCATTGCAATTAATTGATTTAGACAAAACTCCTTCACTATAATGCTATGGTGGTAACATATTACTTTTCGAAACAATAAACCTTTAATCACTTATATAACCACCTTCAAAATTTTGATTATCTTCGCAACATGAATATAAGAACTAATAAATCATACTTTTTAGCCCTCATTTTATTAATTATTCAGACAGCCATTTATGCACAATATGGAGAACCTCTGAATTTACCTCCAGCTTTGAGCGCAAACTTTGGCGAATTGAGAAACAATCATTTCCATTCGGGCATCGATTTCAAAACTCAACAAGTTGTCAATAAACCTGTATATGCTGTTGCCGATGGATATATATCGCGCATTTCAGTGTCACCTGGAGGTTATGGCCTTGCCATCTATATTAATCATCCAATAGAAAATCAGACAAGTGTGTATGGACATTTAAATAGTTTCTCTAAACTAATAGCCGAATATGTAGAATCAAAACAATACGAAAACGAAAGCTTTAGGGTAGATTTGCAATTAGAACCTGATGAAATGCCTGTAACCAAAGGAGAGCAAATAGCATTGAGTGGAAATACTGGCTCATCGGGTGGTCCTCATTTGCATTTTGAGATACGTGACACAAAAACACAAGCTCCGCTTGACCCCCTCCAATATGTTGCTAAAAATATTAGGGACACACAAAAGCCAGACTTAAGAGGTGTTGCTTTTTATCCGATTGCCAGACAAGGACTTGTAAATGCCTCCACAGCCCCCACCCGATTAAGTATCTCAAAGTCGAAAGCGGGCACTCCACTGCCTCTTCAAAAAACGATTAATGCTTGGGGTAAAATAGGTGTTGGTGTGAAAGCTTATGACAAGATGGATGGGCAAGCAAATATATATGGTGTGAAGCATATCCGATTGTTTGTTGATGAGCAACAAGTATTTTGCAGCACCATCAATGATTACCTGTTTAGCGAAACACGCATGCTGAATAGTTTTATTGATTTTGAGGATTGGCGAAATAACAACTCTTTCTTTATGAAGTCTTTTATTGAACCTGGCAACAAGTTGCGTCTATATGAATCAGTAAATAAAGGCTATATCAACATTAATGAAGAGAGACCCTATTTGATGAAATACGAGTTGGAAGATCATTTTGGCAATATTACAACTTATGAGTTTACTGTAAATGGCTTATTGCAAGAAATACCCCGTCAACCTAAATGCGAAAACTACATGGCTTGGCAGTATCATAACAAACATGTTGCTTACGACTTCATATTAAATATACCTGAGGGCAACTTATATACTGACTTTTGCTTTTCTCACACTGTAGACCCCGTTGTCAATAATAAATACTATTCGGACATTCATGAGGTGAATGATACACCCATTCCACTAAACAGCAGTGGAAATATATGGATTAAAATAGAAAGTGATACTTTGTCTGAAAGAAGCAAATATGGCGTTGTGAGAGTAAATCGCAACCGAGATAGCTGGATGGGTGGAATTTACAAACATGGAGGAATGGAACTATATATCAATGAACTTGGTCATCGCTATGCCATCTCAATTGACACTGTTGCTCCAACAATTACGCCGCTCAGCCCACAAACATGGAAACAAAATGGAAGAATACGCCTCACATTATCTGATGACAAAAGTGGAGTGAGTTATTTTCGTGGCACTATTGACGATCAATATGTGCTTTTTAAACATGATTCAAAATCGAACGTTTATACTTATACGTTTGACAGAGCAAGATTGACGGAGCTGCCTGTTAAGCGTTTTAAGTTTATAGCAAAAGACGGGGTTGGGAATGAGCGCGTTTACGAATATGATATGTAAGAAAAAGATTGGTTATTCTTTTTTTATATTTGCAACTCACATTTAAATCTCAAAAACTTTATGTAAACTACTCTATCTATAATTTTTATGGATAATGTTCAGTTTTATCTGTACACACACATAACCTCCTATCTTTCAAAACATGCATTTTAATTTGTACTTTCTATTTAGATAAGATACATTTGTACAAAATAGGCACTATAATCATAGTTTATTACAATGATAGAAAAAATAATCATCGGTTATAACATAACTACAGATCCAAACTTTTTAGACAAAGAAAATGCAATAACGCCTCAACTCTCAAGGATATTAGAGAGATTCCATAAATTGGCATTCGATGGCAAAGAATCAAGTGTGCAGAAAATTCTTGACGCCATTGAAAAACACCCTGAAAATCCACAACTAAAAAATTATCTATCTGTATTATACGGAGAAATTGGTGATACAAAAAAAATGTATGAAGCCAATCGCTGGATAGTTAGCGAGCACCCAGATTATCTATTTGGAAAACTAAATCTGGCAAATGAGTACTACTACAAAAAGGAATACCATAGAATGCCAGAAGTATTGGGTGATGCGATGGAAATAAAAGCTTTATACCCTTATCGTGAAACCTTTCATTTAAATGAAGTTACATCTTTTTTCAGATGTGCGATTTTATATTTTACCGCAATTGGTGATATCGATCAAGCAGAAGTGCGTTACGAAATTTTGAACAAATTAGCACCCGATTCAGAGGATACTGATATTGCCTTAAAATATTTACTCTTAGCTCGTATGGAAGCTGGTTTTAAACGATTTGAGGAAGAACAAAAAAATAAAATATCGGTAAAGACCGAAAAACAAGAAATTAAAACAACTGTGGATACTCCCAAGTTTGCTAATGTCGAAATTGAGTGGCTTTACTCAAATGGACTTTATATAGGTGAAGACAAAATAAATGCTCTTTTATCCTTACCAAGAGAATTGTTGATAGCTGATCTTGAAATGGTTTTGCAAGACAGCATAGACAGGTATGCACACTTCTTTTATTTGACTAAAGATAAAGAATGGAGCGAAGAAAAAATGAATTTTGTAGTTCATGCCATTTTTATGTTGGGTGAATTAGAATCAAAGGAAAGCATTGAAAGCATTTTCAATGTACTAAAACAATCTAAAGATTATTTTGATCTTTACTTTGGAGATTTTCTTACTTCTGCAATATGGGAGCCTATATATAAAATAGCAAACCAGCATCTTGATGCATGCAAGCAGTTTATGTTTGAGCCTGGAATTGATACTTATGCACGTTCTGTCATACCTCAAATGGTTGAACAGATTGCACATAATCAACCTAATAGACGTGATGAAGTAATTCAATGGTTTAGAGATGTTATTCTTTTCTTCACAAATAGCAAACTAGAGGATAATGTCATTGATAGCGAACTTATTGGGTTTATAATCTGTCATGTATTAGACTTAAAGGGCAAAGAGCTAATGCCTGAAATAGAAATGCTATTTGATAAGGGCATCGTTTCTTTAGGAATATGTGGAGATTGGAAGGATGTGAAGAGGTCTTTTGAAAAAACTAATGGATTTGACAGGAAAAGGGATATAATCTCAATTACGGAACGCTACGAAAAAGTAACATCCACATGGGCAAGTTATATTGAAGACAAAAGTGATTTTTCTTCTGACTTAAATAGAAACCGATTAGTTGTACCCATTGGAACTGAACCTAAAATTGGACGTAATGACCCATGCCCTTGTGGCAGTGGCAGAAAGTATAAGAAATGTTGTTACAACAAATAATTTACTCTTTACATTCTCCGTTTTAAAAGAAAATATTCCAAACCATATAACTGCCGAATTATATATTGAATATGGCAAAATGTAAAGACGAAAATATTGTCTTTACATTTTACGAATTCGGTATAAAAAAACTATAAACCATCCGATGCCATGCTATCCATATATTCAACACGCTGACTTAACCAATCAAGTAGTTTTGTTGAATAAACATCAATATCGCCTGAACTTTGTCCCCAACGAACTTGATCTCGGGCATGTGACTCTCTTATGGTTTCAGCATAATCTCTAATATACTCTATAAGTATAGGATACTTCTCAATCTTAAAATTTGCCCACTCTGTTCTAAAAATGTCTTTTATAGTAGGATCTTTTATGATTTTTGTGAAAAATGCCGTTCCACTCGAAGCTTTAGCTCCTGTCCAAAACAAGCTTCTGGTAGGTTCTGTAAAATGTGTACCCCCTTCAAAACCAAATGCCCAGTCAAAATCCCAAATGGGTCCCATACTGTATTTTCCACCTTTCTTCTTATGTATGTAAGTGCTCTTTGGATGATTAATTTCTTCATTATCAGTCAACATATATACGATTAAGTAATCAACAAAGGCATTAGCGTCAAACGATTCAAGATAATTATTATTTGGAAAAGATTCACTGTATATAAGTTCTTCTAAAGCATTAAAATCATTTTTTATCTCATTGAAAATTATATTTGCATCGGATTCAGCCATATCATCCAACTCAGGATATTGTAACATAACTGGTAGTTTGAAATTGTTGGAAAGGAACTGATAATCTTCATCAAAATTAGTGTCAAATTCAACTAACCATCCATCTTCACCAATGTTAATTCTATTCTCTGTCACCTCTTTGTGTTCAGTAAATGTATAACTACCAATATACTCACCATTTAATGTGACGTCTACAGGTATAATATGATGAGTGAAAGGCATATCTAATAATTGACCAGTCTTCATTGCAACAGCATTACACATCAAACTTGGATCTATATAGTTTTGAAGAAGTACCCAATTTCTTTCTGCTGGTAAACCTAACAAAGACGCCTTTTCATTCAACTTAAACCTGTATGGTTTTTTTGGCATAGTCCAAGTAGAATTGCCTCTTCCTCTGATCGTAGTTCGACCTTCAAAATCTTCATATTTACCTCCTCCATCAATACGTATATTTGCATCTAAATAAACCTTTTTCTCTATAATAGGGACGCCTCCATCAGTATCAATATAAATATGTGGAAGATCAGTTACTTCTATTTCAGGTCCGTCAGTAAATAACAAATTTGACCCATTCCATTCTGCATAGAAATAGTAACTTTTCCCAGCAATTGTAGGTTCAGTTCTTGCTGGCTTACTGTTTTGAGTTGTAGCAATCTCATTGTCATTATTCATCACACTCATGACAAGAGCTGGCCAATTTTTATCAGATAAAGCAGGATACCAACTCCAGAAGTTTACAGTTTCACCGCTTAGTATATTCTTGTCTTTTGCATTAAATGAAATATAATTAATGCCTGACTCAGAATTTAGAAATTTCCCGGTCTCTAAATCAAAAACCTCACCTCCGATTCCACTATTAAATGCCCAATTGTCATCACCATCAACTCCTTCAAGTCGTAATTGAGTAAAATTGTTAATAGTTGTCAAACCAGTATTTTTCAGACTAATACTAAAAAGAGACCCAAGATGTTTAAAGGTAACAGAAGCCTTTGGGTTATTTGCATCAATCTCTTTCAATTCAAAGTATAGCATCACGTCTTTCCTTTCCTTCACTTCTTCAAGCGAACGAGCACTACCTGCGTTCTCAGGTAAAATAACGTTTGTTAGGTTAGTATCAGATAGTCCACCTCCACCATAAACCCCGAAGAGATCAAAACTTTCAGAATTAATATCAGAAGGAAGAATTATATCAAATTCTGCTTTTTTTCCATCATCAGAGATATTCTTAATAGAAACAGTCTTCTTTATTTTAGTTCCTTTTTGAACATAAGCAAGCTGCAATTGATCATCTGCTTCCCAAGTAAGCACAATAGATTTGTCTTCTTTCTGTTCTAAACCAACTCTTGGAATTATGACCTCGGGTGGCATTGCAGCAGTTAATGTTATTACACGATCTGTCTCTTGAGTCGTTTCTATTAATTTTTCTTCGCTATTACACGAGTTGAATAACACTATTAGGAGAATAAATAGGAATTGGGAGGATTTTTTTCTCATGACTACATAGATTTTAAATTATAAAAGTATTCAGTCCTATTGTAACAGTTTTGTACATTTGATTTTTTGTAAACATTTATCTTATTCCTGTTATAGGATAAGCATACCATATTTATTATAGGATAATATAGTTAAAACATTTTAAGCATAAGAAAAGTTTATAACATTTGAATAATTAATAGTATTGCTTGGAAGTTTATTCTTATTACATTCTCTAAGCAAATTGGTATTCATCTTTAAACACATAGGTTCTGGATGAAACTATAACAAGACAATTAACTTCAAATAAAAACCCCCTCACTGATATTGCGAGAGGGTTTTACTTAAACTAATATGTCACAAATTAAAAGTTTAGTTCTTAAAGAATAGCACATCATCAACTGCATCAATAATGATGGGTTGCGATTTGTCTATTGTGCCCCCCAACAAATCTTTAGAGAGTTGGTTCAACACTTTTCTTTGTATAACCCTTTTCACGGGACGTGCACCAAATTCTGGGTTAAAGCCAGTTTCTGCAATACTTTTGACAGCTTCTGTAGTATATTCCATTTTGATGCCATTTGTAAGTAGCATTTTTTTCAATCCATCCAATTGCAAGCGAACAATCTGTTCAATTTCGCGCTCGTGTAAAGGAGAAAACATTATTATCTCATCAATTCTGTTTAAGAATTCTGGACGAATATTCTTTTTCAAGAGATTCATTACTTCAAAACGAGTATTTTCAACCACTTCTTCACGATTCTGTGCAGTCATTCTTGCAAATTTATCCCGTATCAAACTCGAACCCATGTTAGAAGTCATAATTATGATGGTGTTTTTAAAGTTTACAACCCTGCCTTTGTTATCAGTCAAACGTCCATCATCCAATACTTGTAATAAGATATTGAACACATCGGGATGTGCTTTTTCAATCTCGTCGAATAGAACTACCGAGTAAGGTTTACGTCTAATTGCTTCAGAGAGTTGTCCACCTTCATCATATCCAACATATCCAGGAGGTGCTCCAATTAAACGAGTAGCACTGAACTTTTCTTGATATTCACTCATATCAATGCGAGTGAGCATATTTTCATCGTCAAATAGATATTCGGCAAGTGCTTTAGCTAACTCTGTTTTACCAACACCTGTAGTTCCCAAAAAGATAAACGAACCGATTGGTTTTTTTGGATCTTGAAGACCTGCCCTACTGCGTCTTACTGCATCGGCTACAGCATGAATAGCTTCTTCTTGACCAATGACACGCTTGTGCAGTTCGTCCTCCAGATGTAGTAATTTCTCACGTTCGCTTTGCATCATTTTGCTTACAGGGATACCTGTCCAACGTGCTACAACATCTGCAATGTCTTCAGCATCAACTTCCTCTTTTATCATCGCCCGATTACCTTGACGCTCATGCAACTCTTTTTTCAAGGATTCTATTTCAATTTCTTTCTCTTTTATCTTACCATATCGTAACTCAGCTACCAAACCATAATTACCTTCACGTTCAGCTTTTTCGGCCTGAAACTTCGCATCTTCAATCTCTATTTTGTCTTGTTGAATCTTATTGATAATCTCTTTTTCAGATTGCCATTTGGCGCGAAGTACGCTTTCTTCTTCTCTCAGGTTTTCAATTTGTTGTGTCAGAATATCTTCTTTGGGTTTGTCATCCTCACGTTTAATAGCTTCTCGTTCTATTTCTAATTGTTTAATACGACGACTTATCTCATCCAATTCCTCTGGTACCGAATCAACTTCCATCCGCAATTTTGCAGAAGCTTCGTCCATTAAGTCAATAGCTTTGTCAGGCAAAAAACGATCCGTAATATAACGACTCGATAACTGAACTGCAGCAATCAAAGCTTCGTCTTTAATACGTACCTTGTGATGGTTCTCATATCTTTCTTTCAATCCTCTCAGAATAGATATGGAATCTGCTTCAGTTGGTTCGTTAACCATTACTATTTGAAAACGACGCTCCAATGCTTTGTCTTTCTCAAAATACTTTTGGTATTCATCCAATGTTGTAGCTCCTATTGCACGAAGTTCTCCACGCGCCAACGCTGGTTTAAGAATGTTTGCGGCGTCCATAGCTCCATCACCTTTACCAGCACCTACAAGGGTGTGTATCTCATCGATGAAAAGTATTATCTCACCTTCTGATTTAGTAACTTCGTTAACCACTGATTTTAAACGTTCTTCAAATTCTCCTTTATATTTGGCGCCTGCAATGAGAGCTCCCATATCTAAAGAGTAAATCTTTTTGCTTTTCAAATTCTCAGGAACATCTCCACGAATAATTCTGTGTGCCAATCCTTCTGCAATAGCGGTTTTACCCGTGCCAGGTTCGCCAATGAGGATGGGATTGTTTTTGGTTCTTCTACTCAGTATTTGAAGCACACGCCTTATCTCTTCATCACGACCAATCACAGGATCTAATTTTCCATCGCGTGCTTTTTCAATTAAATTTTCAGCATATTTGCTTAAAGATTGATAAGTCTCCTCGGCCGATTGGCTGGTTACTTTCTCTCCTTTTCGCAATTCGTTGATTGCCATTTCCAAGTGTTTCTGTGTTACTCCTGCATCTTTCAACATCTGCGATGCAGTACTTTTTTCGCTAAGTAAAGCTAAAAGCAAGTGTTCAAGCGATACATACTGATCGCCCATTTTACTGGCATAATCGGCAGCTTTTTGCATCACTGCATTTGTTTCACGACTCAGCATGGGTTCACCTCCAGATACTTTAGGATATGACTCTATTTCTCGATCTAATGCGAGCTCTAAGTTGCGTGTATTTACAGTTAGTTTTTGAAACAAAAAACTGGTTATGTTTTCCCCAACCAACATCAATGCTTTTAATAAATGTGCAGGCTCAATAATTTGTTGATTTGCACTTTGAGCCAACCCAATTGCCTTCTGCAAAGCTTCTTGTGCTTTAATTGTAAAGTTATTATAATTCATATATTTTTGTGTTTTAATGTTTTTACTCTGTGATATATATAATGCAAAATGCTTGCCAAATGAATAAATGTGTCTTTTTGGCAGGGATATCTGTTTAACAAATCTAATAACAAAAAGGTTGTAAGGCAAGAATTGAGCTCGATCGCAAAATGTGTAAGTCAATAATAATTCGCATATTGTTTTCGGCAACCCAATCAATACAATTTGTCATTAATTGAAATGCATCATCGTGTCGTTTTCCATTTTCGTCCCACATCTGTTCCTCATCTATGGGTAAACGTACATGGTCGAAACCCATTTGGGCTATGTTTTGAATATCGACAATTGTAATAAACTTTTCTCGTTTTTCACCCCTTTCCTTGCTTTGCGAAAGCCAATGAGCTAAGTTAGTGCCACGTTTTACAGTAAAGTTTTTAGCAGCATTAATCATGATTTGAGGAAGCAAGAAACCCAGCAACATCAATGATAAAGTAAGATTTTTCATAATTATTGATATAATATTTGATTTAAAAATAAATGATACTCAAGCTTTTATTATGAAATTGGCTAAATATGCAAATCAAACCTCTCAAAAAGCATTAAATTTTGATATATGCTTCACCTATAAATCTAATTATCTTGATGAGATCATCTTTTCTTTCAAGCTTAAGTCGATTTTTCTTGATATAGTTTTCGATAATATCTTCCTTTTCAGGAAAAAGCTTCTTCAACTCTTTCACATTAGAGAAACTAACTAATTCTTTATCTTTATTCAACCAGTAAATTGGAGTTATCTCTACTTTAAAATCATAACTCAACTGTAGATTATTATAATAACCCCCTGGAAATTGTAAATTAGAAATATGCGTTGGAGATGTAACTCCTGATGTACCACCATAACCAACTATATTATCTGGAGGTAATAATTTACCCTGATGCTGGATGAAAAGGGGCATAGGTGATGTTGTAATAACTTCATAAAATACATCTTCTACAGGAATAAATTTACAATCTTGTAAATAAATTGTATCAATGGTATGGAGATTAATCATATCTAATAGTTCTCGATTTCGTTCAAAAACTATTTTTTCAGTTACAGTATTATAGTTCATATGAACTTCTTCAATTTTTTTATTTTTGAGCAAAACTTTACCTCTTGAAAAATTATCGAATAAATATTGTGGTGCTCCATCCATATCTGAGCTTTGACCCTTAATATTGAAAGCACCTAAAATAAATAAGATGATAATTAATTCTACTTTAAATAGTCTCATGATATAATTCTATTTGCATGAATTTCAATAAAATCTTTCATAAATGTATACATATTATGCATTTAATCAAAACAAATTGCTTTGAAATTATAGTTATAATTAGAAATTGAATGTAAAAAATGTTTCTTAATATAAAGACCATACTAAGTAAAACGTGTGAATATTGTTACTAATTCACAAACACATGAACCATTTTTCAAATTAGATCGTTATACCTTTAACATTATGCTAAATTAATAAGCATATAAATTTACTAATTTAAAACAGAATATTATGGGAAATTTACTTTACTACATCGCAGTTATACTTATTATAGGATGGTTAATAGGATTTATTGGTTATAGTGCTGGGGGATTAATACATATTTTGCTTGTGATTGCGGTTATTGCTATTATTATAAGAGTTATTCAGGGAAGAAGACCTCTATAAAAAGTATAGATAGGAGAGGATTTATTTTATAAGTCGACTTAAATTATTCTTTCTTGGTTGACTTTTATCTTTCTAAAACTCAAAAGATAAAACTAATCATTGACAAACGAGGGACAAGCTAAAAAAATAAAGCCTGTCCCTCAATATTTCAAATATGCTTATCGCATATTATAGATTCAATTGTCCAAACAATTAATAACATCAGGTATTTTATTTGGAATGCTTTATCCTTATTTACTACAATAATCATAATGAGGTGTCATAAAATTGAACTAATTTTTAGAATTGATTGTTACACTTTTAATATTTCACTTTTTTAGATAGCACATAATAATTAATTAAATCAGAAAATTATGAGAAGTATACTTTTTGTTCTTGCCGCAATACTTATTATTGGTTGGGTTATTGGTTTTTTCGCGTTGAAAGTTGCCAGTGGCCTTATTCACATTCTTTTAATAGTTGCCGTAATTGCGATTATTATTAGTTTTTTCAAAGGACGAAAATCAGTTTAAGCCTACTTTAAATGAATGTAAGCTCTTACCCCATGCTGTGAACTTATATATCATAGGAACAAAACACTGCAAAAGAAAAATCAATTTTTTGTGGTTGTTTTGTTGTCTCTATATTTCTAATTGCTGAAATTTTATGACAGAATTAGAATATCCATTGTTAGTATTAATTGTTTATTAATAAATAGATTAATAGTTCCATTTTGTTTTTCTCCTATAAATATCTTTTTATATATTCCACCTCTCCATTTTCACTATCTTTAAAACGACAACTTTTTTATAGACTAATCGGTTAATTGTTATATAATTTATTTTAAAATGTTTTAGATGGTCTCTTTTATTTTGATTACCATACATTTTTGAATAACAGTCTGCCTATTATTAGTACTGGAAATATTTCTATTATTTATCAAAGATCGTTATTAGTCTTTTAAGTTGCTATTTCGACATCCTTTCTGAAAAATCAAATGTAACACCTAAAATAAGATACTTCTTTCCTTTGTGTGTGAACGAAATGATCTAAAGATGCTCCTAAATATAATATTGTTAGCTTGACGTTTCAAATATATTGAATACAATGTCATATTTAGCATCATTAAAAAAAGAAAGGGAAAACAACCTATTAAAATGAAAATATGTGAGTACTACACTATATTTCGAAAGTTTTATAGGAAATAAAACAAAAGACCAAGTTGTTATAGTTTATAATTTCGTCTATTTTCCAAAAAAATTATTAATTACAAGTTATTTAGTTCTACTTTAGGAAAAAATGCTTTATAAGTGAATCTACTTAATTTAAATCAATAATCTTTTTATCTGAATTATCTCGTGATCTCATAAACTTCACTATTCCTAAAGTCTTATTCTTTTAAAGTTTTTTCAATTCTCGGATCTGGTACAATCCACATGAGTGCAACACCCCAATATATCAACAAGCTAATGATAGGGAAAAAGAAAGATACCACAACTCCTGTGAAATATAAAAGTAGAGATATATCCATTCTTTTATCATTGCTGTAAACTTTGCCAACATTCGAATTTTTACCTTCATTCTGTATTACACTATTCACCATAATCTTAAATGCTACAGCCGCCATAAACAGTACCAAACCATAAATTGCTGCTGGATTAGCTTTAAAATAATTTTTCCCCATCCAATCTGTTGCAAAGGGAAAGAATGAAAGCCAAAACAATAAATTTAAGTTTGCCCACAAAATTTTACCATTTACGTTATTAACAGCTTGAAGCAAATGATGATGATTGTTCCAGTAAATTCCTATATATATAAAGCTCAGTAGATAGGTTAAGAAAACTGGTAGTATTGGTTTTAAGGCATTAAAAGTATAATCTTCAGGTGCACTTATTCCCAATACCATAATTGTAATTATGATGGCCAATACGCCATCACTAAAGGCTTCTAATCTTCCTGTTTTCATATTCTTATTGATTTTAGCTTAAGATTTTCAGGAATTAAGGTACAATTATAAGTACTATTATTATCTGCGTGTTGGATAAGGAATGTACTCTTTATCGTCTCCTTCTATTTTAGGAAATGATTGTGTTTTCCATTTCTCTTTAGCTTCTTCAATGAGTTCCTTACTTGATGAAACAAAGTTCCAATCAATAAATCGTTTTTCGGGAAAAGGTTCACCCCCAAAAATATAAATGGTGCTTTTTCCATGAATTGTAAAATCACAAAGCTTACTATCTTTTGCCACTAATAATTGTTTAGGTTCGTAAATGTTCCCTTCACTTTCAATAGCACCTTCAAGGATATACAGACCTGATTCTCCATAAAGCTGATCACCAATATTAATAGATTGTATTGTTTTGCTTTTTATTTCAATCATATACAGATTGCTATAAACTGGAACAGGTGACTTTCTACCGAAAGCTTCTCCTGCCACAAGCTTAAACTCAAGATCTCCTTCAGTCCATTTAGGAATATCGTTCTCATCGATATGAAAAAACTCTGGCTCTTTTTGCTCAAGTTCTTTTGGTAAAGCCACCCAGATTTGTAAACCGTGCATATTAATGTGTGATTGTCGTAAATATTCAGGAGTTCGTTCGGAATGAACTATGCCTTTTCCTGCTGTCATCCAGTTTACTGCACCGGGTTTTATCTCAACTTTATTCCCAAGTGTATCACGATGCATAATGCTGCCTTCAAACAAGAAAGTGAGCGTAGAAAGTCCAATATGTGGATGTGGCAACACATCAAAATTCTCCTGCTCACTTAATTTAACAGGCCCCATATGATCAATGTAAATGAAGGGTCCCACCATCCTTTTTTGTCGGAACGGCAATAAACGTCCCACCATAAATTTCCCTATGCTGGCGGCTCTTTCTTCTATTATTAATTGGATATTTGACATAATGGGTGAAGAATTGAATTATCTATAATAATAATATGGTTTGAATATACATTAAAAAAACGTCAAGCCAACTATCACGACCTGACGTTGTAAAAGAAACTGTTTTTGTTAATCTGAATTCTACCATTAAAGATGATTGAACCATTTACTATTTTAAAACGAAATAGCTAACCATAGCACTCGTTATTTCTGAACATTTTCATCAATCCATTTTTCATAAGCTACCATGAAGCTATGCAAAAAATCTTTGGTAGATTCGTTGATTAGTTTACCTTCATCGTCAAATAGTGCTCCAGCTCCTCCAATGTAAGCCTCTGGCTGAGCCATGGTGTGCATATTTACAAAAACTAAAGATTGACGTAAATGATGATTGGCTCCAAAACCGCTAATATTACCAATGGAAACACTTACAATACCAGCTGGTTTACCGTCCCAAGAGTTTTGTCCATAAGGACGTGATCCAACATCAAGGGCATTTTTTAATACCGCAGGTACCGAACGATTATATTCAGGTGTCAAAAAGAGAATTCCATCAGCTGCAACTATTTGTTCTCTGAATTTTACCCACTCATTTGGAGGAGTTGCTTCTAAATCCTCATTAAACATTTGAAGATTAGAAATATCTATTATTTCAAGAGATAACGATTCAGGTGCCATTTCTATTAAAGCCTTAGCTGTTTTTAAGTTATAAGATTCTTTTCTTAGGCTACCTACGATTACTGCTATTTTATGCTTTTTCATATTTTTTTTATTTATAAATTATTAATTCGATATATTGATTTTTTTGTAAGTTAAATTAGTTATACCTATACATTTGCATCAACCCACTTCTCATAAGCTGCTAAGAAACTAATCAAGAACTCTTTAGTTGATTCATTAATTAACTTTCCATCTCCATCAAAAAGTGCAGCTGCGCCACCAATATACACTTCTGGTTGAACCATCACTGGTACATTCACACCAACTAAAATCTGGCGTAGGTGATGATTAGCACCAAAACCGCTTATGTTACCAACAGAAGCACTAATGATAGCTCCTGGTTTAGCGTCCCACACATTTTTACCATAAGGACGAGAACCTGCATCAATTGCATTTTTTAATGCAGCAGGTATCGATCGGTTGTGTTCGGGTGTTAGAAATATGAGCCCATCTGCGGCTTTTACTCGTTCACGAAAAGCTTCCCACTCTTTAATTGGAGTATTTTCTAAATCTTCATCAAAGAGAGGAAGTCCAGCTATACTCACAATCTCAAGAGATAATGATTCAGGAGCTAAAGATTGTAACGTTTTTGCTATTTGGAGATTAAATGATTTTTTACGTAGACTTCCTACGATAACTGCTATTTTATACTTTGTCATTTTTAATTAGTTTTATAATCACTGCCTTTCAAGAAGTTATATAAGTATATATTTATTGTTTTACAAATTGTGCATGAACAATGATGTTTACATCTTTCGCCACACCAGAAGCTGTTGGATCGAAATTGATGTTGTAATCAAACCTATTGATGGTAGTCGTGGCTTTTACTCCTATTTTTTCTCCTTGGTCGCTTTTAACAGTTCCACCAAAATGCACATCAAATATCACATCTTTCGTCACATCTTTTATTGTCAACTTTCCATACAATAAATAATAGTCTGGTTTACCTGTGGCTAATACCTTAGTGCTTTTAAAAGTCATATAAGGGTATTTTTCCACGTCAAAAAAATCGGCACTTCTTAAATGATTATCCCTCATTTCAACATTTGTATTTACACTTTTCACTTCAACAGTAAAATTAATACTTGCAGTTTCAAAAGCTTCACCATTTATTGTTAGGTCTCCGGTATAATCTAAAAACTTACCATTCACAATACTGATGCCAGAATGTGCAATATTGAAATTTAAAGAAGAATGTGCAGGATCTATTTTCCATTGATCTTGTGCGAATAAGCCTGTAGAGATAATAGTCGCTACTAATAAAAAAAGTATTTTTTTCATAATCATTTAAATTTAATTTCGCATTAATAATAAGAACAGTTTAGCAATAATAATAACTCAAAGTACTTATATACCTGCACAAACTCTCTTTAAATAACAAAAATTGTCATAGGTTGTTCATCCATCCTTATTATGAACACTACAGACACTTCAAGAAGAGTAATTAATTTGCTTTACAATAATGCATACAAATAAAAGAATTTATTACAACCTTCTTATCTTGACATCTTTGAAATATACTTTATCATTGTGATCAGTAATCAGAATATGACCACTTTTAAGCTCTCCATAGTTTTCAACATCTTTGAATTTTGTTTCTGATTTCTTTTCTAAAAAATCTTCACTCCCTCGTTGATATTCTACAACTTTGATTCCATTCAACCAATGTTCAACTAAGCCATTCTTAGACACTATACGTCCAGTATTCCATTCTCCATGAGGATTTAGTTTCTTATTCACTGGAGCATATAGAAGATATACAGAAGCTGATGAACTTACCCCATTTGGATCATCTTTTACTTCTACGTTATTATAATCGTCAATAATCTGGTATTCAGGACCGTTAATCATAATTTTGCCTGTCTCCTGATTTACAAGTGTGTCAACAAAATATTTAATACCACTATTGGCTCTCTCTGTAAGCATAAATTGAAATGCCAGTTCAAAATCACTGTATTTTTCTTTGGTAATAATATCACCTCCACCCTTTTCAGCAAGAAACAATAATCCATCTTCTATTACCCATCCTTTTTCAGGAAAATTAGATTCAGTTTTTCCTTTCCATTTATCTACATTTCGCCCGTCAAATAAAACTTCCCATTCGTTCTTGTCAATATTTGCTGTATTGTCTTCACTTTTCTTTTCAGAACTATTTACACAAGCGAAAGAGACAAAAAATACTACCAGTAGACTTAAATAATTATTCATAGTTTTCAAACATTTTTAGGTAAAACATAAGGCGCTCTATATTCTTTGCTTAGCATCCCATTGGCCTCTTCATCATTCAGGATAGTTAATGTATTTGGGTCAATATCGAGTGTTCGTCCTAAACGGTACGAAATATTAGCCAATTGAATAAGTGCACATGAATAGAAGCCTTCCTCAATAGTACCTGTAAGTAAGTTTGGATCATTTGCTCTGATGGCATCAATAAAGTTCTCATAATGGTTGCCAACGCCTTTCCCAGATTCGCCCAATTTCCTCTCTTCTCCCATAAATGTTTGCCAACCGTCAACATCTTTAAGCATATATCCTTTTGAACCGTAAAAGATATTGCCCACTACGTTCCGTGAGTTTGTCATATATGTATTACTCAACGACTCACCAGAGCCCAAGTGGTTTCCTTCCGGGTTGCTCATCCAGTGTCTTACTTCAAACTGAAGCGTCTTTTTCTTATCACCTCCTCCTTCTGGATTAGGAAATTCAAATAAGGCCATCAGCACATTAGGTGTCTCCTGAGCATCATCAAACATAACATGGCTACCCATAGCTGTCACTTTTGTTGGAAGTTTAACTCCAAGTCCCCAGCGAGCTATATCCATCTCATGCACTCCTTGATTGCCCATATCGCCATCACCATAATCCCAATGCCAATGCCAGTTATAATGAAATCTATTTCGGTTGAATGGTCTTTCAGGTGCTGGACCAAGCCACATATCGTAATTCACTTTTTGCATATAGCTTTTTGTAAAAGGAGTAATCCAAGAACTACTATTTACAGTGCTGGCATATCTTTCTCCTTCAAGCATATAACCGTCTGGATATTTACCAATTGAATCACGCCATTTATAACAAAGACCTTTGGCCATATAAACTTCACCCAGTTTATTGTTTCGCAAAAACTCAACTGCCGATTGTGCACCAGGATTACTCCTCTGTTCCGCACCATCTTGCACCACCAAGTTGTATTTCCGTGCAGCCTCAACTAATTTTCGACCTTCTTCAATTGTGTGACATATTGGTTTTTCGATGCTTGCATGCTTACCAGCCTGAATAGCCCAAATGCCTGCGAGTGCGTGCCAATGATTGGGCGTTACAATAGAAACAGCGTCAATCGATTTGTCTTCATAAAGTTTACGCATATCAGTATATAATTTTGGTTTGCGTAAACCTTTATCAGTATAATGCGTTTTCACCCGTTCGGCAAACAAGTTTTCATCAACATCACAAAGAGCGCTGACTTCTACATTTTTCAACTTTTGATATTCTTGCAAGTGCACACGCCCCATGCCTCTGATGCCAACTACTGCTACATTGACACGGTCATTGGCTCCTTTCCAATTTGAGTTGGAAAGTATTAGAGGCATTGACCCTAATGCAAATGCGCTGGAGGCAGTTTTTTTAATAAATTCTCTTCGTTTCATAGTTAATTATAAAGTTTGATTAATTCGTTTTTCTGATAAACTTGTCGTGTTGTACCGATAAGTTAGCGACAATTGCTACGGGACAAGAGATTTTATTTTGAAGTGCTATAGTTAATAAAAGTATTGTATAAAAAGATTCAAAAAAATGAGTTCACTGACGAACACAAAATATACAAATGTTAAAATTTTAGCAGACACTCCAAAATAATTGCAACGCAATAAAGATAGTTGAAAAAATAACTTTTACGAACGTTTTAGCAAAAAATTAACAAAAGAATGAATGAATGGACTATGAATTGACTAAACTCTATCTTATTTCCTACCTCTAAGATGATCCGTCCTAAGAATAACTACTTTATCTCCAGAATTACGTATTAAGAAATTAATTTGGGGATTCTCCGCGGAAAGTCACTCCGCACACTGCAGTGTTGGTATCGCCTCTGCGGAAAGTTACTCTGCTAAGTGCAGTGTTAGTTTCAGCAGCGCAGAAAGTTAGTTACACATTGCATTGTTAGTTTCCGCGCTGCGGAAAGTTGGTCTGCTCCGTGCAGTGTTAGTTTCAGCGTTGCGGAAAGTTAGTCCCCAACTTAATTCTTACTTTCTTAGCCTCCGTTACTAACAATGCAAGTTGAAAGTCGATGTCCGCATCTTTTTTACTAATATGCCACCTTGAAATCAATTCACCCATCTTTTATAGTACACTCCATAATTTGATAAATAATATAAGCAAAGTCTTCGTTCAAATGCTTAATTTGCAATTCTTACATCCGTAAATTACTAAGTATTTTAAGAGTTTTGCAACAATGCAAAGAACAAATAAGAGGTTCAATAGTTATTTAGGCATATTCGTGAAACAATTATGGATAATCAAAACAAACAAAACAACGAAACATTCAATAAAGAATTGTCGGAAGAGCTATTGCAACTAATAAGAAAAGCAACATTGGGAGGACCAGAGAAACAGAGGGAACGACATATAAGTCGTGGCAAACTGTTAGTTAGAGAACGCATCTATCGACTCATAGACCCAAATACACCCTTTCTTGAGTTGTCTCCTCTTGCTGCCAATGGACAGTATAACGACGAGTTCCCTGCAGCAGGTATTGTTACAGGTATTGGAATAATACATGGAAGAGAAGTGATGATTGTTGCCAATGATGCGACCGTAAAAGGTGGTACTTATGTGCATGAAACAATCAAGAAACACTTGAGGGCACAAGAGATTGCAGAAAAAAATCATCTGCCCTCCATTTATATGGTTGACTCGGGCGGTATTTTTCTACCTCAGCAAGCTAATGTATTTTCAGATAAAGATGATTTTGGACGTATATTTTTCAATCAAGCACGCATGTCTGCAGCAGGGATTCCACAAATAGCCATTGTGATGGGTTCATGCACAGCTGGTGGAGCCTATGTTCCAGCAATGAGTGACGAAACAATAATTGTACGCAATCAGGGCACTATATTTTTGGCTGGACCACCTTTGGTAAAAGCAGCCACAGGAGAAGTAGTTTCAGAAGAAGAGTTGGGCGGTGCAGATGTACACACTTCCATCTCGGGCGTTGCCGATCATTTAGCTGAAAATGATGATCATGCACTGGAGATTTGTCGCGATATTTTTAGGCATTTGCCTCGTCAGCCTAAACATCCACTTCATCGTGAAGTAGCATTACCCCCACAATTCCCAACACAAGAGTTGTATCAACTCATACCAGAAGCCAATAAACCATGGCCAGATGTGAGCATGATTATAGATCGAATTGTAGATAAAGATTCGTTCCGTTCGTTCAAAGAAAATTACGGTACTTCACTGGTTACAGGATTTGCAAGACTGCATGGATACGAAGTGGGAGTTATAGCCAACAATGGCATACTCTTTTCAGAATCTGCACTGAAAGGAACTCACTTTATCGAACTGTGTAATTCAAGAGGAGTACCGATGGTATTTTTACAAAACATCACTGGTTTTATGGTCGGCAAAGAATATGAGCAAAAAGGAATAGCCAAAGATGGTGCTAAAATGGTACATGCATTGGCCAACTCTACTGTTCCCTTCTTCACTATAATAATGGGAGGCTCTTATGGTGCGGGCAATTATGCTATGGCAGGAAGGGCATACGATCCTCGATTTCTTTTTATGTGGCCCAATGCCCGAATTTCAGTGATGGGTGCCAAGCAAGCAGCACAAGTTTTATGCACGTTAAAGAGAGATCAGGCAGCAATCAAAGGAATTTCTATTTCAGAAGATGAGTTGCAAAAGATAGAAAAGAGTATATTTGCCCAATATGAACAAGAAGGTTCCCCCTATTACAGCACTTCGAGGTTGTGGGACGATGGCATAATCGACCCTAATCAAACACGCAATGTGTTGGGAATGGTTTTAGAAACTTCGCTGAATGCTCCATTTGAAAAAGCGAAATATGGAATATTTAGAATGTAAAATTGCTCATTAAACAGAATATGATATCAATAAAAGAATATCCTAACTATGTTTGCTCTATAGAGATTGACAAACCCGATAAAAAAAATGCACTAACAAGAAGCACCATTGAGAAGTTGATAAACTTTTTCAAAACTTCAGCCAATTCGGCACATTTTAATGTATTGGTATTATCAGGCAGCAATGGTTTCTTTTCTGCAGGCGCTGACTTGGCATGGATGAAAGAAGGAATGAAACAATCGGATGAAACAAACCTCGCAGATGCTCAACTATTTAATGAGCTTTATCATGCAATGTCTTGTTATCCAAAACCAATTATTGCAAAAGTAGAGGGTGGTGCTTATGGTGGTGCTATTGGATTGATTGCTTGTGCCGATGTGGTTATTACTTCACCTGATGCTCAATTCAAATTCAGTGAAACTGCATTGGGGTTAATTCCTGCAACTGTTGCTCCGTACATTGTAAAGAAGATTGGAAGCGGTATTGCACGGTATCTTTTGATATCTGGTCAGCAATTTGATGGGGAAGATGCACTTTCTTACGGTTTGGCACATATATTAGTTCCAGCTGAAGAATTGGACACAATTACAAACAAAACAGCTAAACAAATGACAAAATTAGGACCAGAGGCTGTTTCTAAAACAAAAGAATTATTGAACTATATAGATCAAAACACCTTCAAAATCTCTCAAGAAACAAAAGATTATTGTGCCTCTCTAATTGCAACAGCTCGAAAATCAAAAGAAAGTCAAGAGAGAGTTGGCTCATTCTTCAATAAAAACAAATCCTTCAATAATGAGTAATAACTCAGTAATATATCGCCCCATACACAGACTATTGGTAGCTAATAGAGGAGAGATTGCTGTGCGAATTATTCGTACTGCAAGAAAGATGGGCATTACCACCATAGGAATAGTCACTCAATCTGAACCTCAAACTACAGCAGATGAAGCAATTCTATTAGAAGGTGACACCCTTGCTGAAACATATTTAAATGTAAAAGCAATTATCAATGCTGCATTAACAAAAAAAGTAGATGCCATTCATCCGGGTTATGGTTTTTTATCCGAAAATCCATTACTGGTAGAAGCAACAAATCAGGCAGGATTAATTTTTGTAGGACCTACTGCTGATGTCATTCGAAAAATAGGAGATAAAACCAATGCACGCCATGTTGCTCAATCTTTGGATATACCTATAACCAAAGGTTTATTTGGAACAGTGGAGGAGATATACAAGAAGAAACAAGAGCTACCTTATCCCCTATTAATAAAAGCTGCAGCGGGTGGTGGTGGCAAAGCAATGTTAATGGTTACATCTCCCATTGAACTATACTCAAAGCTGAAACAAGTATCACGAGAGGCTGAGAGATACTTTGGCGACAAAACACTTTTGGTGGAGCAATTTATTGAAAACCCACGTCACATTGAGGTGCAAATTCTTGCCGATCAACATGGCAACTGTATACATCTATACGAACGTGAATGCTCCATACAACGTCGCTATCAGAAAATAATTGAAGAGTCACCCTCTCCGTTTATAACAGTAGAGCTTAGAGAAAAGCTAACAAAGGATGCTTTAAAACTTTGCAAACACATTGGCTATCAAAATGCTGGAACTGTTGAGTTTTTAGTGGATGAGAAGGCCAATTATTTTTTCTTAGAAGTAAATGCAAGAATTCAAGTGGAGCATCCCGTAACAGAAATGGTTACTTCCATTGATTTGGTAGAGCAGCAACTTCTCATTGCTATGGGTCTTCCTTTAAAGCTTTCACAAGATGACATAAAAATTAATGGTCATGCATTGGAATGCAGAATTTATGCAGAAGATCCTCAAAATAACTTCCAACCATCTCCTGGAAATATATTGGGTGTGCAATGGCCAAAAGAAAACCTGGCTCGCACTGACACTTGGTTTGATAAACCTGTAGTAGTTCGTCCAGACTTCGATCCCATGCTTGCGAAAATAATTACCCATGCTCCTACCCGCTCCTATGCCATTGAGAAAATGAAAATGGCACTGCAATCTACCCTACTGATGGGTAACATCAATAATATTTGGTATTTGCAAAACATATTGGAAGATAACGATTTTAATGCAGGTAATATTAATACAGGTTTTTGCGAAACATTTAAAGTTTCTGTTTTTGCTCCAACCGTAATGGAATCAGTTGTTGCGGCAATTCTTATTTGGCAGTTTCAAACAAAACTATTGGCTTCGAATATATGGGAAACATTGGGTTTTTACCGTATTAACAATCAAGTGAAGTATTTGATAAATGGCAAACTGATTAAAATAGATTATAAGAAAGAAGAGGAACTATTCAACTTTTCACTTAATGAAGGAAGCCCGACAGCTATTTCTAATATTTTTATTACAGAAAACAATATAGAATTTTCGTTATACAATAAGGAACTTCAATTCAATTGGGTAATTACCCCCGACAATGAACTTCTTTTGGAGAAAGGAGTTGAGAGTTGGAAGGTGATTCCACACCATCAATTGCCCAAAAACAATACATCCAAAAAAGTTATTAATTCTAATCACAATGGTGCTGGAGTTAAGGCTCCTATTCCAGGAAAAATTATTGAAATTAATATTCAAGAAGGAGAATTGATAAAAGCAGGGAGTACCTTGATGATATTGGAGGCAATGAAGATGGAAAATAGTATACAGATGCCACGAGATGGCGTTATAAAAAAAATATTAATTGAGCATGGAAGTCAAGTAAAAGCCAATGAGCTTTTGGTGGAAATAGAGAATATTGAAAATTAATTCCTAAATTAGCACTTCAATTGAAACTTACAAAAAAACAACAACATAACTTTATAATTATACATGTATATATTCCCTAACGAAAAACAAGAAGAAGAGAGGCTTAAAATTCGTGCATTTGCAGAGGAAGTAATAGCTCCGCAGGCAGCTCAATTGGATGAAGAAGAGCGATTTTCCTCTGAACTAACCAGAAAAATGGGCGAGCAAGGATTATTAAGCATGGTTGCCCCAAAAATATACGGAGGTCAAGAAAAAGACACCCTATCCTATATCATAGCAGTAGAAGAATTGACACGCGTAGATAGTTCACAAGCTGCTACGGTAGTTGCACATAATAGCTTGGGATTAACGCCCCTTATAAATTATGCTTCTACAGAGCAAAAAGAAAAATATCTGCCCGAATTGATTTCGAATCATAAACTTTGGGCATTTGGCTTGACTGAGGAGAATGCAGGATCTGATGCACGTGGTACTGAAACAACTGCTATTAGAGATGGAGATGAGTGGGTAATTAATGGATCTAAAAGATACATTACCAATGCATCCACACCTCTCACTATGGGTGTTACACTGCAAGTGATGACCAATGGCGACAATGGACAACCCCAATTGACGACTATATTAGTTGAGAACGGAACTCCAGGTTTTGAAGCAAAGCGAATGTTGGGCAAGATGATGTGGCGCGCAGCAGATACAGCAAGACTTACCTTTAAAGATTGTCGCGTTCCCTACTCTAATTTATTGGGACAAGAAGGACAAGGGATACGCTATATGCTCAAAACGCTTGATGGCGGACGACTTTCCATAGCTGCCATGGGATTGGGCTTAGCACAAGGTGCATTTGAAATGGCGCTCAAGCACGCAAAAACTCGCAAACAGTTTGGTAAAGCCATTGGACGCAATCAAGCTATTGGATTCAAGTTGGCAGATATGAGTATGAAAATAGAGTTGGCTCGAAACACGCTTTACCGTGCATGTATTTTAAAAGACAACGGTCGACCCTACTCCAAAGAAGCAGCAATGGCGAAACTATATACATCAGAAATAGCCAAAGAGGTTGCCGACGAAGCAGTTCAGATTTTTGGTGGTGCCGGACTGTATAAAGATAATCCGATTGAACGATTCTACAGGGATCAAAGACTGCTGCAAGTGGGTGAAGGAACTTCTGAAATTTTGCGATTGGTTATTGCCAGAGGTTTGGGCTTGTAAATGGTATTTGCAAAAAAAACAATCAAATAACTCACATGGAAATAGTAAAAGGATTTTCAAAACTTAGTCGAGAAGATAAAATAGCATTTATACAAGACAATATTCCGATGGTTGCTGATTTGTCGAAAGCTGCAAATAAGTACCGTCATACCACTAATCAAGCTATTTTTGATGATTTCTCTGAAAATACTTTGAGCAATTTCTATCTTCCTTATGGAGTAGCTCCCAACTTCCTTATAGATGATAAGATGTATGTGCTACCCATGGTGATTGAAGAAAGTTCAGTAGTTGCTGCAGCTTCAAGAGCTGCTTCCTTTTGGGCAAACCATGGAGGTTTTAAAACAACAGTGCACGACTCTTTGAAAATTGGGCACCTTTGGTTTCAATGGGATGGTGATGCAAGTGTGTTACAAAGTCATTCTTCCACACTTCACACATACTTGAAAACATCAGTAAAGAAGATAACTAACAATATGGAAGAAAGAGGAGGTGGAATTGAAGTTATTCTGTTTATACCACAGCCTCAACTAACCAATGTGTGGCAAATGCAAGTCTCATTTAGGACAGCCGATAGTATGGGCGCCAACTTCATCAATACTTGTTTGGAAGGAATGAAAGAGCCATTACGTGACTATTTTGATGAACATAGTTTACCCCCAGCCGAAATCATAATGGCCATACTCTCTAACTACACACCTGAATGTATAGTTACTTGCGAAGTAAGTTGTAAAGTTGATCAGTTAACACCTTACGCTGCTGATCTGTCACCAAATGAATTTGCCAAACGCTTTAAGTTGGCTATGGATATTGCACATCACAATATAGAACGTGCTGTAACACACAACAAAGGTATATTTAATGGGATAGATGCCGTAGTGTTGGCTACAGGCAATGACTTTAGAGCAGTAGAAGCTGCAGGACATGCATTTGCATCGCGTGATGGACAATACTGTTCTTTGTCCAAATGCGAAATAACACATGAAGAAGAATTCAAGCTTTCTCTCACACTCCCATTAGCATTAGGCACTGTGGGTGGATTGACTCGCTTGCACCCATTGGCAGCATTAAGCATGGAGATTTTACAGAATCCATCTGCAGAAGAACTTATGAGTATTACTGCATCTGCTGGCTTAGCCAATAATTTTGCAGCGGTGGCTTCATTGGTAACCACGGGCATTCAGAAAGGTCACATGAAACTGCATTTATCCAATATTCTAACAAGTTTCGATGCCACCCCCGAAGAGATAGTAAGAACAGAAGCATATTTTTCGGATAAAACTGTAAGCTTACAGAAAGTGAGGGAATTCTTAAAACGATAAATATCTTTTTAACTGGCAAATTGAAATAGTCATAACGCACAACTTTACTAAATCATGAAAGAATATCACGCCCATGGAAAACTATTAATAACTGGTGAGTATTTAGTTCTTAAAGGAGCTTTGGCTTTGGCTACACCGCTTTACAAAGGACAAACACTTACAGTTCAAGAATCCAAAGAACTGGGACTAAGTTGGCGTGCTGAAACTCTTAATGGTTTATGGTTTAAGTTAAACTTTGATGATAATCTGAATATTATTGAAACCACCGATAATAAAAAAGCGGAGAACCTACAACTCATGCTTAGAAAGTGTGTAGAACAAAATCCAACTATTCAAAATAAACTCAACTACAGCTCTGTAACCACAATGTTAGAGTTTGAAACAAATTGGGGATGGGGCAGCAGCTCTACCCTACTACATCTTTTAGAACAATGGTTAGAAATAGATCCTTATCAATTGATGGATAAAACAATAGGCGGCTCTGGCTACGATATTGCTTGTGCAAGTGCTACTCAACCAATATTTTATCAACGTATTAAAGGTGAAGCTCCACTAATTTCATCTGCCCCTTTTAATCCTCCTTTTATTGAAAAAATGGGAATTGTATACCTCAATAAAAAACAAGACTCATCAAAGCAAGTTAAGTCTTTTTTGGAATCTTCTTCAAACAATGAGAGTATGATTGAAAATATAACTGCTCTTTCCAATGAGTTCACAACTGCAGATGAGATAGATACACTTATGACCCTAATGCAACAGCATGAAGAGCTCATTGCACAAGCAACTGGTCTTACTCCTGTTCAAAAATTATTGTTCCCTAAGTTTGAAGGAGCAATCAAATCATTGGGCGCTTGGGGTGGAGACTTCGCTCTTTTTCTTTCAGAGAAAGATTATGCTATTAATAAAGAATGGTTCGAATCAAAAGGATATCCAATTGTGATGCCACTTCAAGAAGTAATTGTAAACAAACAAATCATATAATATTTATGTCGAAAACTAATTTTCAACACAAAGAAGAAATCAAATTAAGCGACTATTTGGCGCTCGAGAGAACCCGACTTGCAAATGAAAGAACACTGTTTTCTTATATACGCACTGCACTCTACCTAACGCTTGGAGGAATCGCATTTTTGCAAATGAACGATTTCAAAAACATCAAATGGCTGGCTCCAATATGTTTTTTGTTGAGCATTGTAATCCTTATAATGGGCATTGCAAAATACATCTTGATGAAAAGAGCATTGAAGAGATATTATACAACCTCCTGGTCTCAGAAAGTTCAAATTGAACCATAAAGTTGTATAGTTGTTTTATGAAATTATTAAACAAACTTATTCGTATTCAATACACTTAATCAATGACCCATAATAAAACCAAAGAAATAACCGTAGAGTGGACAAGTCCTTCCAATTTGGCTATCGTCAAATATTGGGGAAAAAAAGATATTCAAAAACCATTAAATCCGAGCATCAGCTTTTCATTAAAGAATGCAGTAACTACAACACGTGTGAGTGCAGTACCCTCTAAACAAGGAGGTTTTACTTTTTCTTTAGATGGCAACAAAAAAGAGACATTCAATGCTAAGGTTGCTAATTTACTGAAAATGGCATCATCCACACTTCCTTTTATTATAAAGCATCATTTAACAATAGAAAGCTCAAACACATTTCCTCATTCCTCAGGCATTGCTTCATCGGCAAGTAGCATGAGTGCTCTTGCGCTGTGCTTGGTAGATCTACAACAAATAATTAATTGCGAAATAGATCAAAACATGGATCTCCAAATGGTTTCAGAGATAGCACGCTTGGGTTCTGGAAGTGCTGCACGATCCGTTTATGGCGGTTGGACAATTTGGGGAGAAACCCCATCCATCGAAGAGAGCAGTGACAACTATGCAGTGAAGCTTCCCAATATTCACGAAAACTTTATGCAGATAGCCAACGCCATACTCATCATTGAGCCTAATAGAAAAAAAGTGAGCAGCAGTCAAGGGCATGCTTTAATGAATAACCATCCTTATGGTGAGGCGCGCATCAAACAGGCCAATGACAATGCACAGCAATTGTTGAAGGTGTTAGAGTTAGGCAATTGGAATCAGTTTTTCGATATTGCTGAAAATGAAGCCCTATCATTGCACGCACTCATGATGAGCTCCAATCCTGGTTACACGCTCCTTCATCCCAACAGTCTAAAGGTAATTGAAGAGGTTAGAAGAGTTAGATTAGAAGAAAATCTACCAGTGGGATTTAGCATGGATGCTGGCCCAAATGTTCACTTACTCTATCCAAAAAGAGAAGAATCAAAAGTTTTGTTTTGGATTGAAAGCAATATTAAACCACTTTGTCATCAAGAAGAAATAATTTATGACCAATTGGGTGATGGACCAGAAAAAACAAACTTGATTAAGCTTAATGGTATTTAGTAATAAAACGATATGCCCACATCTTTAAATACACCAAACAAATCTTTCTACTCCAAGGTTATGCTTTTTGGTGAGTATAGCATCATTTGTGGATCTATGGCATTAACAATACCATACAGGCATTTCAAAGGATCATTGAAATTCCTCAATAAAGATCAATCCACAGATATAGATTTTGCACAAAGCAGTAATCAGAAACTGAGAGATTATTATCAAAAGTATCTTCTACCCACTGGCAATAGGGGTGGATTACCAATTAAGTTCAATTACAAATCATTGGAGCAAGATATTAGCGATGGGTTGTATTTCGAATCGTCAATTCCAGAAGGATATGGCTTGGGTAGCAGTGGAGCTTTAGTTGCTGCACTCTATCACCGTTTTATAGAAGATGAGAAGACATCATCTCATCCAATCACCCCCCAGCTAAATATTCCGAAAGTAAAAAAAGATTTGGCTGTTTTAGAGTCTTGGTTCCATGGCACAAGTTCTGGTATTGACCCTCTCATTTGCTATATTGGTCAACCGTTACTTATAAAGGAAGATAAAACAATTCTTCCTGTTAATTTACCACACTATAATCTACATCCCGACGATGCCGTTTTTTTAATCAACAGTGGCAGTTCCGTTAAAACAGCCCCTTTGGTAGATCAATTCATCAAGGATTGTGAGAATCCATCATTTAAACAGAGAATGCTCTCTGAATATATACCACTAAACAACAGTTGTATTGAAGCACTCATAGATGCAGATATCGAAAAGTTCACAAAAAATGTGCAAGCTCTCTCTGCTTTTCAAGCAAAATATTTCTATCGAATGATTCCGTCTACCATAAAGGATGATTGGGAGTACGGCATTTCTTCAGGAAAGTTTACGCTAAAGCTTTGCGGCTCTGGCGGTGGAGGTTTTATGTTAGGATTTACACACCATTATAAAGAAGTGAGCGAAAGGTTTAAAGAAAAAGGGGTTGAGATAATTCCAGTGTATAAAGATTGAACGGTTATTATCCGATCACTTCTAAGAATAACAAATTGCACGATAGTATATTAACCACATTGGAGCTTTAATTTAAACAGAGAGGTAAGCAAATATATTGCTGTAAATCAAATATGCTTTATCTTAATACAGATCAAGATACTTTGCACCCTAATTTATTACTACCTAAAAAATTCGCATCTTTGTATTAAAACTAACAGTTATGAATTTTAAAGACAAAGAACTTATTATATTCGATTTAGACGGGACATTGATTGACAGCATGCCCGATCTTGCCCAAGCTATAAATAGCATGTTATTACATTTCGAGCTTACACCTTTAACCGAAGAAGAGGCTACTCTATTTATTGGTAATGGTGCAGTAAAACTTGTAGAGCGTTCATTAGAGCATGCATTGAAACATAAAGAAGTTACTGAGGAGTTATTTAAAAAGGCTTTTGATTTTTACACTAAAGCCTATAGAGAGGTTGTCTGCGATAAAACTTATTTGTATCCAGGTGTTTTAGAAACGCTTCAATATCTTGATAATAAAGGATACGATATGACGATATGCACAAACAAGCCATTCGAGTTTATTGAGCCAATTTTAGATACACTATCAATAAAACAATACTTTAAGTCTTGGCTTGGTGGAGACTCTTTACCATTGAAAAAGCCAGATGCAGCACCTCTTTTGCACTTTGCAGAAAAAATGAATAAAGATATAGAGAAGTGCATAATGGTGGGTGATTCTAAAAATGATATACTTGCTGCTCAAAACGCAAAAATGGAAAGTATAGGGGTAAGCTATGGTTATAACTACAACGAGCATATTTCAAATTACGTCCCCACTAAAGTAGTTGATAATTTTAATGAACTAATAGCTTTTTTTTAAGATGAACAAAGTTTACGATGTTGGTATAATAGGCGGAGGTGTTTCGGGAGTTGTTATTGCATTACAATTAGCTGAACATGGGATAGAGAATGTTTTGTTTGAACAAAAACAAAACGTGGTGAATGGACCGCCATTTTGTCACCTGCATGCTGGAGGAAATTTATATCCTGACATTTCTAATGAACAGTGTAGAATTCTAATGAAGCAGTCGATAGAAATGGCACGACTTTTCCCACAATCTATTGATGAAAGACCAACGCTTATTGCTGTCCCTAAAACAGAAAACTATCAATTAGGTCAGATTGAGGATCGTTTGAATATGTTGGTTGATTACTATAAGAAATTGATAGAAGAGGATCCGTCAAATGAAGTTTTAGGTACTCCAGATGATTATTATAAGTTATACAATGAGGAAGACTTAGACGTTTTAGCCAAGCAATCAACAATAACACATCCCAACTCTCCGGATGAGTGGATGACAAATGTTGTGAAATTGATTGATTTTAATGTGTTGAAGATGCCCGTAATCTTAGTTCAAGAATATGGCTGGAACTTATTTAGATTAGGCGCTCAAGCTCAATTAGCATTAAACAAAGCTGATAAATGCACTTTGAAACTAAACACCGAAGTTGAGAATATCAAAGATGTACGTAATCAAAACTTAGGCTATAATTGGGAGATAATTACAAATGACACTACTTACAGAATAAATTACTTGGTGAACTCATCTGGGTTTAGAACGGGCAAATTCGATGAATGCATAGACTTGAATGTTGAACGACTAATAGAGTTTAAGGCAGCTTATGTTTCACAATGGCAACCAATAGAGGGTTTAATTCCAGAACTTATTTTCCATGGTGAACGTGGCACTTCGCATGGTATGGCACAGTTAACACCTTATTGTGAAGATTACTACCAAATTCATGGCATGACAGAAGATATTACGCTGTTCAAAAATGGTTTGGTGAAAACTATAGGCAGTAGTGCACAACCTGAATTTGATGAAAATATTAAACGAAAATTAAATGAAGGATGGAAAGATGATGAAATTAAAGATAGAACTGAAAACGCAATTGTGTATATAGCTAAATTTATTCCTTCTTTTGCATCGGCTATAGTTGGTGGACCTCCTTTGTTCGGTGCACAACAGATACCGGGAAGCGATGTCACCTTAAGGGTTGGTGAAGTAAGTTTTCCAACAAACTTCTATGCCCGCAGCGAAATTGTTAAAGCTTCCTCTGCATTAACAGTTGCAAATCAAATTATAGATAGAACGAAGAAAGAACAAATTATATCATCAGACTTAGAAACAACTAATAAGAACTCTATATTAGACAGTATTACTAAAAATGATATTGACAAATTGGCTTCTGAATTAGCAAAAGAACGAGGTTATCCAAAAGCATTGTCACGATTAGTTATTGAAAAAAAAAGATAAGAGCAATTGGGTATCATCTATTTGAAATTTCCTTCTCATGACTTGTACCAGCCATGTAAATTTGTAAAATGTAAAGCAGCTAAATTTGTCGGAATAAGGCAATTGTATATCATCAAGGTTGACTCATAAGTTTTCAAAACATTTTCACGCCCGTGAAAATGTTTAAAACTGATGAAACTTGCAAACACCGCGGTGAAAATGTTTGAAAACAGATTATTTTCATTTTGTCGCCCAATTTTGTCTCATTAATGTCATTAAATTCCAAATCTTGATGTATTAATCTCTTTCCAACTAATTAATTCTTTCATTTTAGGTTGCTTTTTATTTTTTCATGCCATTTTTCTCACATGTTTGTACAAAAATTCGTCATTTTGGTATTTCAAAACATTTCTACCGCGGTGGATTGCGTTTTCAACAGACGAAAGTCCAATCCACCGCGTTGAATTTAATTTCCACCTATTTTTTGAGCAATCATCTGATGAATTGTAAGAAACAATGCGCTATTATTTACAAATTTACAGTTGCAGAAGTGTAATCAATTTGGTGTGATAAATAAAAATGGGTCATCAGTGTTTATGTGTTTGAGTAAAGAGTGCGAGTCTATTAAAAGTTGAAAGTTCGTTTATAACATTGTTGCATACCTAAGTCTTTTATAAATAGGGTAATAAGCTTTGAGTTGTGGTAATTTTATAGTGGTTACTAAGTCCCCCCAAGATTCTCAATAAAACATCAAAAGAAATAACTTGTGAATTTATATATAATACAAGATCAATCACCACGTTTTAAAATTGTGTGTCTTACGCCACTTTCAGGGCTTGCGTTTGTTTTTTCATTTATGTAGGGCGATGTGCCCTACGCTATGTTCTTTTGCTCTTTCAGAGCTAATTAATTTTAATACAGAAACTTTCTCATGGGTATTGTAAATATTTGAAGAGACTGGCATTAGGGCGATGCCCTATAAGATATCAGCACTGGGTAACGCCCAGTGAATGAGCATATAGCAGAAGCAAAAGCTCTGTAAAAGCGTAAGATTTATTTTGCTCTGAAGTAGTCTTCACAACTAATGTAGATCAAAGGTATATCTTTTGAACATAAAATTCATATATTCAGAGAGTTGCATTTAGTTATATATTATGTTTGGATAGAAGTAGAACCTGATGTAGAATTGTCTAATCTGAATTGAGAAAGTGATAGAGACGGAAAGAAAAATTCAAAAATAGCAATAAACAAATTTCTCATTTTTCGAAAGTCAAACCACGGTATGTTTTGATTGCATTTTCGTAATAGATTTTATACAAATATTCTTCTGGCAATTGAATCCCTTTAAATGTTTTACTAACTTCTGTTGACTCACAATCCTGATTAGTTGTTAAAAACTTCCAGTCATTAATTAGAGAAGAAATTAGTCTTTCTGGATTGTTATATGCATCTGTTCCATAAATGATTCGATCAGCATACTTAATAAAAAAATCACGCACACCATCATAATCTTTTTCAGATTGCATTTGTAAATGTCCTAAACGAGAGGATAAATCCACTTTAAAGTTAGGATATTTGTCAAATCGTTTAGATAGCTCCTTGTAGCTCCACTAAAGACTTCCTAAATGCGCACCCACAAATGTTAAATTGGGAAACTTTTCTAAAACAGAGTCTCTTGCCTGAATCTGCAAATCATAGCTTGGTATTTCAGGATGCAAATAAGCATGGTACTCGGGATGATTAGTATAGTAGAATCTATTCCGATTGGATGTCATTTCTTCCAGAGGCAACCAACAATTTTTTGGTTCACCCAAGTGAGCCAATACCGGGATTTTGTTTTCATTTAAAAACGCAAAAAGTGGTTCAAAAAATAAATCATCAATCATTAAGTAAGAATTATCTGATGATTTTATAATTTCCATGCCAATATTTTTCCAGATTTTGATGCCCACGGCCCCTTTTTCAACAGATTGTTGAATGTGAGAAAATACTTTTTTATACCAATTATCACTTTCCCAATTGTCCATCTCAAAGCTGGCTATGTAGGCAAAGCTACCTTGGTGTTTATTGATATAGGTTAATGCCACAGCTTCCTGTTCTGCTATTGAAGGGAATATTTTTAGATCAGTATTGATGTTCACAAACCTCACATTGTATTCCTTTGCAAATTTCACATAAACAGGATTGTAAGATGTGGAATGAAAATGCGCATCAATTTTTGGAAAATTTTTAAGTGAAACCATCTTATTCATTTTGCTTTATTTTATTTGATGAGCCATAAGTTAACTTAAATGACAGGAATCATTTTTCAAGAAGCTCCTTTATATACTTCTCCATCTTTTCTGGCTTTGTAGTAGGTGAATATCGTTTCACGGGCACTCCTTCGCTATTGATTACAAACTTGGTAAAATTCCATTTTATTTTGCTCCCAAATATACCGCCAGAAAGTTTCGATTTCAAATACTTGAAAATAGGATGCGCATTTTTCCCATTCACATCAACCTTAGCAAAAAGAGGAAAACTTACACCGAAATTTATTTCACAAAACTCCTTTATATCGTCAGCTGAACCTGGCTCTTGATTGCCAAATTGATTGCAAGGAAAGCCCAATATCACCAAACCTTTATCTTTGTATTTCTGATATAGCATTTCCAATCCTTCATATTGGGACGTAAAACCGCATTTACTTGCAGTATTTACCACTATAATGGTTTTACCTTGGTATTCATTCATGCTCACAGTTTCACCATTTAATTTGGCAGCTTCAAAATCATAAAATGTCTTCATATTGTTTATTTGTTTAGTTCCGAGATGAGGTTTACTATTGTTGTTAGGAAATGGAGTTAATGCAACACTTATAAAAATAAAACACAGCAAACAACACGTAATGAGACTTCTCATTAAAAAATAGTATTGAATTTTGAATAGGTAAAAAGCTTTGATTCGGCTCATACTCTGTGTTATTATTTTTCTACAATGTAAACAATTTATCTTTCTCTTTTGACAAAAAACAGCAGTAAAAGAATGTGTTTTACTGCTGTTATCGTCGGTGAACAAATCACATATATTAAAAAGTTATTTCCAACAAGTGGTTCAACCTAATTAATTATTTGTCAGTTTAATCTTTAGTCCAGTATCCTTGACGTTTGTAGTGTTTATAAAGTTTATCTTCATAATTGCGTGTAAGAAGAAAATCATCCGAATATTCGGGCGATTGCTTAATGCTTTCTTGCGAAAGACTAACGAAAACCTTTGAATCTTCCCAACTAATACGCTCAATCCATTGGGGTGAAATCAATACTTTTTTTCCGCCCCACCAGTTCTTAGTATCTATCACGAGGTAACGAATTGCCCAGTTTTCATCATCAATAATAAAACCTTCTACATGACCTATTTCACCATCAGTAGCCTGAATATCATGTCCTGTTACATCTTTAGTACTACGCAAATGAGGATCCCATGAATCTTTTTCCTGTTGTTTTTCAACTTTTACTTCTTGAGGTTCACGCATAATAAATGGATAAGCTCCCCACATTAACCTTCCGTGCCAATATTCTGGAAAAGCATAATAATCATTGTAGGCCCTCTCATATTGACGAGAAACAGGTATGTCACTATCCAGTGGTGGACTATCTTCAATTTGTTTTACGTTCAAATTAACAACAATGTTTTCTTCTTCCTCATTTATCTTACCTAATGCATAAGGCGAAATTAATACTCGTCTACCAGTGAGCCAATTGCCTGTATCAGCAACAAGATATCGAATAGCCCAAAATCTATCATCGAAATAAAATTCTTTTACACTACCTATTTCGCCATCTGTTCCTTTTAATTTAAAACTTTCTAATTTCCTTGTTTTGAATAACATATATTTTTAATTTTATTGATTAATACTTTCTTCCTCAATTTCTTAAGTGCTTCCTATTATGCAAATGTATCTGTTTAATTTTATCAGTTAAACACCTTTATCCTCTTCCAAATCTTCATGATCATCGCCACCTAAACTGTAATAATTGTTTTCTTCATCTTCATTACCAATGACTTCTTGCGCATCATCTAACTCTGAGCCAGGTACATCGAGGTCTTTCCCACTCAATGTATGCTTTTTATCCAATGCTTTTTGTCTTACATCATTCGTGCCAATTGATGTTTTAGTTTTGGAAATGTCTGCTGGATTTACATCTGATTTTTTCTTAAACTGTTCATAAATATCTTCGCCTTCAGGATAAAGTGGATAACCTTTCTTATTTTCATCCTTGTCTTTATTAGACATACTTTCTAACGGATTCGATTTGTCTTTTTCTTTACTCATATTTTTTAGGTTTTCAAATATTGTAATTCCAATAATTAATACATAAACGATTTCTAAACTTCGTTCTACTCTTAAAAGATAATCTCTATTTATTTTATACCAAAATCATGAAAAGCTAACTTTTTAATAGTTTTTTGTATGTAATATTATTAGTAAATAATTAAAGTACAACTTCTTATAATAAAACAAGTCTACTACCACTATTGTTTAAAAATGACAATATTTTGTGATGAAAGAATCTGATTAAATGATTATTTTTTTAGAAATCCTTTCCTCTCACTTTCATTAATTAAGTCCTTAGCATAATTCTAAATAGTTTCCGAACCTTTTTTAATTTCTTTATTGACATCATAAACTTGTTGAAATGGAACATTGAATTCCATCCACGTTCCACCATCATTTGCAACATCTTGCAACAATGGTTCAAACCGATCCATGGATTTTGCAAACTTAGCATCTTCGGTTATTCCCTCTTCAAATTCTTCCCAAATTGCTATTAACTCTTTGGCTTGCTCTTCTGGCAAAAGTCCAAAAATTCGTTTTGCTGCAATTAACTCCTCCTCTGTATTTGAGTGGCTCTTAGTAGTACTATAAACAAAAGTATCACCAGCATCAATTTCTACGATATCATGAATTAAAAGCATTTTCAAAACCTTCAAAATATTAATTGGTTTATTTGAATGTTCTGCCAATACAATTGCCATTACAGCAATATGCCAACTATGCTCAGCATCGTTTTCTCGTCTTTCACTATTGAATAGTTTAGATCTGCGTTGAATGTATTTTATCTTGTCAATTTCTTTTATGAAAGCTATCTGCTTTAGTAATTTGTTAATCGGCATTGTTTTATAATTCTTAGTTAGTTAAATTATATAGTGGTGCATGCTGTAGTTAATTGAATATAGGTTTCTTGAAGTATTGTTTTCTACTTCATTCTTTCTTAAATAATACCACCCCCTATGGATAGGCGTATAATAGCAACAATTAAGACTATACCATTAAGACTGAGACCTCCTTTGTTTTTACTGAAAATGCCTATAAAAAGACCAATTATTTACAAAGGTATCACAATCCAATTCACCCAACCCAATAAAGGAAATAGACCAATGAACATACCTATTAATGCTACAATTCCAACTATTTTACTCATTAAATTCATAATTTTCTATTTTTTATTTCCTAATGCTTTCACTATATTTTTATTATCTCTTATCTCTTCTATACTAACACTGTTTGAATCCGATTTGTTATATAAATATTCGTTTTCTGATTGCGTCATACTTAAGTAATGGTTTACGTCATTTGTGTCAAATGGTTGGTATAAAATGTTTTACATCAAAAAAAAAGACTGTCAACAAAACTATTTTCATCTCAACTTAATGTCTCTTCCATCTACTATAAGCGTTTGATCCGTTACTCACTATTTAAATAATTGTTTGAAACATTCAAGTTCACTATCTTTACGAAGGTAATAAAAAAATAATACAATGAAGATAATCACGTTAGTTGATAATAGAACCCAATCAGATAGTTTGCAGACAGAACATGGTTTGTCACTATATATAGAAACGGATAGTAATCAAAAGATATTGTACGACACAGGGCAATCTGATCTATTTATGCAAAATGCTGAAAGACTAAATATTGACTTGCGTGCAATTGATATGGTTGTTATATCACATGGACATTACGATCACATTGGTGGTTTGTTGTCTTTTCTGAAAATAAACAAAACTGCAAAGGTATATATGAATGCTTCTATCTTTGATTACGAATATTTTTCGCTGAAGAAAGGTGTGAAAAAGATGAATGGTTTCTCGCCCGAACTGATGGAACATCGTGAGCGATTTGTGTTGTTGGACAAAAACAGACAAATTGACAACCTTTGGTTTATTACAGATATATCTCATACACACCCCTTGCCCAAAGGAAATGCAATACTTTACAGACAAAAGAATGACGTGGAAGAATTAGATAAATTCTCGCACGAATTGATTCTTGTTGTAAATACAGCGAAAGGAATGTGTATCTTTACGGGCTGTGGACACAATGGGGTGTTAAACATAGTTACTACAGTGCAAACAGCTATTCAGCAAAAGCAGATAAAATGTTTGTATGGAGGTTTCCATTTGATAGACACAAAAGATTTTGTGAAAACAGAAACAAATGAAGAGTTGACTGCTATAGCACATAAATTGATGCACAGTTTGCCTAATACATATTTTTACACCGGGCACTGCACAGGATCAAATGCTTTTGATGTATTGAAAGCACAAATGGGCGAAAAGTTAGCAGCTTTTTATGTAGGGAAACAGATGATAATATAATAGTTTATCTTGATTAATAGGTTGACACATTTAACACAAAAGCTAAATCAATAAATCCTTTACGTGCATTTTACTGATGCAAATCCTCAACTACTTCAAGAATTTGCATTCGCGAATCAACTATATAATCAGGTTTTTCTCTGCTCAGCTTTTCTTTTGAATTAAATCCCCACGTAACGGCAATGTTTTTGATTTTGGCTTTTTTTGTTGCAACAATATCCCTATCCTCATCTCCAACATAAATCACTTCGCGTGGATCTATTTTATATTTGCTACACATCTTTTTCAGAACTAAGTGCTTGCCAAAAATAGAGCTTCCAGAATATACAAATTCAAATAAGTTATCAATATTATGTTTTATTAAAGTGTCAATGATATTTTCTCTTGAATTGCTTGACAAAATGCCAAGCTTATAATTCTTTTTTAGGCTATTGAGCAGATCAATGATCTCTGGGAACAGTTTGACATCCTTATTATCCTCTAATTTGGAAGTAACGTTAAGAGCCATCTGTGGAAGTTTCCAAAGAGGGATATTCAGTTTTCTGAGCAAACCCTTTGTATCTTCATTTTTAATTGATTCAAAGTCAAAGTTGACAGCATATTCACCATACTCTTTTATGACAAGAGCTTTAATTATATCGAATGTATCGGCAATAGTACCATCAAAATCAAAAACAATATATTTTATCATGTTATTTGGGAATGAATAGATGAGCTATTAATTCGATTGTATCTTGGAATCTATATAATCGTAAAGCAATCGAACACCTACTCCTGTGCCTCCCACTTGTTTGTATCCTTTGTTTTCTTTTATCGATGCGGGGCCTGCAATGTCTAAGTGTATCCAATCATAATCGGTGAAATGTTCTAAGAACTTTGCAGCAGTGGAAGCACCTCCTACCCTACCACCAATATTTTTAATATCAGCAATTTCACTTTTCAATAAATCTTCAAACTCTTTCCACATGGGCAGTTCCATTAAGCGTTCATATACATTGTCTCCTGATTTCTTTAGCTCCTTCATTGCAGACTCACAATTTCCAGCCATTGCTGTTCCATAGAATCCTGTGATAGCTGCAGCAGCCCCTGTCAATGTTGCCAAATCGATTACCAATTCGGGGTTAAACTGTTTTGCATAAACGAGGGCATCTGCCAAAACCAATCGCCCTTCTGCATCGGTATTTTGCACTTCAACTGTTGTGCCATCAGACATGGTTATTATATCATCAACCACCAATGCTTTAGCACTTATTTTATTGTCAGTAGCGGGAACCAGTCCAATAACATAGTAGGGAAGCTTGTTTAAAGATACGGCCATTATTGTAGCCAAAACTGTTGCAGCACCAGCCATATCGGTTTTCATGTCCGTCATATAGTCTCCTGTTTTAAGCGAATATCCTCCTGTGTCAAACATTACCCCTTTGCCAACCAACACAAGTGGTTGCTTGTTGATGGCATTCGCTGGATTATGCGTAAATATATTGAAAGTTGGCGGAGTGTCTGAACCTTGATTCACACCAAGTAGTCCACCCATCTTCAATGCTTCAATCTTCGCTTTATCTAAAACTTGAGTAGTAAAACCACACTCCTCCCCCATTTTCACAGCAAGCTCCGAGAATTGCAGTGCATTGAGACTATTGAGAGGCTCGTTTACTAAATCTTTGGCAAAAGAGACTGACTTAACTAAATTATGCAGTGCTTCTATTTCACCAAGAATCACTGCATTTTCATCCAAGTAAACAGTTCTCAAAAAGGTTTTATTTTTCGACTTTTTATATTTATCAAAACGATATTGAGCCAATGACATTCCTTCAAGAAAAAGAGCTCGCTCACAAGTAGAAAAGCCTTCGTTGAATCCTCTGATTTTTACTTCTTCTACCTTCTCATGTTCTAACGCTTTTAGCACAGCTGCTCCAAACAGTCGTATCTCTTCTGAATCTTGGCTAACTTCTGGTTCATCTTTACCAAAAACAGCAATTAGTGTAATGGTTTCTTTATCGTATATGGTGATAAAGCCATTTTCTTTGGCAGTTATACGTTTATTTACTTTTTGTGTAATACCTGTGGGTAAGTTATAATCTTGTATATTGTTCTTGTGTGTAATTACAATAATTAGGCTCGTATTTTCAGGCACATCATGTGTACCCAATTGAAATTTGATCATATCAATTTGTTTAAATGTTTGAGAGAATAGACAAAAATACGAATTTTAAATCATCTTGTCTAAAACTGATAAAAATGAGAGAAAACCCGCTCGCGCCGATTTGCAATCGGTGTGTTGCGAAGCAAAAAGTAATTCAAAAACAAGTTTCGCTTATGCGACACACGCTTTACAAAACCGCGCGAGCGGAGCAACTTGTTCATTCCTCTTTATCACTCGCTTTTTATGTTTCCCCTACTTATTATCTTCAATAAATGTATCAGGCATAACTACGGCTGTAACTACGCCAGTAACAACTACTTTACCATCTGCATACACCTCAGTTGTCACACGAAACTTTTTAGGGTGAATTTCCTCGACAACTCCAATTGCTTTTAACGGAACACCCTCTGGAGTGGGCCTTAAGAAATTTACTTTCAAACTTGCAGTTACAAATCTTGGTGCATCTTTGCCATCCCCTGGTTCATAACCATTTTTTCTATGAAGAAAAATTGATGCAGAACCAGTACCATGACAATCTATTAATGATGCAAGAAGACCTCCATAAATGAACCCCGGAATAGCTTTATGTTCTTTTCTTGGTTCGTAGATTGTGATTGTATTACCTTCATTATCCTCGTCCCAACCCGTTCTTAAGTGTAGACCGTCCTCATTTAAACGTCCACATCCATAACACCAAGAATAACTATCATCGTAATCATCTTGAATTGCATGTTTTAATTTTTCCATTTTTATTGTGTATAAGCTTTTATTACCGCTCGCGCCGATTTGCAATCGGTGTGTTGCGAAGCAAAAAGTAATTTAAAAACAAATATCGCTTACGCGACACACGCTTTACAAATAAAGCGCGCGAGCAGATCCTTTTTGTTCCTACATCAAATCGTTCAAAGTTAAAATATACTTGTCAATATATATTTGTTTTTCTTTAAATTTATATTGCTGTATGTACCTTGGATGTTCAAGAACTTTCAAACTGCCAAATAGCTTAGCCTCCTTGTTTAACTTGTGAATAAATTGCGCATTTTTCACGCCTAAAACATACACCTCCGAAGTATCTAAACCCAAACTAATATGCTCTTTCAGCGTCAGAATTATATAATCTTTCAGCGTTTCATAAAGAATTGGATGGTCATAATAGTTGGCATTTAACCATGTATCTTGTTTTGTTTCACGGATAATAGCCAAAGGAAAGGGAGAGTTGATATAAAACTGTTCATAAAATGACTTAGCCCCTCCAAATTGCTCAATCATTTCATACATAAAAACAGATGAAACCTCATGTGTACGTGCCGAGTTCATTTTAATTCCACATATACTTTCCAACCGTTTCGTGTCAGTGAATGGTACGCCTGTTACTCCTGCTCCATGACGGCTAGGATTAATACCAACTATAAATTTTCGTTGATAATTGTCATTGTAGTATTTTAGATAGAATTGATTAACTACCTCCAATGTTTCAGGATTGTCCAAAAATGGGTTAATCACCTGAAAACCTTCTGGCAATTTACCAGAGTAATGTAAATTACGATTGAATTCAATTACTTTTTCTCCAAAAGTTTTTGACATACTTATATGTTTTCTGAACGAATTTTACAATTGAAAGAGTTTAACAAAATGGGTAAAATAGGAAATTTAAACCATCTTAGCCACATCATATGACGCCGATGGAAATGCAAATGGAATTCCTTTCAAATCCTTTGCTTTCATGCCTGCTTGCATAGCTACTGCAAAAACATTGATAGACTCTTCTGCATTTGGTCCAATGATGTGTGCTCCCAAAATAAGGCCATTAGCTTTGTCTATAATCACTTTGAAAGCATAAGTCTTTTCCCCAAGATGCTTTGCAACATACCATTCGGGAACAGATTTATAGTTAACCTTGATATTCAATTTCTGTTCTCTTGCCACCTCCTCAGTGATACCCACCATGGCTAAAGTGGGCAAAGTGTAAACAGCAGTAGGCCTAACACTATAATCTGGCTTCTGCTTATTGCCTTTCAGCAAGTTTCGGGTAACTACATGCGCTTCCATAGACGCAAAAGGAGTCAAAGGCAAACCCTTAGTAGCAGTGTTGTCTCCAGCGGCATATACATTAGGATTGGAAATGCTTTGCATAAATTTATTTACTTCAATTCCCTTTTTGGAGTAAAAAACATTCCCTTTCTCCAAATCAAGACCGTCAATAGCGGGCACCCTACCCGATGTGTTAAATACGGCATCACTCTTAAACTCATTTTTCTTACCATCGCTATCTCCTACTACAATATAGTTGTCACCTTCTACCTTTACTTCTGCTACTTTGGTATTCATCACCAATTCTATACCTAACTCTTTTGTGGCTTCCACCAAATGTTGAACAATATCTTTATCGAAATGTGGAAGTGATGTGTCTTCCATATCGATAATAGTTACTTTAGCACCACAACGAGCTGCAATGTGAGCAAACTCAAAAGCAATATATCCACCTCCAATAAATAGCATGGTCTTTGGAAGCGCTTTCATTTTAAGAAAATCATCGCTCGACAATACATGCTCTGCACCAGGTATGTCCAATTGACGAGGAGTTGCACCTGTTGCAATCACTATCTTATCAGCTTCAATGGTATCGTCACCAATTTTCAATTGATTCTCTGCTATAAATACTGGTTCTCCATGAAAGGTGCTTATACCATTCTCTTTAAAGTTATCCTCTTTGTTTTCAGGTATAGGATCAGTGAAGGTGTTCTTAAAATCTATCAACTCCTTCCAGTTTATGGCAGGAGCCTCATCTATTCCTTTACCTTCTAAGTTTTTTGACTTTTGAAACGCATCTGTAACACCTACTAATATTTTTTTAGGTATACAGCCGTGCAAACCACACGTGCCTCCATATTCTTTATTGTCAACGATTCCTACTTTCTTGCCTGCCTGAGCACATTTATTGGCTATTCCTGTGCCAGCAACGCCAGTTCCTAAAATGAAAACATCAAACTTCTGCATAATATATTGTTTTGTAATTTATTCAATCCCATAAAAAGAAAGATGAATCGTTTAGACAATTCACTTGTAGGGGTGTTTTGTATAAAACAGAGTGATAGGAGTAAAAGTTTAAAATAAAGCTTGATAGTGTGAAATAGTGACTACCTCACTCGGATTACTCATCACACTCAAACAAAATATATGTTATTAACCTAATAACCAAAGAAATGATTTCTTGTTTCGCTTTAGTAAGGAATCATTAATAAAAGTATGTGCTTGACTATAATTTCATTCCAACTACAAGAAAACCAGGTCGCACCTATCTTTGTGCCACCTGACAAAGAGAGAAACCTTACTGTCTGTTGCAAATGATTGATAAAGGATTAGTCATCACCATCTGGTGCAACTTGTTAATCTTCTGGTATCGAAACAAGCTTCATAAATAAGCTAATAAGGTTGGTGTAGTGTATTGTTACAATGTTACTAAGGTTCGCAATTCTACTTTCACTTGTTTTATCTTTTGACGTTTT
>DEZB01000026.1 GCA_002364735.1 Bacteroidales bacterium UBA3143
AAGGGTTTTTAGAGGTTACCTAAAATCTTTAGAAGTAGATCTCTCGGCACGTCCTCCCGAAGCACTCCAATCAAAGTTTTGAGATGAGTCGTGATTGAAATATTCATGCCATTGGATATATGGAATATAGTTAACTTGATATTCAATGTCAAAAGGAAGAGTTACAATAGCATACAAGTTGGCATCTAAAGTGTGTCGCAAATCTTTGCGATCACGGTACATATTGTCATAAAAAGGGTTTACAGGCGTAACATCCGTTGTAGGATATCTCCAAAGATATGGATCAACGTCTGTATTACCTATTTCATCTGCACCATAGGGAGAAATACGACTCATTTGACTCCAATCTGACTGCAAGTAACCTTCATTACGTGAAGCAAAACCCGCATTTAGACCAACTTTAAGAAAAGAAGTGACTGTGGATTCAAGATTCAATCTTGATCTTACTGTACTAAATCTGTTCCCCACAATGATACCTTCTCTATCAGTATATCCTATAGACCAGTAATAAGTTACATCATCTTTTCTGTTAGAAATACTTACTTGATAATCTTGTTGAAGACCAGCATGAAACACTTTATCAGCCCAATCAGTGGTTCTACCAAGTATAAAATTATCTATCTCTGGAGATTTCAATTCCAGACGTGAGGCCCATGTTCTCAAAAGCTGTTCGTCTGTTACAGTTTGAACAGGATCTTTTTGATCGTAATTGTACCAATCTAAAGCATTTACACCCTCCAGTTTTCTTGGGTCTTGAAAGATTTGAGGATATTGATTTAAATAATCATCAGATCTTTTTCCAATTTCATAATCTTGACGCCAAGCTAAAAAACCCTCAGGGCTTAAAAGTTTAGGTTGATTGGCAGATTGAACTACACCAACTGAGGCATTAAATGAAATAACTGGTTTACCACCTCTTCCGCCTTTTTGTGTCATCATAACAATTACACCATTGGCAGCTTTAGCTCCATAAACAGCGGCAGAACTGGCATCTTTTAAAACATCAATAGATGCTATGTCCATTGGGTTAATATCAGAAAGATCACCTTCAAATATAACTCCGTCTAACACTATTAGTGGAGAGGAGCCTGCTTTTAAGGTGTTTTTACCACGCACTTGTAAATCGGCATCTCCTTTGGCAGAGTTAGCAAAGCCAATATTTAATCCAGCTGAGTTACCACGTAGTAAATCTTGCACAGAGCGAGGACTTTCAGCTTGCAGCTCTTCTGTTTTAATTGTAGAAATTGCCCCAGTTAAATCACTTTGTTTCATGGTACCATAACCTACCACAACCACTTCATCTAAGAAGCTGGTTTCCTCTTCAAGAATAACATCTAAAGTTTCCTTGTTCCCAACAACAACTGTAGAACCTTTAAAACCAATATAGGAAAAATTGATTTTAGCATTAGTTGTGTTGAGTTGCAAATTAAAGTTACCATCAATATCAGTGACGGTTCCATTGGTAGTGCCCGCTTCCACCACGTTCACACCAATTAGAGGTTCACCTTTAGAATCGGTAACATGACCCTTAATTGATCTTCTTTGTTGTTTTATAGACGTAGTTGACGCTCCAGAGTTCCCTTTCTCTGCTCTAACAAGGGAGGGGTTTAGTATAAAACATAAAGCAGCCAAACAGAGTATCGAAAGGATACGCATTTGTGCTTTATCTTTAAAAGATTGTTTTCTATTCATCTTCATGATAAAAATAAATTAATGTAATTTAAATAGGTGTTAATAATAATTTTGTTTTAGATGCGCCAAATATAAACAAATAAATTCAATTGTTTACTTCAATTCAATAATTTCGTGTGCTTTTGTTGTAATAAAGTACTTTGTTAACATATTGGTAATTTCCCAATCAGGCATTTTATCATCTACTAAGAATCCGAAATACTTATTAGCAACCATGCCAAAATAGTCTTCGTGAGTTTTTCTTTTGTCAACAGGAATTACAATTTGATATTTGTTAGCGTTAATAGATTCTGCTGATATATACGGATATTCTTTTTGTAAATCACTTACTGTTTGGTCAACAATAGTTCTAAAATCTTCAGCACTTACTTCATTATTCTTCTCTACAAAAAGTTGTCCAATATAATCTGTAGATTTATCTTGCACTATGTGGACGGAGGCTTTCGTTCCTTTAAATGTTGCATTATAAGTGTCTGTTGTTCCTTCAGGTGCTTGATAATTCCAAATCACACGTACGGTTGCATTCTTATCTTTCACATTGTAGTTAACCTCTCCATTTGCAAACACTTCCAACTTTGAGTCTTTGACATTCTTTTGAAGAAAATCGGGGAAAGCATCCAGCTTGGTAGATTTTTCGAAATCACTCAAAGTCAGTTTTGTTGGCCAATGTGTTGCTGATAGCACCTCTACATCTGTTTGATAATCTATTGCCTGATTAGGAAAACTTATCCAATTGACTAAATCAACCAAATGGGTTGCTACATCAACAATACCTTCACCTTGTTGCTCTACATCATAAAACCAACTTGGACGAACAAGCACATTGCCTGATACTTCTTTGAAGAAATGGTGCACGCTCTCTAATTCTACAGAAGGATTATTGGGACTTCCGGGAAGTAGCTCTCCAAACAAGTCAGCGTTATTAACCAGCTCACGCCCTACTACATTCATGATATCATTTCTTTCAGTCATAACATCATACAGATATACGCCATGCTTCCTTGCACTGTCTTGTGCTTGCACCAATAGTTTAAAACCATCGGAATTGATAGCCATTGGTTTATCGGCTAATACATTATAGCCAGCATTAATGGCTTTGAATATATTATCTGTTTTCCCTTTGTTATTACCAGACAAAATAACCACATTTCCTTTTTTCTCTTGTAATAGCTTATTAAGAAAATCATCTCCCTTATATACTATCTCTTCCCAAGAGGTAGGATTCTCTGCCCTATTGTTGTAGCCATCAATGCTTGCTAAGTATTGATCTAACTCCGGTCCTGCGGGTGCATAAACATAAACTGTGTCATTTATCTGTTCTTGCGAAAACTTTTGCAGCAAACTTGCATGGAAATGACCAGGATCAACAACAACTAATTTAATTTCACCTTTCTGTCCAGTAAAATCATTTTGTTCTTTTACTCCCTCTGTTTCCTTCTGATTGACACACGACATAACCGTAATAATTGATATAAAAATACCTATAATCCAAAATGCTTTTTTCATTGATCTGTTTTTTTAAATTTTAATGTATTCAGTTCCGTAAGGATAACGCTGTTCGCGTCTTAACATAGAATTTGCCACATCATTGTTTTTAAACTTTTCTGTTGTAGGATCCCATTGAAGTACACCTGGCACCTTCATTGCTATATGACTAATGAGGCATATTGTGCAAGCTCTGTGTCCAATTTCAACGGGTGAGATTGGTTCTTTTCTGCTCTTTATGCAATCAAGCCAATTACCTTGCTGGTTATCGCTTCTGTATAGATGTATCTCATTGTCTTTAATTTCAGATGTAAGAATCTTCGGATCGCTTGCATCTAAGGCCTTTGCACTTGCTGCTGCTGCTACTGGATCACTCGCTGTTGCAACATAGTTGCCACGTGAAACGAAAATCCATCCATCAGTACCTTCATAACGTATACCGTTTGGATAGCCTCCACTGGTGTACATTGAAATACCATTTTCGTATTCTGCTTTCACCATGAAGTCGCCATGAACATCCCAAAGTCCAGATTTAGGAAATTGTGCAACTGCTTCTACTGAAATGGGTCCCGTATATTCTGTATTCATTCCCCATGCAGCTGAATCATAATGATGTTGTCCCCAACCTGTAATCATGCCGCTACCGAATTGCTCTAAACGCAACCATCCTGGACGTGAAGTAATGGAATCTTGTGGGTGAACCCTCATTTCGGTATAATATACTTCAGGAGTTGAACCCAACCACATATCATAATTCAAGTTTTTAGGGATAGGCATTTCTTTTGCTTCGGGACCTGATGGATCACCAGGAAGTCCTATTTTAACGGTGTGCAATTTACCAATGCGACCATTTCTTACAAGCTCTGCGGCAATTCTAAATTGAGGTGATGACCGCTGCTGTGTGCCAAGTTGGAAAACAACATTTTCACGTCGAACGATGTCGCTTAAAAGTCTTCCTTCGGTAACTGTAAGAGATGTGGGTTTTTCAAGATAGATATCTTTTTTTGCTAATGCTGCTTCAATTGCTGGTTGAGAATGCCAATGATCGGGTGTTGCAATAAGAACAGCATCAATGTCTTTACTGAGCAGCATCTCTTTGTAATCATCATACATTTTTGCATTTGAATAATTACTGTTTCCTGCTTTTTGTCCATAATGTTTATCTACATATTGCTTGCCTAAAAGCATTCTGTTTTTATCAACATCACACACCGCAACACATTGGGCTTGATCATATTTCATGATTTGACTCATGTTGCTGGTACCCATTCTACCACAACCCATCCAGCCTACATGTATTTTATTACTTGGGGCATTTGCTCCAAATACTGAAGATGGAACTATTGTTGGTAATACAAAGGCTCCAAGAGTGGAGGCCGCTGCTTTTTTTATAAAACTTCTTCTTTTCATGATGTATCTTTGTTTAATGATTTATATTAATTAGTATTTGGGTCATAAGAGAGTTTTTATTTACTCTGATTTGTATTTGGCAAATTCTTGGGCAATTTTTGCATCCATATGATCTCCTGCGTGAACTAAAACTCGGTACTTTAAAGTTAATACTTCGTCCTTTTTAATAAAAGTATTCTTATCGTTTTCTGGCCAATACATGGGTGTTGGAGAAAAGAATCCATAATCGCGGGTAAACCAAGGAGCAGGATACCAAGGATTGGAAGGATGTTGAAGTATGGCTAATCCTTCAGTTTTGTCACCCCTTTTACCAAAACAGTCCATCCATGGAGATCTTTTTCCAAATGTGTCTTTCTCACCTGTTTCGCCTTCTGCATTCACCATTGTTCCTCCCATTGTTACGGCCAAGTCGGGATCCATTCTGGCACTGAATAAAGAGTGATTGGTTTTATTGATGGTAACATCCATAAGCATTTCCATGGCTACTTCGAAATCTAATTGAACACTGCCATCGGCAGTTTTAGAAACAGAAATAGTACGCTTGTCTTTTATTGGTGCATCCACTCCAGGGCGAACCCATATACATTCATTTTCGATGACTGCTTTTTCACCACCAGTTTCTAAAATATCAACCCTAAGTGAGATTATTTGGCCTCTCTCTATTCCTTCTTGCCAATAGTTGCCGCCATTAACCATATCACAACCGAAAAACAAAGAGCTATGATGTGGATAGTTGGCATTGCGCATAGAAGTTACTGAAGCATTAGAAGGTCCGTTCACTGGAAAGAAAAAAGGATACTTCTCGTTTTCAGAAAAAATATAGTTAGTGAAAAGTTTTCCGTTAACTATAAAACTTACTTTGTCTCCTGTTTTTTCAGCCACAACTTTGTTTTGTGCTGATATAAAACTGGATACTCCGAAAATAAATAAAATAATTACTGTGAAAAATCTGTTTTTGTTCATGTTTGATATTCTTTAGTTGGTTTTAAACTCTATGCTTGGATCCACTCTAAAAGCTCTTCATTTCTGATTATTAGTCTTTTTCCACCCTTTGTCCCTGAAGGGAAAAGCCTAATAATCAGCACTCTGCCAAAGTACCCTTTAGGGGATTTAGGGGCGGAGATAAGTGAGATTGACTTTTCAGAGTGGACTTATTCTTGGACTTTTAGCGAAACTGCGCCAATACTTTTCTGCAGTTTCTTTATTCATTTCTCCATCAAATATAATCATCCGGTATTTAAGTGTATAATCCTGAAGTGGTTTAAATTCCCAAGGTTCGTATCGGATTGGAGTAAATTCAAAAAACATATCTCCTCTACCTCCATTGGCATCGATGGGCCACACGCGCATGGGTTCGGGATGCATTCTGTTAGAGGGGTGACTTAGAAACAAAACACCTGAACGACCCTTTTGCACATCAGACTCGCCCTCTACAATACACCAACGGGCTCTGCTGCCATCGGCATCTATTCTGGTTTTACCTTCTGAAGTCAAAACAGAGGAGTTGTCTTTTGTCCATTTTTCAATTGCTCTATATCCAAGACCTCCACCATAACGGTAAGCATCTAACATTATTCCATTAGTTAGGGATGTATTAAAAGTAGAAGTGTAGTCGACAACATTGACCTTTTCGTCCACATTCCATACACGTACATCCAATAGTTCATTCATTGCAACCCTGTCTGGTCCTTTTCCGCCAAAATCAATGTGCTCTTGAAGTACTTTAAAGCCTGAAAAAACTTCGCCAGAAACTTCAGAGAGGGTGTTTGCATACTGCACAGTACCTTCTCCTGCTGCAAGATTCCAAAAGTCGACCGCACGACCATCAATTGTTGTTCTTGTCCATGGAGCCCAAATACCATAGTGGTGATAATGATCAGGAGCTTGAATACGGGTTAAAACTTGGCCTCCAGGTGAATATAGCGGATGAATAAAACCTGACCGTTTAAACAACTCACTAACACCTTCTGGTGGATAAGTCGTTGCATAACGATAATTTAAAACGGGCTTATCGTCAGTACTGATAATTAAATCTTTGCGGGTTCTGTTTATCTTATTAGCTGATTTCTGTGTTTGTTCCTCTTTTTCTAATTTGATAATAAATGTACGGTTAGTTTTCTTCGGAACTACATTTTTCAAGATAAACAAAAGTTTTGAATTATGCCCTGCTTCCAATTGACTTGGAACATATACTTCTTTTGAAGTACTCACTTCATAAAGCGCCAAGCCTCCTTCATCTATATTGTAATTGAACTGATCGAGGGGTATCGCAACAGGCATAGAAATATACTCATCATCCATCTGTAGGGTAAATCGCCCTACTTCTTGTGAGTAAAGTTGTGATGATAAAAGTATTGATAATAAGATGAATATTTTTTTCATTGAATTACATTGTTTTTAATTGGTAATTATTTTATTAAAAATCTTGCTTTACGCTTAAAATAATCTGATAAAGAAGGCTATAACTTTAGTGAGTCTACACTCCGCTGAAAGAACTAAAGCCACCATCTATCGGCAATATCGTTCCTGTAATAAAACTGGCTGCATCTGAACAGAGAAATTGTACGGCTCCGTTCAGTTCTGTAATGTCTCCAAATCTTTTCATAGGGGTACGTGCTAATATTTTATCACTGCGCTCTGTTAAGGAACCATCAGGATTGATTAGCACTTTGCGGTTTTGTTCACCAATGAAAAACCCTGGAGCAATAGCATTTACCCTTATTTTGTCGCTATATTTCAAAGCCATTTCCATCGCCAACCATTGGGTGAAGATATTGACACCTGTTTTTGCAACAGAATATCCAGGAACTCTTGTTATTGCAGAGTATGTGGCCATAGAAGAAACATTGATAATGTTTCCTTTTTTTTGTTTTGCCATTACTTCTCCAAACACAAATGATGGATAAACACTGCCATTTAAATTTACGTCTACCACTTCGTTCCAACCATCTAAGCTAAGGTCAAACAATGATTGACTTTCTTGAAGTGTTGCTGCTGGAATGTTGCCACCTGCACAGTTAACTAAAATATCAATCTTGCCCCATGCTTCAACAATACTGTCTCTCACTTTTTTGAGTTCTTCAACATTTAAGATATCACAAGTAAAGCCCATTACAGAATCTTTTTCTGAGCTTAAACTCTTTAAAGTTTCAACTTTCTGGTCTAACTTTTCTTGATTGCGACCCATGGCCACTACTTTGACTCCTGCTTCTGCAAGACTTTCGGCTATTGAACCACCTAATACTCCAGTTGCACCAGTCACAATTGCTGTTTTACCTGCTATATCGAACATATTGCTCTTCATGTTTTGTTTGTTTTGTTTTGCTGTAAATGTTTTTGTATTAATCCTTTCTACAGCCTTTAATGATTTATATCGTTTATAATTTAATTGTCTTTGCCAATTATTCTTTCTATTGCGTTTTCTAAACCCGAAATTTCTGCAACTCCTTTCATTCTTCCAATCAATGGATAGCCTGGATTTGACTTTCGCGAGAAATCATCAAGCATCTTTTTCCCATGATCAGGTCTGTAAGGCATTCTGAAATCTTTTCGTCCTTCTTTAATGCGTCTTTGTTGCTCCTCTAATAATAGCTTAACAACGGTGTATAAATCAACAGTTCCATTTAATTGACCAGATTCATAGAATGTTGTTTCATTTAAAAATTGAATATTACGTAGATGAACAAAATGAATTCTATCTCCAAACTTTTCGATGAGTAATGGTAGGCTGTTTTCTTTACGAGGGGCAAGTGAGCCTATACAAAATGTGAATCCATTATGAAGGGATGGAAATTGAGAAAAAATCCAGTCGAAGTCTTTCATAGAGCTTACAATACGAGGCAATCCTAATAGAGGAAAAGGAGGGTCATCAACGTGAATGGCCATTCGTATACCAACTTCTTCACATACAGGAATTACTTCACTAAGAAAAAGTGAAAGATTATTTCTTAAAACATCGGTATCAATGTTTTTATATGTAGCTAATTGCCGCAAGAAATTCTTCTTGTAGTCGCCACTATCTTCTATTCCACTATTGATGAAACTCTGGGTATATATAATAATATTATAAGCAAGATTTTCTTTTTCAGAACTACTCATTTTAGAGAATACTGCTTTCGCCTTTGCTATAATTTCTTTGCTATAACTTTTCTCTGCATCAGATCTTTTTAGAATATATACATCAAAAGCTGCAAATGTTATCCAGTCAAACAACATCGTTTCTGTGCCGTCTTTGTCTAAGTATTTTAAATCAGTTCTTGCCCAATCTAATACAGGCATAAAATTATAACACACGGCATCTATTCCACATTTGGCTAAGTTTCTTAATGAGGTTTTGTAGTTACTAATGTGTTTTTTGCTGTTTTCGTTGTTTAGCTTTATGCTTTCTGAAACTGGTAAACTTTCAACTACACTCCAAGTAAGATCATTGAGCTCTATATATTCTTTCTTTTTATTGATCTCATCTACAGACCAAACCTCTCCTGGCTTAATATGAGAGAGAGATGTAACTACACCTTCAATACCTATTTGCTTTAAATCAGACAGCTTAACAGAGTCACTTTCTCCGAACCATCTCCAAGTTTTTTCTAATGCCATATGATTGATTAATATACTTTACACAAAGTAAACAAATATACGTGTTAATTTCAAGTATTATACTTACATATAAAGATACTATATTTGCAATACAGTTAAATCAAAGCACATATATTACTCAAATTGTCATTTTAGTAATAACTGAAGGTTATAATATATTCTTGCATTTTTACTTCAACCTCAAATAGTCAACTATTATTTATACTGAGAAGTATTATTTGTAGCAATTCAATAGATTATTTGACAATATAAAGTTGAAAAGTAAATCTACAGTGGCAAATTAGTCTTTCATCTCTTGAAAACGAAATCAACAAACGTAAAAATGTTACGAACCTACAAAATAGAGTTTTCTTGACAATTATGTAGTTAAAAGTAGAGACTTAAGGTCATTAAAGGCAGAATTAAAGCAAAAAATCGGAATAATTTGTTTTCTAACATTTTATTGAGTGTGTATTCAAGCTTCAACAGTTAAAACGTTTTGTTGGATTACAATATTTTCAAAAATAATTATTAGTGTCCGCTAAAAGT
>DEZB01000013.1:0-7481 GCA_002364735.1 Bacteroidales bacterium UBA3143
AATTTCACTACAATCACATGATTCGGATAGCTTGCAAAATATTCTCTTGTATATGTTGTTCCATCGACTTCATAACTCACTTTAGCCAATGCATTCGATAAGTTCAACTCTCTTTTGTAATTGCTTACTTTGCCTGTATGTTCAAAGTCAATCCACAAATCACCCAATGGTTGATAACACTCCTGTGCACGACCCAGCCAATCATCTGTAATGATATCTTGCGCTTCCGCATATTTACCCTCATTCAATAGGCCTATCACTTCTGGATATCTTTTCTTTACATCAATTGTTTTGTACGTGTGTTTTGGATCGCCCGAATACAAAGTGCCCTCATTTAGCTGAATATGTTCTTGTTGAGGATTCCCAAATATCATTCCACCCATATATCCATTGCCAATGGGCATGGCTTCTGTCCATACTGATGCTGGTTTATCATACCACATTAAGAGATCTTGTTTATCTACAGTAATGGTGTTTTTATTAGATGAATAGATTGACGTAAATGTGCATGTTGCAATCAGCAAAGTCAATAATCTCAATTTTCTCATAATTATCTATTTCAATGGTATGTTTTATTGTATGTCCTTATTAGTGATTGTTTTCTCGATGAAGTTTTGCTTAAAAAACGAATATACAAAAAAAGCCGATATGTTTTAAACATACCGACTTTTCCATGAGAATAAACTAATGCAAATCTAAACTTTTTCTAAAACTGCACTACTTACCAATTCAATTATCTCCATACCTTTCTTTATAGCCTCTTCATTCATAGGCAATAATCTGTGGTGACGCTCAGGTAAAGTTTTTTTCAAGCCTAAGATTACGTTTTCAAGTTTCACCATTGGAGAAACCTTTAGTAACCCACCCATCACAATCATATTAAAAACCTGTGTATTTTCCATCTTCATTGAAGCATCCATTGCCTCAATTTTATAGATATTGATGTCTTTGCGTGAGGGCGGATCTTGTATCCCGTAAGTATCGTAAATTAAGCTCCCTCCAGGTTTCACCATTTTCTCAAATTTATCAAGCGAAGGTTGATTAAGAATGATAGCAATGTCGTAACTATTTAAAACAGGCGAACTAATTCGATCATCACTCAATATCACTGTAACGTTTGCAGTTCCACCCCTTTGCTCGGGTCCGTAAGCTGGAAACCACGAAACTTCTTTGTCTTCCATAATTCCAGAGTATGCCAATATTTTACCCATAGATAAAACACCTTGACCTCCAAAACCTGCTATCACTATCTCTTGTATCATATATTTTATTTTTTCGAACTTACACAATTATATGTTTTTTATATCTCCCAATGGATAAATGGGGAACATGTTTTCCACCATCCAATCATTTGACTGCACAGGTGTCATTTTCCATCCCGAGCTGCATGTTGACACAACTTCAACAATTGAAGTCCCTTTATTAGCCATAGAGTTTTCAAATGCTTTTCTAATCATTCTTTTTGTTTTCTTGACAGCAGCTGCTGTATGCACACTTTGACGCGTTGCCAAGCACACACCATCTAACAGAGAGACAAGATCTAAAATCTTAAGCGGATTACCCATTGTTTGCGTGTTACGTCCTTCGGGGCTGGTAGCCGTTTTCATGTTTTTAAGAGTGGTTGGAGCCATTTGACCTCCCGTCATACCATATATTCCGTTGTTGATAAAAATGATGGCAATGTTTTCGCCACGATTGGCTGCATGTATTGTTTCTGCAGTTCCAATGGCTGCAAGGTCTCCATCACCTTGATAAGTGAACACCATTTTGTCGGGCAACAATCTTTTGGTAGCAGTAGCCAGCGCAGGTGCACGTCCGTGGGCTGCCTCTTGCCAGTCGATATCTATGTAGTTGTATGCAAACACAGCGCAACCTACTGGTGCAATACCAATGGTTATTTCCTGTATATTCATATCTTTTATAACCTCAGCTATTAGCTTGTGCACCACACCATGCGAGCAACCAGGGCAATAGTGCATATGGTTGTCATTCATTAATTCTGGTTTGGCATAAACCAAGTTTTCGGGGCTTATAAGTGTTTCGCTACTCATATTATTTTTATGTTTAATGCTATTTTTATAATCTAAAACTTAGCGCAAATGTTATTTCGAAAATCGATACATGATATAAAACATACCTGCAACACCTCCCGATATCCAGGTAGCAATTATATCTTTATTTGTAACAAAGTATATCACTACCGTTGCTACAACAGCTATTAAAAACAGAATTAGTATTACTTTTCTTACTTGAGGACTCATGCGGAATAGTTTGTTTTATTTGTAGGGGTTATCCCTCTACTACTTTTGATTTCAATGCAGCAAGCACTTGATCAGGAGTTGGAACAATTCCACCAAGTCGACCAAAATGCTCAACCCTCACCTTGCCATTAACAGCCAAGCGAACATCTTCCACCATTTGACCTGCATTCATTTCCACCGTAAGCATACCTTTTACTTTGTTGGCATAGTTGCTCAACACTTCGCTCGGAAAGGGCCACAGCGTAATAGGACGCAATAGTCCAACTTTTATACCTTCCTCACGAGCCAGATCTATTGTCTTTAAGCAAATGCGTGCTGCTGATCCAAATGCAACCAGTAGGTAATCGGCATCCTCGCAATTGGTTTCTTCAAAACGAACCTCATTTCTTTCAATCTCTGCATATTTTGCTTGAAAGCGAAGGTTGTTTTGCTCCATTTTGTCTGCGTCCAGTTCAAGTGATGTTATGATGTTGGGCCCTCTCGATGCAGGTTTGCCCAGCGTTGCCCAAGGACATTGCTCACGTACTTCCTGTTCTGTGCGACGTGGACGATATTCTGGAAGGATTACTTTCTCCATCATTTGTCCAATTACCCCATCAGATAGGATGATAGCCGGATTACGATATTTAAAAGCCAAGTCGAAACCCAAAGTTACAAAGTCGGCCATTTCTTGCACAGAGTTGGGAGCCAAAGTAATTAGTTTGTAGTCGCCATGTCCACCACCTTTAACAGTCTGAAAGTAATCGGATTGAGAAGGTTGTATAGTTCCCAAACCAGGACCACCTCTCATAACATTAACAAGCAAGCAGGGCAATTCTGCTCCAGCCAAATAAGAAATTCCTTCTTGTTTAAGGCTCATGCCGGGGCTTGACGAAGAAGTCATTGAAGCTTTACCGCACGACGAACCTCCATAGACCATATTAATTGCAGCAACTTCGCTTTCAGCTTGCAATACAACCATTCCAGTTGTTTTCCATGGCGCTTCGTCCATAAGGGTTTCCAATACTTCAGATTGAGGAGTTATGGGATAGCCAAAGTAGCCATCGGTGCCATATCTAATGGCTGCATGTGCAATGGCCTCATTGCCTTTCATCAAAGTAATTTCTTCTGACATAATATTATAGTGAGGTTTTTTTAATTGTAAATTAATTGGAAAGAAAAGGAGAGTTTATTTTTCTGCTTTTTTTCGGTAAACTGTAAGTACACCGTCAGGGCATACAAATCCGCAATTGGCACAGCCGATGCAATCGTCAGGATTTTTCATATAAACGTAGTGATAACCACGAACATTTACTTCGCGCGGTTGTAAACTAAGAACATTGGTTGGGCAAGAAACAACGCATAAACTGCAACCTTTGCAGCGCTCAGTGTTAACTACTACGTGACCTTTTATTTTTGCCATTATCTAATTATGTTTATGTATATAGTTACAAAATAACGTTTCTTTCTCATCAACTCAAACTTTTTAGTGTTAATATTTCGTGTTTCAAAAGCTGAGCAGAGACACTGTTATATTGATTTGTATGTGTTTTTGATACTTTTAATTGCAATATGAAATTATAATTGATAATTGTATTAAGTAGTGTGCTTGGTTTTAATCAAAACTAAAGTATCTGTTTTTTTCTTCAATTTATCACCAACCAAAGGCCTCTGCACTCATCCATTTGCCTTGTGCGCGCAACACTTGCTCTATGATATCTCTGGCCACCCCCTCGCCGCCTTTTTTGTGCGATATGTATTTGGCAATTTCCTTTATTTCTGTAGCTGCGTCTGCCGGAGCTACAGGCAAAGCTACTTGCGTCATCACTTGATAGTCTGGAATGTCGTCACCCACATAAACCATTTCTTCAGGGTTGTAACCCGAGGCTTCTAACAAGTGTTTGAATTCGTTCATCTTTATGCTCGAACCCATATAAATGTGTTTTACCCCCAATGCTGCGTATCGCACTTTTACCGACTCGGTGTTTCCTCCTGTTATAATTGCAACGCCGTAACCACTTCTTAAAGCCAAGTTTATTGCATATCCATCATGAATGTTTGCGGTGCGCAAAGGTTCTCCAGTGTTCGACAATGCTATGGTTTGGTGCGAAAGCACCCCATCTATATCAAATACGAATGTTTTAATTTTAGTAAGATCAAAATCTATGCTACTCATAATTATTATATTTCTTATTATCTATCTTTTTATCGTTTTGCGAAAAACATAAGTGTAACTCCCGAGATCATTACAATCATGGGAAACAAATATTGCGCAAATTGCGTGTAATTGTTTGTCCAATTAAATAATATATCGCTATATCCAATCACACCAATGGCTGTTAGGATATATCCCAAAGCTTTTTCGCGTTTCAACCACAAAGACACCCCACCTGCCACTACAAAGAAAGTAGGAGGCTGCTTGATATATGTCAGCCACAGCCAATGATTTATAATTCGCAATTGAATAAGAAGTATCAAGAATCCAAATATCAGCAATATCAGCCCATTGGCCATTTTATCAGCCTGTTTTGCACGTAGTTTTGCCATGAGTTGTGAAGTTAGTTACAAGAAACCAAGGCTACAGTTCATATTTTCCAATGTGTACGTTTTCCCAAGTTAGGTTATCCATGTCATTGGGTCGGCGCTCTTTCTCTTTTTTGCCAAACGTAATAATCGAAAGCACTTCATAGGGCATTGGCACATCAAGTAAGTCGCGAACGTAGTCGGCTGCAGGTATGTTCTCATTATATTCGCGCTCGCGCACTTGCACCCAACAACTGCCTACTCCTATATCTTCAGCCTGTAGTTGCATTGCAATACTGGCAATGGAGGCATCTTCAATCCAAACATCACTTATCAATGGATTGCCAAGTACTACAACGGCTAATGCGCACTCCTTAATGAAACTGCTCCCGTGTGGCTTGCTTTTAGCTAACTTTGCTAACATATCTTTGTCTTCTACCACTACAAACTGCCATGAGTGGCTATTCTTTGATGTTGGAGAAAGAAGGGCAGCTTTTAATATTTGCTCCGTTTCGTCAGGTAGCAATAAATCATCTTTATATTTTCGAATGCTTCTTCGTTTTATTAATAAATTTTGAAAGTTGCTCATTGTCGTCTTTTTTTTAATATCTATCCTTTCTACAAAAGTAAGCATAAAATTGATGGTACTCGAACGACTAATCCACTTTTGCAGTTTGCATTATGACCTTTTGCACAAAAAGAATGATTTCGTTGCCTAAAGTCACTCCACGTACAAGTTGTTGCTTCCGTAGGCTACAGAAGCTATTCCTTTCACAAGTTTTCTCTTCCGTAGACTACAAAAGCATTTCCCTTAACAAGTTTTCTCTTCTGTAGGTTACAGAAGTCACTCCATGTACATGGAACTACTTTTGTAGTGTACAAAACTCACTCCATGTACAAGTTTCTACTTCTGTAGGGCTGCGATGAGGGTTTTAGTGTTTATTTTAGATTCTACGTATACCTTCAATCTGTTTGTTAGATTAACTCACAGAGCTTATTGTGATACATTGATTAATAATTAGAATTATTAGTTGTTTTGTGTTGTAGAGATAATTCATGAATTATCTCTACTGACTATCTACCTATCTACATGATTATCGCTACAGGATTTCACAATCCCCATTTTACCCTCAGTTCATAATTTCCATATAAATATTATCTTTGTAAAAAAAATAGTATGAAGACAAAATCGATTTTTATTATTCTCTTTGTGGGGATCATCTTGGTTGCTTGTCAATCAAAAGATAACGCAACAAAAGAGACAAAACTTAGTTTCAACAACCCACTGCCTGTGGAATTTGGCGATCCATATATATTGAATGCCTCAGATGGGATGTATTATATGATTGGTACGGGTGGGGTTGACGATGGGTTTAAAATGTATTCATCCACCGATTTGAGAGATTGGAAAGACGAAGGGCGAATATATGAAGGCAACACGGATACATCATGGAGTGTGGCTAACTTTTGGGCACCCGAACTGTATGAAATAGATGGTAAGTTTTACATGATATTCAGTGCAGACTGGCGTGAAAACCCTACGAACGAATTAGAGAACTTCCGTATTGGTGTTGCAGTGTCCGACTCCCCCACAGGTCCCTATAAAGACTTATATGACAAACCTATTTTTGATCCAGGTTATCCAGTAATAGATGGCAATTTGCTTTTCGAAGACGACAAGGTATATTTATACTATTCACGTTGCTGCTACAAGCATCCAGTTGAAAGTGAAGTTGCCGACTGGGCTCGTGAGAAAGGACTGTTTGACGAAATTGAAGAAAGTTGGATATACGGCGTTGAAATGGAACCTGATTTCTCTGGAATAATTGGAGAGCCACAGTTATTGCTGCGTCCACCTGTGTCAATGGATGACAAACAGGCAGAGTGGGAGAGTCGTTCTGTTACTTCGGGCGAAGTAAATCGTCGTTGGACGGAAGGTTCTTATATTTTCAAAGAAAATGATACATACTACATGATGTACTCAGCTAACTTTTTTGGTGGCGAGAATTATGCAGTTGGATATGCTATGTCTACCTCTCCCTTAGGACCATTTGTAAAAGCGGATAACAATCCTGTTCTTGAGAAAAATGTAGCACAAGGAGGAATTGTTACTGGAACGGGTCATAACTCAATGACTATTTCTCCCGATGGAAAGAAACTATGTGTATATCATGGACGCACATCCGAAACAGGAGATAATCGTGTAGTGTTTATTGATGAAATGGAAGTGACTGAAGATGGGAAACTGGTAGTGCATGGACCTACAACGGGAAGTGATGTTGATGAATAAAAGATAGATTAGGCATACAGCTATACTACATACACTTTACTAACCCCCAAAACTGAATAAATAGATTCAGCTTTTAGGGGTTAGTTCTGTTATGCGCTCACCTTTGTATGCAATAAGAGAGTTTTGAATACAAACAGTAAATCAATTAAGTACCAAAATGGTCTAAGAAAAAACATTGTTGTTAGGAATCCAAACCTTAGTAACAATGCCATAAAACCTCTGCACAAACCTTATTACCTTATTTTTGAAATGAACACTATCATCGGAAATAATAACATTATCCACATTATTCTAAAATCATTAACTTACACTTGTGCTGGGGGAATAACAGTCCGCACCTGACGGCGCTAATGTCTTTCTATCAGCTATTTACTACAGACAGTAAGGCTCCTATCGGAGCTACATTCACAATTTTAGCAGATACATTA
>DEZB01000013.1:7564-14227 GCA_002364735.1 Bacteroidales bacterium UBA3143
TATGCGAAAAAGAGTTACGACTACAAACAATAAATCAATTAAGCGCCAAAATGCTCTAAGAGAAAACATTGTTGTTAGGAATCCAAACCTTAGTAACAATGCCATAAAACCTCTGCTCAAACCTTATTACCTTATTTTTGAAACCAAAAAAAGAACAGGGCGCACCTGACGGTGCTAAAATGATTTCTATCAGCCATTTGCTACAGACAGTAAGGCTCCTACGGAGCTATAACCACAATTTTAGCAGATACATTATAGTTGGACAAATAATGAACAGAAAGCCTTTTCATAAAAAGTATAGAGCCAAAATAATAGTGCTTTAAGTTTTGAATATACCGCACTCAATACTCCCATAGGAACCAAGCTGGATGTAGTATATTGCTAATTATGAGCTACATGGAGCTTTGTAGATGCGGACCTGTTATGCACTCACTTTTGTATGCGAAAAAGAGTTACGACTGCAAACAATAAATCAATTAAGCGCCAAAATGTTTTAAGAAAAACAATGTTGTTAGAAACCCAAACCTTAGTAACAATGCCATAAAACCTCTGCTCAAACCTTATTACCTTATTTTTGAAATGAACACTATCATCGGGAATGATAATATTATCCACATTAATCTAAAATCATTAACTTTCACTTGTGCTGGGAGAATAACAGTCCGCACCTGACGGCGCTAATATCTTTCTACCTTTCTTCAAGACCACACTATCAACCAAAAAAAGGATGCCCTTTTGGACACCCTCTCTATTAAATAACTTAATTACCTATAACGTTATTCCTTCAACAATTGAACCCGTATTTCATACAGTCTTTTGTATTCAGGAACCCCTGGAGGTCTATTTGCATAATTAATTACCATGTACTGTTGAGGTTTTGTGAAGTCACTTGGAGTTCCCAAAGCAGGAGAACCGCCCACGGGCTCTACCCTACACGCACTTGGGTTGGCCAGAATAAACTCTACAACGAGCGCCTCTTGGCGTACTGGCAATATAATAGATTGCGATCTGCCATCTACAGGATTCACCATTTGTGGTTTCACACTTTCCTTGTCAAAAGCCGATTGTACAAACAAGTGTCCTTTATTAGGCGTGCTATATTGTACAGTAGTAGGAGAGAACATATGTACTATGTACTTCTTTCCATCTGGTGCAGAAGCATCAGAAACTTCTTCCAAAGTGTTTATAACATACATTTTCTCACCTGGTTTAACAACAGTGCCCATAATGGTTACATCAGAACCAGTGTTATTGGTATAATCTCTTCCTCCCTCATAGCCTTGGCTAATTTGAGTCATATAGATTACCTTATCCAACCACTGCCCTTGACCATTATTGTGATTTACTTGCCAAACTTTGTTTTCAAAAAGTTCGCGCACCCTTATTTTACCCAGTCCACTTCCAAGCCCCAACTCAGTGTATACCGACTCAGGCACTTCATCAGAAACGAGTCCTTGTGTACAACCTGTTATCATTATTAGGCAGGTGAGGGTTATTGCTGTGATATATTTAATTTTCATATCTTTAAAAATTCTAATATTAATAAATTCCTAATTATAGCTTCTGCTATCCCATCCTGGGTTTTGAACAATCTTAGGATTGCTTTCTATAATTGTACGTGAGAATGGCAATTTGTAGAAAACAGCTTCATCAAATGTACGTTGATAATAAACATTCTCAATAGGTCTAACTTCAAAATAGGGAGTGAAATATTTTGGATCTGTTTCAGGAACAGGATAACCATATTCACCAATAACGGTGCTTTCAACTCCTTTTCTGAATATATACATTCCTTTTGAAGGCTTGTTCAACTCTTCAATGGTTGTTTTACCTTCCGCTTCATTCCATCTTAATAAGTCAAAATAGCGATGACCAGGTACTTCGAATGCAAATTCAACACGACGTTGCAGTTTGTATTCTGTCCAAAGGTCGTGACCTACAACTGCTGCATCAAAATTGTCTAAACCTGCACGGTTGCGTATTTCGTTAATAGAATTGCGCACTTCTGCCTCTTTACCTCCCAATTTGAAAGCAGCCTCTGCATTGTTTAGCAATGCCTCAGCGTAACGCACCATAAAATAAGAGATCGAAGTTTGCGTGGCATTTATAGTTCCATCTTGATTGAAACGACCAGGCACGTACTTGGCTGGATAATAACCAGTCATTGTTTGCATGCCCCTATTACCAATAACCAATTTCTCGGTTCCTCTATATTCTGTATGCAATGCACTATACTTTTCCGAGATGGTAGGTTCAGAATAATCTATCCATGTACCAATAAGATACATCTCTTTTTCAACACCAGCATAGTAAGCACCATCATAAAGAATTGACGTGTAAAAACGGGCATCCCTATCTTTGTACATCAACTGATAGTCAGCAGTTGTTGCAGTTGGATTTCCGTTAGCATCTAATGTAACTCCCATGTCATTAACAGACTGAGAAGTTTTCCACCACTGCATCCATTTACCGGTTGCTTCATCTTTTTGGTAGTAACTGTCAACTAATCCTTGTGTAGGATATGCATTACCGTTCCCACCAAATGAAGGACTAAAAGCAGATGTTGCTCCATACATTAGCCCTTGTGGACGTGCATATTGAGCAGGGTTAAATCCTGTACGGTTGATTTCGTTAAACATAATAGGCCAGATAGATTCAACTGACTTGTGACCTTCTGCAGTGTTAAATAAATTCCTATAGCTTGGGTCTAACGAATATTTTCCAAGTACAGCCTTTGATGCATTATACGCAATTGTGTAATAATGTGTAGCGTCTTTCGCAAATTTATAAAGAGCTTTGCTTTCTGCCGAAGCGGTCAGTTTCTCATACACTCCTTTAGCAGAAGCCTCAGCAGCATTAGCGGCAGTAAGTGCTGCACGTGATTTTAAAACCTGTACTGCATCTGCATTAATATAACCTAAAGCTGGCTTATTGGTTGTTTTTGCAAAATGTTCTAATGCTTTGTCATAATCAGATAAAATTTGATCAAACACCTCTTCACGTGAATTTCTTGGAAGCATTGTTTCGTCAAATACAGTCAAAGAGTTAGTGATAATGGGAACACCGCCCCAATACCTCTCAAGATCGAAATAGAACTGTGCCCTAAAAGCATAACATTCACCTAACAATTGATTCATTTCGCTCTCTACAATGTCCACAACATTCGGTATTCTTTCAATACCCAAGTTGGCTTGTCTTATTTGTTGGTAGGCATTGCCCCAAGGTGCCCCAATAAGACCTATAGCATTCAGTTCATCGTAGTTTCTATCGTTAAAGTCAAGTTGTCTGAATGTATTTTGGTCGCGATCTGTGTTACCCACTGCATTATCCGACCATTGTTCAGACTGAAATGCTTGGTTTGCACCAGCAGGACTCCATGTGTAAAACTGATTTACAAATGAACGTGATAGTTCTGCATTTTTCCAGAACTGCTCTTCAAAAACATCGGTGGTTGGCTCAATACCTAATGGATCGCAACTCGAAAAACCGATAAGCGCAGAAAGAGCTATTATATAAAATCTTTTCATCTTTCTTTTTTTTATAATGTAAACGTAGCACTTAATGTATAAGAACGTTGAGTTGGGTAGCTACCTAATTTTCCACCTCCCCAAATTGAATTAACGGGTATGTACTCAGGGTCAGTTAAGCCTTTCATTGGATGTGAACTTTTAACCCACGTGTACACGTTGTTTACGATAAAGCTCAATTCTAATCCTTTGATAACATCAACATTTTTAAGAACACTGCGCTTCATGTCATACTGAACACTAATGTTCTTTAGTTTTATGTATGAAGCATCATATACCCAAGCATCCACATAGTTATATCCCCATCCTCTGGTTCCATTTGTGGGTAGAGGTAGCGGAGCATTTGTGTCAGGATTACTTGGCAGATAAGCATAGTCAAACATATACTTTCCGTAATTCCAGAAATAGTCTTGTTGTGAACGTCCAGGTGAAGGAACATCACCCGTTACATCGGTTGCACCTTGCACAAAAACATCAAGACTAAAACCTTTCCATCCTGCCCCAAGATTCAAACCAAAAATAGTTTGCGGAGTTGTACCTGGACGGTCATTCCACATATAGTCACCAATGTTTAAAACACCATCACCATTTATATCATTCATTTTGAAAGTACCAACGGTGTGATTACGTGTGAAGTGCATGTATGAATTATACATTTCCTCGTGACTTCCCCATATTCCACTTGTAGTCCAATGAGCAGTATAAACTGGTTGCAAATTAGTTTTTCCAAGGTCAGACAAGTTTGGATAGTAATAATCTGTATCTTCATTTGTGTGTCTTGTAGTAACCAAATCCCAATGTGTATAGTTGACTCCCACTCTGTACATAAAGTCTCCAATGTTGTCTCTCCAATTCAAAGAAACCTCAACACCGCCCTTACGCTCTGTTTCATATGGTGCGTTTATTTGTGGTGTGTTGGGCATACCCAAAATTGGAGTGTAGGTCAATTTAGGATTCATGTTCATTTTGTCACCTTTGTTTTTATATAAATAGGTGTCAAACGAACCTGTAAGTTTTTCGCGAACAAACCCAAAGTCTAAACCAACACTCATCTGTTGCGATTCTCCCCAAGTCAGGTCATTGGCTACTTGTTTTTCTTTCCATGCAGCTTGTGCAGCCATGTTTTCACCAATTAAAATTGTAGAGCTTTGATGATATTGATTCATAAAGCTATAAGGATCAGCTATTTCTTTACCTACAATACCGTATCCTGCACGTATCTTCATCGTGCTCATTATGTCTGGACTGATAAAGTTTTTCACAAAGTCTTCTTCAGTTAATACCCAACCAGCAGACATAGCGTAGAATAGTCCCCAACGTTTGCTTGGACTATAGCTCAATGAGCCATTGTAGTTACCACTTGCTTGAAAAAGGTATTTTTCGTCATATTCGTAGCTTACACGTCCAACGTATGAGGCTGATCCCCAATTTCCTTCACTACCACCTCTTCCAGTTTGCGTTGTTCCTGCACCCAGTTGCGGCACAAAAATGGTTGGATACCCCTTGGCGCTTGCCCATGTACTATTGGTGTTTCTAACCTGACTTGAATAGTTGACCATTCCGCCCACATTATGTTTGCCAAATGATCTATTGTAGTCTGCTTGAAAAATACCTGTCGTTAGCGAATAGTTATTCCAATCTTGTCTGATATTAGCATTTTCAGGATTGAAGTTGTTCTGCCTGGTAGCTACTGGATTTGAATACACACCGATCTGATCGTGATTAAATACCTTTTGCATAGAGTAGCTATGGTTGAAGTTTACACTTGCGCTCACAGAGAGTCCTTCCACCCATGGTAAACGCCAGTTTAAACCAGCACTTGTTTGTAAACGATAGTCATCTACATTATTAAAACCTGTGTTTAATCTTGCATCTGGTCCACCATTTCTCATCAGTCCAGTGCTCCAATTTTTTGGAAGACTCGGTTTGTCACTACTCTCTATAAGTACAGCATTAAAAATACCATCACCACCTGCTGGCTGTTCTTTGGATGACATAATACCATTTACGTTCAACGTAAATTTCAAGCTCTTATCAGAAAGCAATAAAGCTTCAGTATTTACCATCGCATTAAACTGTTCATAGCCGTATGTACTGCTGATACCGCTTTGAGACATTGCTCCCAAGCTCGTGTAATATTTCACACGGTCAGATCCACCACGTACACCCAAGTTTGTTTGAGTCATTGGTTGTGTGTGGTTAAAGAATTCCCATGGGTCGTAAGTTTGATAATAATCTTGAATATTACCACCTTGTGTAACGCGAGGGTCAAACAAATCGCTTATTTCTTCGCCTGTATAGCTCATTCCAAACTTGTCATTCACCATATTCAATATGGCACCTTGACCATGACCTTGTTGATTTAAGTAGCCCATATAATATTTGGACATCTCCGTGGGGTTGAACCGTGGATTCTCTTCCATGTTGGCAGCATACAAATCGTTCATTGTATTCACATAGTCCCAAGAGCTCATTACTTCTGGTCTATATGAAGGAGTCATCACCGAAATTTTTTGGCTAAATGTAATGTCTAATTGTCCCGATATACCTCTTTTAGTAGCAACTACTACCACACCGTCATTAGCACGCGGACCATAAACGGCAGTAGCAGAAGCATCCTTCAAGATAGACATGGAAGCAATGTCATCTGGACGCAAACGGTTGAAAAATATCTCTCCTTGAGCAGTTTCCATAACAACATCGTCTATAACGTAGAGAATGTTACTACCACCCCTAATCCATATTTTGGTTGTTTCTCCTGGTGCGCCCGATCTTGCTTGCGATATAATACCTGTCACGCGACCCCCCAAACCATCACTTACTGATGTTACTGGTAGTCTTGTAATGCTTTCCATTTCAACATTTACAGCAGCTGCAGTAAGAGTTTTGGCTTTTTGAATTCCACCATAACCTGTCACAACTACCTCTTGCAAAACTTCTGTATCTTCTTTCAATACTGCATTGATAGAAGTTTTTCCATCAACGGGCACCTCAACTGTTTGAGTGCCAATAAATGAAAATTGCAGCACACCTTTTTCGGGCACATTTGCCAAAGTGTACTCTCCGTCTAACCCTGTCACGGTTCCCATAGCTGTTCCTTTCACTACCACAGTAGCGCCCAATGTCATTAAGTTAA
>DEZB01000041.1 GCA_002364735.1 Bacteroidales bacterium UBA3143
GATGTATTTTTCAAAGCTCTCTTATGGCAAATATTTGTTCTCTCACAAGTGCGTCTTTGCCGCAATATTAGCTATGAGGAGCTAACTGATTTGGCCAACCATACGATGATTCGTCAACTTATGGGTATTGAAAGCTTAAGTGGTTTTGAGAAACAAAAGATTAGCTATCAAAACATTGTAGACAATGTTGCTTTGCTTGATGATGAGTCTGTCAAACAATTAAATACTATTATTGTAGAGTTCGGTCACTCTGTGTTTAAAAAAAAAGAGGAGGCGGCATTATGCTTAAAAACCGATAGCTTTGTTGTGGAAAGCAATGTGCATTTCCCCACCGACTACAATCTGCTTTGGGACAGTGCACGTAAATGTATCGATATGGTGACAAAACTTCAAGAAAGGCACAATTTGTCAGGTTGGAGGAAGATTAATCACTGGCGCAAAGATTTGAAAAATAAGATGCGATCATTAGGCAGAGCAAGCGGATCTGGAGGAAAGGGAAAACAAGAAAGAATTAAAGGTGCAACTGATGCTTATCTGACAAAAGCTAAAGCTTTGTTTGTAAAATTAGAAAAAGAAAAAGTCAGCTTTCCACAATGTGAAATCCATGATACTGTGATACTTGCAGAGCTTGAGAGATTTATGCAACTATTGGAAAAACACATCGATTTACTGGAAAGGCGTATTATTAAAGGGGAGACAATTGAGCACAAAGAGAAAATGTTTTCTATATTTGAACAGTACACTGAGTGGGTTACCAAGGGTAAAAAGCGTCCGAGTGTTGAGCTGGGTAAAAAAGTAGCTGTAACTACCGATGAGTTTCACCTAATCATTGATTACCAAATAATGGAATACCAAGCAGACTCTGAAATTGTAAAAGGATTAGCCAATCGTATATCCTCAAAATATAGGGTAAAAAGCTGGGGTTTTGACAAAGGGTTTTGGCATAAAGACAATAAAATATTCCTCACTCAAAAGATTGATACCGTTGTGCTTCCCAAGAAAGGTAAATGCAATAAACACGAAGCTGAAGAAGAAAAGAGATCTTTATTTCGCAAGTTACGTAACAAGCATAGCGCAGTAGAATCTAACATCAATGAGTTAGAGCATCGCGGATTGAATAGATGTCCTGATAAAGGTTTGCCTAATTTTAAGAGATATGTTGGTTTAGCAGTTTGCGCTTACAATTTAAGAAAAATAGGGCAACACTTAATTGCACTTCAACGTGAGAGTACTCAAGGCTCAAAGTTTAAAAGAGCAGCCTAATAATACGCTCTAAATGTGACTATTAACCATTTAGCATGGAGAAGTTATGCCTTTTTGATACGCTTTACATGATTTTTACTGTGTAAAATTGAAAACTAAATCTAACATCACCTTTTTTATAAGTGTGACTTGATGTTTGCCTAAATATTGATCGCTCATATTAGAAACTTGACCAAGAATATGAAAATAAAGAGGGTTTTCTTTTAGACACTAAATAAAAAAGGCAAAGAAACTTGTTATTATTCACTTTGCCTTTTCTTTAATTCTCTCTGTTTTAGTATCAATTATTCAAAGAAGACTTAATTACCAACATCGGTGTATTGGTGTGGAAAAGCATTCTACGAGCAATACCTGGATTAAACATTCTCGCAAATATATTGCGAGGTGAACTTGACAGTGAAATCATATCAATAGTGTTTTCGTTCACAAATTTTTCTAATGCTTCAGGTATACCTTCATTTCCATCAATTACTGTATAGTCTGTCTGGATATTTGGATAGTGTTCTCTAAAATAATTATTTAACCCGGTTAGTTTAATTTCGTTCCAGCGGTCCTCTTTCTTTGCAACATGCACAAATGAAACTTTTATCGGATAGTTTTTAATAAATTCCATAAGGGTGGCAATGGCTACAAATTCACGTTCTTGGAAATTAGTGAGGAAAACAATATTTTTCATGGATGAGATATCACGCAAATCAGAATTTTCTGGAATCGCAAAAATAGGAGTTTTACATCCCTCTATAACCTCTGCTGTTACACTACCTATAAGATCTTGTTCTTTCTTATTGCTGCCTCTCGTACCCATAACTATGGCATAAGGACGTATTTTTTTAGAATAGCTAACCACTTCTTCTTCTGGTAAGCCCTCACGTAAAGTATATGAATAATTAATATTGGGCAATATGTTTTCAGCTACTTTTTCGTTTAGTTGACTTATTAATTTCTTCATGTCACGTTCAACTTTCTCGTGAATATCTTTGTACATTCCTTCTACTGAAGATTGAACAGTAAATGTGTCACCAAAAGGTATACTTGTAGGATAGAAAGATGAAAAATATACATTCATTAATTTAATATCACAGTTTATTTCTTTAGCAAGCCAAAAAGCAAATTCGCAAGTTTTCAAAGTAAATTCAGAGAAATCTACTGGAACCAATATTTCACTCTTACGTTTATGCTTTTTCGTCTTCTCTTCTTCAGTTGTATCAAATTTAATGTTTTCAATAATATCTAATGCGCGAGGAAGATCCACTTCGTTGATGCGAACTCTAACACCAGCAGAAACCATTGGTTGGAGCAAATTCACATTGTGAATATATGTTTCAATTCCTTCCGACTCAAGAATACTTTTTAATATCTGAGCCTTTTGGTAAGTGTGAATTGCGACGGTTACCAATTTGTCATCATGTTTATCTTTGTCTTTCATATTATTTTGTATAAAGGGTTATTATATAAACACATAAAAATCTCTCAAAGTAAATAGTGAGATTTAATTTTTACTTTAAATAATACCATTGGTTTGTTTAAAATGTAAACAAACCAATAGTATTAATAATTTTTCAAGGCTTACTCAGCTTTACTCTCTTCGGGTTCTTCTTTGTAAACAGGATAATCATCTAATCCTAAAATAGAAAGAGCCTTGTCGAAAATAGTGGTGTCGTCTAAAACAACAATACCTCCATCTGGACCTGGCTCAATATGAACTCCTATACTTTTACCCTTTCGGTAGTTGTATCCGCCAAAATAGTTTCTTACAGTTTCGATATCTAAATCTAACTCTTCGGCTATTTTACGGATACTGCCGTGGGGTAATTTGTCTTTGAATTGTCTTAATTCATTGAATGTAATAGTTCTTGACATGGTGTTTATTTTTTAAAAGATGAATAATATCTTATTACATGCTTATAGCGCGTTAAACTTAGTCAATTTATTACGATTAAGCAATTATTATAGCAGGAAAAATCGTATATCAGCACTTTTTTATTTAAATAATTGCATTTACTAATCGAGAGAATACAAATTATTATAGTCTAAACGAGTGAGGGATAATGCTTAGAAAGGAACTAAATAACAGAACAAAAGTTATGTATGAAATAATTCCAATACCAAGAATTTTTCCATCCTTTTTTGAATAGATGCTTTTTCTCTTTTCACTTGATGGGATTTTAAAGAACTTCACACGAATAAATATGTAGATTTCATATACTAACAACCCAATCAGGGAACCAAAAATTAATCCGACTACAATATCACTAATAAAATGTACTCCCAGATAGATTCTGGCATAACTATTTAATATGGCCCAAGACAACATGAATATAGTGACAAGTTTATTTCTAAAAAGCAATGATAAAAACACTGCAATACCAAAACTATTAGTAGCATGTCCTGATATAAAACCATATCGTCCGCCCCGATAACCTTTGACCACGTCCACAAGATTCATATAGTCTGGATGATGAGTTGGTCTATATCGCTTAAAAAGTGGTTTGAAAAAAGAAGAGGAGAGTTGATCGGTTAAAACTATTAATAAAATTATTGCACCTAAGACAAGAAGAGCTTCATTAAGTTTCTGATTTCTAAACACTATATATAGAATAAATAGAACCATCGGAATCCATGTTAGAACCCCTGTATAAGTCCATATAGCATTATCTAAAATAACAGAATCGCTTCCATTTAACGCAAAAAAAAGATCTTTTTCTAATGGCAAAAATTTATCAATTGACTCGTTCAATTTAGTAAAATCCATTATACAACAAAAATAGTTATCAGGTTAATATTAAGAGAGTTTTTAGGTTTAGGCTACGAATATAATACATATAAAATTGATAACATTATTATGCATCCAAAAATCTACATAAATAGCTTTAAACTCTGAAATTTGCACTTTTGCGCTGTCAATGTGATTTTGAAATGCTAAATTTTATTCGTCTTTTATTTGAAATTTGTTGAGATAGTTTTTTTTAAAAATCTTACAAACGAACAAAGTGTTTAAAACAGATGATACTTGCATTCATCGTCTTAGATTTAATTTCCACCTGTGTTTTGACCAATTTTCTTTCGAGGATTGTAAAAAATAACGAGTTATTATTTGCGAATTGGCAGTTAAGGAAATGCACAATATTATAATCTCTCAGATAACTCTTTTTTTAGAAGAGAGATATTATCAAGAAAGAGATGATCCTTGCAGTCATAACGAAAAAATCAAAACCAAGCCTCAGGTATTATAGAATGTGAAAAAGAGCTTAGTAATGGGCTGAGCAAAATGACCAAAGCTATGTATGAAATAACTACTATCCCTAACATAGTTCCCTGTTTATGCCCATATATACTTACTTTTCTATCAGATGTTGCAACATTGAAATAGCGAACACGTATTCTGACGTATATTTCATAGACAAGCAATCCAATTAGTGCTCCCACTATAAATCCAGCAACAATATCACTTATGAAGTGAACGCCCAAGTATATTCTTGAGTAACTATTTAATGTTGCCCAAAGCATCATTGAAAAGGTCAAAATTCGATTTTTGAAAAGTCTGGAAAAGAAAAATGCCAACCCAAAGCTATTAGTAGCATGACCAGATATGAAACCATAGTCTCCTCCACGAAAATCGTTTAATAGATTCACTAAATCTTTGTAATCGGGATGGTGAGAAGGGCGATAACGTTGAAAAAGAGGTTTGAATAAGACTCCAGAAATCAAACTTGCCAACAACAACACAAACGCTATTGAGCCAAGAACAAGCAATCCTTCTCTAAGTTGTTGGTCACGGAAAGCAATATAAAGAATAAACAGAACCATAGGAATCCATGTAACAAGTCCCGTGTAAGTCCACATAGCATTATCCCAAAAAGCAGATTTGCTACTATTTAAAGCTAAAAAAAGGTCTCTTTCAAAAGGAAGCAACTTACTAACAAACTCATTCATATTTTCTCGATGTTTTTTTTCTGCAACCAACCAACACTTCCGTTGGCAATAACAATCTCAAACCAATTGCCTTCTTCTCTCTTAATTCTTACTTTTGATCCCTCGTGCAAGCGAAAAAGCTCTTGACTGTGAGCATCAGGAGATGTGTAAATTGAAACTGAAGCAGACATAACAATCCCTGTAGATCTATTTACAACTTTGTTTTTTTGTTTGAATGCAAACACATTAGCTATTATCACAAGAGATAGCAATACAATTCCAATATAAAATGATACTTTCCTAATATTTATTTGCGTAGAAATCATATAAGCTCCAATTGCCACTATAAGTAATATAAATAGGACAATTCCAATAATAGCCCACCCATTGGCACTGTACAGATTTTGAAGACTTCGTATCCACTGATTGACAAAAAAATTATCGGCACTATCTATTTTATCTTCAATTTTGGTTCTTGCATAGCGCAAATTGTGTCGGGCATCACTATCACTTGGATCTAATAATAAAGCTCGCTCGTAATTAACGATGGCTTTCGCTATTTGATTATCTCTAAAATAAGCGTTACCCAAGTTATAATAAAGTTCAGGTGACTCTTGATTCTTTTGTTTATATGCTGCAATTTGAGCTTCATACAGCTTAATGCTTTCAACAAAATTGCCCTCCCTATATTCAGCTTCAGCACGGCTTTCCCCAACACTTATTTCACTTTCCTTTATATCCGAGGTTGATGTAGTATCAGAGGAAGCTTGTTGAGCTTGAATTAATCCAAAATGGATGCCCACAACAGTTAAAACAAAAAATATATAGGTTCGTAAGCTCATATCAATTTTTAGATTTTAAAATGTTTTCCATCTTACCTATTGCATCACTGGTCTCTTTATAAATTTCATCCATTGCAGCATTAGACTCTACTGGAGCATAACGAGCAAACTCGCAAGTGTCAAGTATCTCCATAAATTTGTCGACAAGATTTTCATCAACACCATAATTTGATAGTTCAACCCCTATATTATTTTTTGTAAGAGATGCACCAGGAATGGATAGCTTGTCGCTAAAGTAGCCCCACAAAGCACGCAACACTTCATTGTAGAAATTCTCTTTGTCGTGTACCTTAAGGTACTTCTCAGCCTTTTTCAATCTTTGCTTTGCTACTTTGTTGGCACGTTTTGTTCGCATCAAAGCAATATTAGCATTGAGTTTCATTTGTTTACGGTAGACAATAAAGAACGCACATAATAGAATAAACGGAATTAAATACCACAACCAATAGCCCCATGAACCAGCAAAGAAGTTATCGGTTCTCAAAAGTTTAGGATTCCCAGTTTTTATGTACCTTATATCTTGTTCTACCTTCACCTGTTGCTGATTAACATAACTTGCTGCCGAAGCACTACTACCTGGCGCTCCTTTCAAAACGTTCAGTTTGTAGACAGGAGATTTCAACGTTTTGTAACTTCTACTTGCTATATCAAAATAAGAGAATTCTATCGCAGGTATAGTATATTCACCCTCGTAGCGCGGTATCACAAGGTAATCTATTTTGCGTGTACCAGTAAGTCCATTCTCATTGGCAGTCAAATCATTGTCAATAGTTGGATCATATATTTCGAAATTCGTTGGAAACTCAATTTCTGGATTTTGAATTAACTTCTGATTTCCAGTTCCTGATATTTTAAGGGTTATGGTTATAGGTTCATTCGCTTTTACCTCTTGTGCACTAATGCTGGGAGTAAATGTAAAAGACCCTACTGCTCCTTTGTAACTTGATGGTTTGTTTGGAGGAAGCGGTGCAACATTTACTGTCACAGGATTAGTTATCATCGGTTTCTTTACATCAACATTCACCTCTTGCATCCCAAAGAAACTCGAAATCTTCTTTCCTGATGGAACAGAAAAGACCATTTCCAACTTTCCACTTGGAATGGTTATTTTGCCAGATCGTTGTGGGAATAGCAACGTTTTGCGAAGCGTAGCAGTATAATAGTTTCGACCATTGTAGTGCTCCAATTTTAATTGTTGATTAGACGGAACGTCAAGTTCCTCAACTAAAAACCCTTCAAACTCGGGAAACTCTATACGTCCAAAATCTACCACATTCAAAGTAGTGTAGAGTTTGAAAGTTACCATGAAACCTTCTTGCTCGTAGATGCTGCTCTTCGAAACAACAGTGCGTATAAATGCATCAGTTGCTTTAATCTCTTGTGAGGAAGACGATGATGAAGAAGCAGAGGGGTTATTTGAAGACTGCGATTGATCTGCTTCTTTATCAGGAGGGAGTACCTTAATCTGTATTGAATTTGAGCGATAATTACTACCATTTACCTTAATATCAGCAGGGCCAATAGTAAAAGTTCCCTCCTTAGGGGCAATTAAAATATAAGTGTAAGAAAATGAACTTTGTGAAGTCGATTTCCCATTAATAATTTGAGTGCTGTAGCTTGAAGAAACAGATGGTCCAAACAATATATCAAACCCTTCTATTTCTGGTAGTCTTATGTCTTTTCCTTCTTTGTTGAGCGTATAAGTCAACCGAAATTGTTCGTCTTTTACCACAGCTTGTGGTGCTGAAGCTTTAAAAACAACTTCTTGGGCAAAAGAATAGCTGCCTTGCAAAAAGAAAAAAAGTAAAACTATCTTTATATGTAAACTGATGGATTTATTTATCATTTTTAGCTCAAATAATTTCTGTTACCAGTCCTTGTTTTGTCGTCTGTTCTCCTGTGCTTGCTGTTTACGCTCTTCAGCTTTCATTTCGTTCAATCGCTTTTGAGTTTCTTTTTCGTCTTGCTCAATAGCTTGAAGTATTTGTCTTGCATTGTCGCGCGACATTTGCTCAGGTTCTGTTTGCTCTTCAGGCTTTTTCTGTTTATCCTGTTGATCGGGTGGTTGCGGTTGTTGGTTATCGTCTTTTTGATCTTTATTCTGCTCTTTCTGCTGATCTTGATCTTGTTGCTCGTCGTCAATCATCTTTTGAACTACAGCGAGATTATAGCGCGTTTCATCGTCATTTGGATTTATCCTCAACGCCATTTTATACGCTTCCATCGATTTCTCAAGATCTTTTTTATGCAATATAGCATTGCCAATATTGTGCCATGCAGAAGCAATTTTAAGAGGATTCTCCTTTTCCAACATCAAATAATGATTCTGTTGTTCAATTGATTTATCCCATTCATTTTGCTTATAAAGGGTATTCCCCAAGTTATAATTCGCTTCTAATGCATTCGGATTTAGCTTTATCGCCTGCTCATATTTCTGGGCCGCCTGTTCATATTTTTGCTCATTATAGGCCCTGTTCCCCTGTTTGGTATTCTTTCTAACAGCTTTTTGAGCAGATAGAGAGAAGCCAGACATTACTGAAATGAGCAATATAATTAATTTTATCTTCATCTTTTAAATATTCGAACGTTCTTAAACAATCTGTTTTTCTTATCAAAGATACACACTTCAACAACTAAAACAACTAACAGTATCCATGCTACAATAGGAAATTTCTCATCATATTCTGAATATGCCAGACTCTCCATATCTTTTTTCTGCAATTTATCCAACTCTGCTTCAAGAGCATTCATTGCCGAATTTGTATTGTCTGCTTGCACAAACAATCCTTTTCCGTTTTGAGCAATCTCTCGTGCCATCTGTTCATTTAACTTAGATACCACAATATTACCTTCGGTGTCTGTTTTAAAGTTGTTACTATATTGCGATTCTGGTATTGGACTACCATCCACAGAACCAATACCAATAACATTTACCATGATCCCCGAATCTCCAGCCCTTTTGGCTATTTCCATCGCATTTCCTTCATGATCTTCGGCATCGGTAATCAAAATCATAGCCTTATCTACATTTTTATCGCTCGAAAATGAGTTTACACCCAGCTCAATGGCTTTGCCAATGACTGTACCTTGAACTGGAACTAAACTTGGATCAATTGAGTTTAGAAATAGCTTTGCCGACTGTGTGTCCGAGGTTAAAGGCATTTGCACATAAGCATCGCCAGCGAAAACAATTAAAGCAATTTGATCTTCTTTTCGTGCATCAATTATGCGCGATAGCAACTGCTTGGCACGACTCAGTCTGTCTGGACTAACATCTCGAGCCAACATAGAATTAGAAACATCAACAGCAATTACCAATTCGATTCCTCGTTTCTCAACCTTTTCTACTTTAGTTCCAAATTGAGGCCCTGCCACCAATAATATGCCTAAAATTAATGCAGAAAAAACAATCCAAAACTTCAAGTAGGAACGCTTGAGCGACAATTCGGGCATCATTTGCTTCACCAACTCAAGTGTGCCCAATTTGGATACATCCTTTCGTTTTTTGATGTTCAAATAGATGTATAATGCAAACACAAAGGGGAGTGCAAAATACAAATACAAATATTCGGGATGGGCAAATTGAAACATAGTTTTGTCTGTTCTAAATACTTTTCATTAATGATTAAGGAAGTGACCTCAACCATGTTCTACGTAATATTAACTCAATAAATATGAGTGCCAATGCCAAAAGAGCAAACGGAAGGTACAGCTCTTGTTTGCGTGTCACATTTTGAACACTTATCAAATATTTCTCCATTTCATCTATCTCATCATAGATGTTGCTCAAGCCTTCGTTATCTTCGGCTCTAAAATATTGACCTCCTGTTATTGAAGCTATTTCTGTCAAAGTTTTTTCATCAATATCGACCTCTACATTTTGTATTCTCACTCCAAAAGGAGTTTGAACAGGCGTGGGAGCCATACCTTGAGTTCCAACACCGATGGTATAAACCCTAATGCCATAAGAACGAGCAAGATCGGCGGCAGTTAGCGGTGCTATTTGTCCCCTATTATTGGTTCCATCAGTCAATAGGATAACAACTTTGGATTGCGAATTACTATCTTTTAGCCTGTTTACTGAATTAGCCAATCCCAATCCAATTGCTGTGCCATCTTCAACCATTCCGAACTTCACTTCGTTCAGCAAATTCAACAATACTTTGTGGTCAGTTGTTAGCGGGCACTGTGTAAAACTTTCACCAGCAAATATAACCAATCCTATTTTATCATTCTGTCTATCTGTCACAAACTCAGCAGCTACTTTTTTTGCAGCTGTCAATCGATCTGGTGTTAAATCTTGCGCCAACATCGACCCAGAAATATCTACTGCCAAAACAATATCTATACCTTGTGATTCTGTTGTTTGATATCTATTAATCGATTGCGGGCGAGCCAAAACAATGATAACTAATGCAATAGAAATCATGCGAAGCGCAAATGGCAAATGACGCATATATACTTTAAAGCTGCGAGGCATTTTTCGGAAAGCACGTGTAGATGCTAATCGAAAATTGGGTTGCATGCGAGATAGCTTAACTACATACCATGCAATAAGCGGGATGAGCAACAATAAAAGATATAAATATGTGGGATGGGCAAATTCCATAATTAATTTTTCTCTTCAGATAAAGTTTCGTCATCAGTCCGTTTCTCTTCCCCTTTTGTTTTATCGGGTAGCGGATCATCTTCTTTCGTTTGATTTACAAAGAAGTAAGCATTCATCATGCTTAAATCATTCTCATCAATAAATGGTTTGTACTTTGCAAACTTCACTAAATCGGCAACTGAAAGCACTTGTTTCAAATTGTTATATACGGAGTCTTCCTCAGCTTTCATTCTTATGATACTTAGTATCTCGCCCGAAGTCATTTCTAACGAGTTAACGCCATATCTTTCATTGATATATCTGCGCAACACGTCAGTAAGCTGCGTATAAAACTCTTTGTATCTTTCCTGTTGCCATATTTTTTCCTCTTTTAATTTGTCCAGACTTCTCATTGCTCTCACATGGGCAGGAAGCAAAGGAGGAGGTGTGAAAAAATATCCCTTCTTGTTTTTTCTAATTATTAGATAAATGATTGCTCCAATAATGGCTAATAAGATAAGAATAATCAATGGTATCCAAAGCAAACTAAGCAGATCCATCCATGAGAAAGGTGCTTTCTGAATCGATTTTATATCATTTAGTCTCAACTCATTAAAATCGATAGAATCTGTCTCTCCCGCCTTCATTCGTTGAAGGTAAGCAATAGTAGAATCTTTCAATTCGGGTGCAGTCACCTTCAGTCCAAAAGAATTGGAATAAATAGTGTCCACTCCATCGGATATTGGCATAGAGGGAATGAAATACAATGTTGAGTCGAACGAAGTTACCAGATACTTCATATTTATAGTCCGCACATTGTCGGTAATAGTCGTGTCAGAATTACCAATAGACAAAACCTCAAGACCCGCAACAATGGAATCTTGATAAATCGGGAATAAAATTTCTTTATCCTTTGGAGCAATCACTTGAAGATTGATTAAAGCCTGTTCGCCAATAAGTATTTCAGAAGGCTGCACTGTAGCATGAGCTGATGCTTTTTGAGCCTGTATCGACGAAACGCTCAACAATGACAACAATGTAACACACATTGTTAATGTGAAAGCTTTCAGATATATGTAGTTGTTTTTTTTCAATGTCGTAATGAAGATTTTTTGTCTATCGTTTATCTAAGGCAATTTGTTAACCTCTTTTCTTAAACAGCATCAATAACGATTTCACATAATCGTCATCTGTTGATACAGAAATACTATCAACATTGCTTTGTTTGAAAGCCATGTCCATTTCTCTTTGCTGATTTACCCACCATTCACGGTATATCTCTCTCACTTTTCTTGAAGATGTATCCACCCATCTCTCCACAACAGTTTCAGGATCCAACACCTTCATCAACCCTACAGGTTTTAACTCGGTGCTCAATCTATCATACACTTGTATAGATACTAAATCATGTTTTCGGTTGGCAATCTTCAGTGCTTGTTTATAGTCAGACGAATCGATAAAGTCGGATAACAAAAATGCAGTACAACGCTTTTTGATCGCATTGGTGAGATAACGCAACGCCATGCTGATATCTGTTTTATTATTCTCGGGTTTAAAGCTAAGAATCTCTCTGATAATATATAAGATATGTTTGCGCCCCTTTTTGGGAGGAACAAACTTCTCTATTTTGTCGGAAAAGAAGATAACACCAATTTTATCGTTATTCTGAATGGCTGAAAATGCTAATGTGGCGGCAATTTCGGCCAACATGTTTCGTTTAATCATGGTAGATGTACCAAAACTTAAACTCTCCGAAACGTCAATCAGCAACATCACAGTAAGCTCGCGCTCCTCTTCAAACACCTTTACATAAGGCTTGTTGTATCGAGCAGTAACGTTCCAGTCGATGTCGCGCATGTCATCGCCATAGTTGTATTCTCTAACTTCTGAAAAAGCCATACCACGCCCCTTGAACGCCGAGTGATATTCGCCAGCAAAAATATTGCGCGACAATCCCCGTGTTTTAATTTCAATACGTCGTACTTTTTTTAATAAATCAGTCGTTTCCATAAATATGTTTGTGCAACTACCCTATTTGACGTGTTCTCTCCTTGTAAGTCTCGTCTCTATCTTTAAAGTGTAAAGCGTTAAGGCACTTCAACCTTGTTTAGTATTTCACTTATGATTTCTTCCGAGGTCATATTGTTTGCCTCAGCTTCATAAGTTAAACCAATACGGTGACGCATCACATCGTGACAAACGGCACGTATATCTTCTGGCACAACATATCCGCGACGCTTGATAAATGCATAAGAACGAGCAGCCAAAGCCAAGTTAATAGAAGCACGTGGAGATGCACCAAAACCAATCATGTCTTTAAATTCAGGAAGATTGTACTGCTCTGGGAAACGAGTAGCAAACACAATGTCAACGATATATTGCTCTATTTTCTCGTCAATATATACTTTCCTTACCACTTTGCGTGCATCCATAATTTCTTCAGCTTTCAATACTGGTCTGTCAATGGTTATTGGCGCAAAAATGTTTTGTTTGATTATCAGTTTCTCTTCCTGCTTCGTGGGGTAGTTAACCACAACCTTCATCATAAACCTGTCTACTTGCGCTTCAGGCAGCGGATAAGTACCTTCTTGTTCAATGGGGTTTTGAGTAGCCATCACCAAGAAAGGGACGGGCAGTTTGTAAGTACTTTCACCAATGGTTACTTGACGCTCTTGCATTGCCTCAAGCAAAGCACTTTGCACCTTTGCTGGTGCACGGTTTATCTCGTCTGCCAAAACGAAGTTGGCAAAAACAGGTCCATGCTTTACAGAGAACTCTTCGTTGCGAGGACTATAAATCATTGTTCCAATAACGTCGGCTGGTAAAAGGTCGGGAGTAAATTGAACGCGACTATATTTGGCATCAATCAACTGTGCCAAAGTTTTTATTGCCAAGGTTTTGGCCAATCCCGGAACACCTTCCAACAATATATGACCGTCAGATAATAAAGCAATAATTAGAGACTCCACTAAATGTTGTTGTCCAACAATCAATTTGCTCATGCCCCCTGTTAGGACATTCAAAAAAGTGCTCTTCTGCTCAATCAGTTCATTTAATTCTCTGATATCAACTACTTGATTCATATTGTATTTTGTTAAAATATTAGGCTGTAAAATTAGATTACAAAATTAAAGATGTTAAAGTGGTTTCGGTTGCTTTTGGGGTTAAAAATGTTTAAGCACACTTTGTTAATATACCAATACTATAATATGGTGTTACCTTTGCAGGAGTAAAAGTGGCTTGATAAAAAAAAGGACTTGATTTGTATAGTTATTTGGGCTCTAATTGAGATTCACTGCAACATTAGGCATTTAATAAGTGAGCAAGAAAAAAACTTATTCTTCTTATCTTATTATGTTCAAAGTTTATACTACAGAAAGACTTTTCCTCGATTGGAAGCACTTAATAAGTAGTATTTGTGCAGTTTATCAACAAATTCATATAAATGTAATTGTTTGATGAAGCCTTTAAAACCAGCATATCGCTTATATCTTATATTTTAGGCGCAATATGCTGAAAAAACATCATAAACACCTCCGCTAAGAGCAATATCGCGATTTAGTATCCAACGGAAGCTACAAAAGTACCTTTATCGACATATAAGTAGAATTGTAGGGTCAAAAAGAACAAAAAACGAGAAGATTGTTGTTTTATCGAATACAAAAGGTGCTTTTAAGGAGAAAAAAAGGTTTTGCAGACTCCGCTACCCTCCAAATCTCGATTTTCATCTGAGCGGAGACTACAGAAGTAACTCATTGTTGTTTTTCTCTCAAAAACAGGGTGCAGAAGTAAGAACATGTACCGTGAAGTAGCTTTGTAGGTTAAAGAGGCACTAAACAGCACAATAAATTTCTATAATGACCCTCAGAAGTAATAAATCGTGAGAAAACTGCCTTTTGTAGCTGCACAAAACATCTTCATAAAGTATCCACTCATGTATTATTCGCTATTCTCTCTTGAGCGTTTAGTTTGCTTATATTTAAAAAAGCCAGCAAGAGGTAATTTTGTTATTATTAGAGAAATAGGGTTCATTCAATTGTATAGTAAAAAGATAATTATTATCTTTGCGCCGCTTTTTAGAGCCACTCCGTGTGATGGGAAATAAGGAAGCATATAATTTACTTTATTTTGAGTAACACATAAAACAAGAAAATGAAAACATTTGAATTAAAAGGAGAAATCAGAAATGATTTCGGTAAGAAGGCAGCAAAAGCCTTACGTAAAAACAATCTTATTCCATGCAATGTGTATGGAGGCAAAGATTCTGAGAACATCAGCTTCACTGTTCAATCGGGTGATATTCTCAAATTGATATATACCCCTGAAGTGTTTGTTGTTGACTTAACACTGGGCGATCAAGAAATGAAAGCTGTTCTAAAAGAAGTGCAGTTTCATCCAGTAAAAGAACAAGTGCTTCACATGGACTTCTTGCATGTTTTCGAGGATGTTCCTGTAGTTGTAGAAATTCCAGTTCACTTGAAAGGTTTGGCTGCTGGTGTTAAATCGGGAGGTAAACTATCGTTAGACCTTCGCAAGCTTAAAGCAAAAGCTTTATATAAAGATTTGCCTGAAGCATTAGAGATTGATGTTACCAAACTTAAATTAGGAAAATCAATTCAAGTTGCAGAACTTAATTTCGAAAATGTTGAAATTCTAAACCCAAAAGAAGCTGTAGTTTGTCGCGTTCAAACAACTCGTGTGGTGGCTGACGCTACGCTTGATGCTGAAGAAGAAGCAGCAGAGGAGGCAGCAGAAGCAGCAGCAAGTGAAGGTGGAGAAACTGCAACAGACACTGCTGAAGCATAAATTGCAAGAGAGTAGTTTTGGTAAAACAAAACAAAACCAGAATATCCGAAATAGTGCGTAAATGAAATATTTAATTGTAGGTTTGGGAAATATTGGTCCCGATTACGAAAATACTCGCCACAACATAGGATTTAAAATATTGGACGCTTTAGCAAAAGCGTCCAATGTTGTTTTTAGTGACAAGCGGTATGGCTTTGTTGCCGAAACGCGCATCAAAAACAAAGTGATGGTGCTGCTTAAACCCTCCACGTTTATGAATTTGAGTGGAAATGCTGTGCGCTATTGGTTGCAAAAAGAGAATATCCCTATCAAAAACCTTCTTGTGGTGGTTGACGATTTAGCATTGCCATTTGCCATGCTTCGCCTGAAAGCCAAAGGAAGTGATGCTGGACACAATGGACTCAACCATATACAATCAACTCTGGGTACACAAAACTATGCCCGTTTGAGATTTGGTATTGGCAACAATTTCCCGAAAGGTGCACAAATAAACTATGTGATGAGTCCTTTTGATCCTGAAGAAGAAGAGGTGATTCCTGCCAAATTGAACGAAGCCATAGAAATAATACAGAGCTTCTGCTTGGCTGGAGTTAATATAACCATGAATGAGTATAATAAGAGATAATGGAAACGGTAAGAATTGATAAATGGCTGTGGGCTGTACGTGTATACAAAACACGTACCATTGCAGCCGAAGCATGTAAGAAAGGACGGGTGTATGTAGACAACAACTCGGTGAAACCTGCGCGCATGATCAAAATTGGAGATGTGGTGCAAGTGAAGAAACCCCCTGTCACCTATTCCTTCAAGGTAAAAGACATATCGCAAAAGCGAATGGGAGCGAAACTTGTGCCCGATTTTATGGAAAACGTAACCCCAGCCGAAGAATACGAAATATTGGAGATGAACAAGATTAGTGGCTTTGTTGACAGACAAAGAGGCACGGGACGCCCCACTAAAAAAGACAGGCGCGATATGGAGCAGTTTACTGAGAACCTTGATTTTGATGAGTAATCTGCATTATATCAGGTGGAAATTAAATCCACCGCGGTGAATTGAATTATTATCTTATGAAAATCCAATTTACCACGGTGGAAATGTTTTAAATCGCAAAAAATTTACTTTTTCATAAAAATACGAGAGAAAAATGTCTTGAAAAGAGTAGAATCTGTCTAAAATTGAAAAAACGGCGTTTAAAAAGAGAATCCTTGTGGTGAAATTTCAATTTTTATGGCACAACTGGGCAATAAATGGGCTATAAAATGAAAATAATGCGTTTTTAAACATTTTCACCGCGGTGGATGCAATTTTCATCTGTTGAAAACGCAATTCACCGCGGTGAAAATGTTTTGAAAAAGTTTTATCACTATAATGCCTTTTTGTCTAACGCTAATTACCAGATTTACGGTCTATCGTTTGCTTTGAAATTACAAATTAAAAAACCCGAAAAAAGAAATTATCTCTTTTCGGGTTTTTATTATTAGTCTTTGTAACGCTAAGTTACAGAAGATACATTATCTATTTATCTCACATCTTAATGTTGATCTGATTTCGGAATATAATCCCAGTAATCCATATTAGAAATGATTTCTACACCCACCTTACGGTCACCTCTTCTCACTTCAACAGGTGCTTCGGTTGGAGCATAAGAAACTTTTTTACCTACACCTCTATATTTCATCATATTGGTAGGTACGCCTCTGTTTTCTAATTCTTGAACTACAGCGCCAACACGCCTTCTTGATAGACTGATATTATACTCATCGCTACCCCAAGCATCGGTATATCCTGTTATTAGGTAACGTTTTGAAGTATCTCCTTTCAGAATAGCTGCTATTTTATCCAATACATCGTGACTTTCGTGCGTAATAGTTGCTTTGTCAAAATCAAAATAGATGTTGTTGAACAACTCACACATCTCTGATGCTACTTGCACGGGTACCTCTACAATCTTTTCAATTTCTACAGGAGGTGCCTGTACGATTCGCTCCCTATCAACATAGTGAATAACGGGTTGTGCTTTTTTCGATTTGCCTCCAATACGCCACATAAGCCTAACGGTTCCTTGCATTGAATTAGCGACTTGCGAATAGGGCATCAAAAGATAATCTCCTTGAATACCAATACCAAAACGATCGTTCAACCATGTATTAAGTCCTAAACCTAAGGATATAGGTATTAACTCATTGCGGTCAACTCCATGTTTGTTCTTCATATTCTCAAGCACCCACTTCATTTCCTCAGGAAGACTGCCTTCAACACCTGTATAGTTCATATCGAAGTTCTTCTTCATGTAGCTAACGCCCACTCGGGCATAAGGATCGATGTATTTTGAACCAAAATACTCTCCAAATCTCCATTGCAAGCCTGGACCTACCATGAAAAGAGTTTTCATTTTGTTTTCTCCATCCATCCATTGTTCAGTGAACCCCACTGTACCTTGCAAATCAAGGTACAAATGTGGGTTAAGTTCACGAGCAACATACAAGTTACCCCCAATTACATTGTGGCGCAACTGTAAATCCATTTTATACTTATCTTCCAACTTCTGAAAGTTGGTGAAGTCTACTCTGCTAAACTGGAACACTGATGCTCCAATGCCCAGTTCCCATGCTCTCTTGGTCTTTTCTTCCGTTTCTACCGTGTCTGAGTACACAGTTTGTGCACTCAGAATACCTGTAGAACAAAGAAAGCCAAATAAGATACTATATAGTATATACTTTCTATTCATATTTTTCATTCTTTATTTTTATAACGGAAGATTAAATGTGATTTCTTTATTATGTGTGAATTCACTACTCACTTTCTCTTTCGAAAATTTGAATTCAGCCTTCTTACCATTGGCAATTGCAATGTCAGAATTCTTCATCTTTACTAAGATTTTCAAATTACCATTTGCATCTGTTTTCTTTCCACTACCCCAAAGAGAACCATATCCATTGGATGTAAATGCTAAGAATTGAACATAACTTTCAGGTGTTGCATTAGTAACCGTCACCTCAAAAATGGTGTAACCATCTTCTGGGGTTGGTAATGGATAAGTAGGATCGTTAGGCTCGCTGCCTCCACCTCCAGGGTATCCACCTCCACCACCAGGATTGGCAGGATCATCTATTTTCCTTAATCCATGACCAAAGTCACGTTGATTATCAATCCGCTTGGTTTGTCTATAAGATTCTCCACAGAAACTGGTTGTTACCATTGTAACATTATAATATCCTTGTGAGAAGTCTTCCGCAACGTCCTTGTTGAAATTTAAAGAAGCACTACCATTGGCAGGTATAGTAATAGTCTTGCTATTAGAGATACCTGGAGTACCATCAACCCAAGGCGTACGTTCTTTACCTTTACTTGAGTTAGCCCCTCTTGTAATCACAACTTCAACGCTTTTATCGTTTTGGTTTGAGAATGTTGCAACTATTGTAGGATTAGTATTACCTGAACTACCGTAAGTTACCTCAAAGGGTTTTGCTGGCAACAACATGTCACTACCTATCACCACTTTCTTTGTAACTGTTCCTGCTCCCGATTTCGATGCAGTTATATCTATTGAGACCTTTGCACGATAATT
>DEZB01000052.1 GCA_002364735.1 Bacteroidales bacterium UBA3143
TTGCTTAACTTAATGACATTGAGGGCACCCCTCCAAAGGAGGGGAATTAAGCGAGTATTTATGCCCTACTACAAGAAGAGGAGAATTAAGCGATGTTTTAGGCATCCCTCCACAATATAGACCAATTTACAGGCAGATCTATAGATAAAAACGTAATTAAAAAGATTACCAAAGATTAGATACGCATTTTTTGCTTATATTTACCCAACAGTTCAATGAAATAAAAGCTTAAAGTCGAATGTCACAAAACACAGATGAACCTTTCAGCGAAACTAATTCCCCTCCTCTGGAGGGGTGCCCACAGGGCGGGGTGGTACAAAATGGTAAAAGAAACAATGAAGAAGGAGCAAAAAGAAATTCCCAAAACTATTTCTCGCTCCCCTACAACCCCAAACTAAAAGATCGTGCAAAGGCACTGCGCAAAGCAGGTAACCTTGCAGAGGTGCTATTTTGGCAAGAAGTGCATAAACGAAAATTCAAAGGATTTGATTTCGACCGCCAAAAGATAATTGGCAACTATATTGTAGATTTCTATTGTGTCAACTGTCAGGTAGTAGTCGAAATTGATGGCGACAGCCATAATGACAAACAAGAATATGATGCCAAGAGAGATGCTTTTCTGCAATCTCTGGGATTGACGGTAATTCATATTACAGCAAAAGATGTGTTGCAGAATTTGGGCAATGTGATGGGTGGGCTGTATGAGCATCCTGTATTTAGCACCGCGCTTTAACTACATCGTCTTCAACCACCCCGCCCTAAAGGGCACCCCTCCAAAGGAGGGGAATTAAGCGAGTTTTTTGGCACAACTCCAAGGGGAGGGGAATTAAGCATGTGAATTATTTAACTTTTCACGCCGTTCTCACCCTATAATGACAACTCACTTTCCCCTTACTCATATTTGCAAGTTTCGCTTTTATCAAGCGTTTGCGAATGGCTGAAATTCTGTCAATAAACAATATCCCATCAATGTGATCATATTCGTGTTGAATGACACGGGCAGTGAAGCCAGTGAAGATTTCTTTGTGTGGCATAAGATTTTCGTCAAGGTATTCAATTTCGATTTCGTCTTCCCGTGGCACACTTTCGTTGATGCCAGGAATACTTAAACAGCCTTCTTCGGTAGATGCAATATTTCCAGAACGACTAATGATGTGTGCATTGATAAATGCTTTTTTGAAGCCTTTATATTGGGGATTTTCCTCATCTTCCAATGGTGACAAATCGATTACAAAAATACGATCGTCCAAGCCCACTTGTGGTGCAGCTAATCCAATGCCATCGGCATTATACATAGTTTCGAACATATTGTCAATCAATTCTTTCAAGTTTGGGTAGGAAGGATCAATATCTTTTGCTTCTTTTCTTAAAACGGGGTGTCCGTAAATATATATAGGTAAAATCATAACGTGATAATTGTATTTTTTCTCTTTTCAGTTTCAGTTGGTACATGTTAGTTAGCGCATATTCATACGACGACTTTCCATGTAGCCTTGCAAAATAATGGTTGCACTTATCTCATCAACCAATGCTTTGTTTTGTCGTTTTATTTTCTTCACGCCTCCATCTATCATAGTCTGAAGTGCCATTTGAGATGTGAAGCGTTCATCGAAATACTCAACAGGTATAGCAGGAATTTCTTTCTGCAATCTCTTCACAAAAGGCTTAATGTATTGCATACTCTCCGACTCTTCATAGTTCATTTGTCGTGGTAGTCCAATAATGATTAGTTCTACTGGCTCTTTTGCAATATATTGTTTCAAAAAAGCAATGAGCGTATGGGATGGCACTGTTGTGAGACCATTGGCAATAATTTGCATTGTGTCGCTCACAGCTATCCCAGTGCGCTTTCTTCCATAATCTATTGCTAAGAGACGTGCCATATTCTTTTTTAGAGGTCAAATGTTTTTCGTTTCAACTCGAAGTCTTTACCCAAATATTTTTCGCGAACCACTTCGTTATCCGCCAACTCTTGCGCAGTACCCTGAAACAATACTTTTCCTTCGAAAAGCAAATAAGCCCTGTCTGTAATACTCAATGTTTCGTTTACGTTGTGGTCGGTTATTAAAATACCAATGTTGCGGTATTTCAGTTGTGCAACGATCGATTGAATGTCTTGCACGGCAATGGGGTCAACTCCCGCAAAGGGTTCGTCAAGCATAATAAACTTAGGGTCAATGGCAAGACATCGTGCAATTTCTGCTCTACGCCTCTCTCCCCCCGAGAGTTGATCGCCTTGATTTTTGCGTACTTTGTGAAGACCAAATTCATCAATCAAACTTTCCATCTTAGCGAGTTGCTCATCACGATTTTTGCTTGTCATCTCCAAGACAGAAAGAATGTTGTCTTCAACCGACATTTTTCGGAAAATAGATGCTTCTTGTGCCAAATAGCCAATGCCGTATTGAGCACGTTTATAAACAGGAAATTTAGTGATGTTTTGCTTGCCAAGAAATATTTGACCTTCATTTGGTACAATCAATCCTACAGCCATATAGAAAGTAGTAGTTTTGCCTGCACCGTTGGGTCCTAACAATCCCACTATTTCCCCTTGCTTCACATCAATAGAAACATGACTCACAACTGTGCGTTTGCCATACTTTTTCACCAGATTTTCTGTGCGAAGCACCAAATGCTCCTGAGCAACAGGTTCTGCAGAAGCAAAGCTGTTAATTGCCTCTGGGGTAGCTTGATTTATGTCGTTAGTTGATTGTTCGTTATCCATTTGTCTCCAAAATTTATGCAAAGATACAAAAAAGTAAAAGAGTAAAACAGCATTTCAGCATTAGAACATGTGTAGAAGTATCAATGATTGTTATTGTGAAATAATCACCTCTGCGCTCTCCACCTCTCCAAGTATCGGAGGGTTGTTCTTTTTCAATCGCACTTCCATATTGATAATTTGAGGGAAATCAGCCTTGATTGATTTGAAAATACGCATCGCCACATGCTCCAGCAGCTTGGAGGGCTTTTGCATCTCAACTTTCACAATATTATAAACCTCTGCATAATTAATGGTGTCATCCACATTGTCGCTTTCGCAAGCCAATGATAAGTCTACATCTATATGTATGTTCACTACATAGTGATTACCAACTTTGGTTTCTTGTGCCAACACACCATGATAGGCGAAAAAACGCATATCATTGAGTTTAATACTTGTTCTCATTTTGCTTATTCTCGTATATTTAAACTCAAAAGTAAGGATTAATATTAATAAGGTGTGAATTATCTGATAAAATAAAATTCATATTTGAGCAAATCATAAGGGTTGCTTTTACAGTTTAATGCGGCTTAATCGTTTTCTCATGAAATATTTGATCAAAATCTGCTACATAGACTGATAGCACGTTCTTATAGACCAAACAATAATATGACTCCATGAGTAGGCTGATAACGTCGATAAAATATGTCAAATATCTGATAATTAGCACGTAATGCACATCCAAATACTTGCATAGCATTAAACTATTTACTACATTTGGGTGTCAATAAGGCAGTATTAATCAATTAAAATTTTATGATATGAAAAAGTATTTATTTTTAGTAACAGCACTTCTACTCACAATGAGTATGTCAATGTCGGCTCAAAACAACAATCGCCGTAACGACAGCAGAAGAGGAATGAACAACAGACGGAGCGAACAAATGATGAGAATGACTCCTCAAGAGAGAGCCGATTTAATGGCTAAAGAACTTGACCTTACTTCAGAACAAAAAGCTAAAGTGCAGGCTTTAGCCGAAAAACAAGAAAAAGAGCGTTTGGAACAAATGGAAGCGCACAGAAAACAACGAGACATGGGTCGTCAAAATCAAGTTGCTCGTCGTGACGAAATGCGCGCACAACGTCTTAAAGCAGTTGAAGAGCACAACGCAGAGCTCGAAAAAATTATCGGCAAAGAAAAAGTTGAAAAATGGAATGAATTACGCAAAGACGTAAGAGATACCAACCGAGCAGGAAGAAGAAACCCTGTAAGAAGCAACTAATAACATTTAAGTTTAGCACTACTTTAAAGCACCTATCGAAAGATGGGTGCTTTTTTATTTTAGACCAATTGCAGTGTAATAACAGATAAATTTTTCTGCATTATAACTTTTGCACCCTACAAAAGCATAAAATCTTTTGTTGGATCACTTTTGCACCCTACAAAAGTCTCAAATTTTATATTTATTAGTTTTGTACCCTACAAAAGTTTGAAATTTCCTGCTGGATTTGATTTTTAGCATGCAAATGCTATATATTTTTAGAATAATGGGCTTGTGAACTCCAAAAGGTATGAAACTTATAAACATGATGGCGTTTGGAGTCTCAATCAACTTTAAATGAATCTTTTGAAGCAACACCATTACAACTCTATGATGTCTTGTTTTTTAGGGAGAAAGTTACTCTACGAAGATACTCCTCATTATTCTGAAGAAAGATCATCGTTTAATTAAAAGCTTAAACTCGAATAGATTTACGATGGTTTTTTATTTGACTGAGACAAATATCAAGTATTTTATGTAAGTTTGTACTAAACTACAAATTTTAGAACAATGAAAAAGCTTTTATTTATGTTAGCATCAATACTTTTGCTTGCTTCATGCACGGGTAATAAAAAGACGGAGCCGACGTCTGAAAATGAAACTGACGCAACCTTTGAATACACAGTAGATAAGTTCGCCGATATAGAGATCCTTCGTTATCAGGTTCATGGATTCAATGAATTATCGTTGCAGCAAAAAGAGTTGATTTATTATCTATCTCAAGCTGCGTTAGAAGGTCGAGACATATTGTATGATCAGCACAACAAGTACAACTTAACCATTCGCAGAACTTTGGAAGGTATTTACGAAAACTATTTTGGAGATAAAAACTCTGAAGAATTTAAGAAATTCGAAACCTATCTGAAACAAGTGTGGATGGCAAATGGTATTCATCATCACTACTCTGAGGATAAAATACTTCCTGAATTTTCGAAGGAGTATTTTTTACATTTAGCCAACTCTATTGATCCAGCCAGAATGCCCGTTAAAGATGGTGCATCGGCCAGTGAGCTTATTGAAATGCTCACACCAATAATGTTCGATCCAGCTATTTATCCAAAACGTATTAATCAAGCTGCGGGAGTAGATCTGGTAAAAACATCAGCCGTAAACTTCTACGAAAATGTTTCGGAACAAGAAGTAGATGCTTTTTACAATAAGATGAAAGATCCAAATGACAACACACCTGTTTCATACGGACTGAACAGTAAAGTTGTGAAAGAAGATGGAGTAGTAAAAGAAGAAGTATATAAAATAGGGGGCATGTACTCTGCGGCCATTCAGCGCATCGTAAACTGGTTGGACAAAGCAGCCAATGTAGCAGAAAACGACCAACAAAAACAAGTGATACTTTCGCTTATAGACTTTTACAAAACAGGTGATTTAGAAAAATTTGACGATTACTCTGTGCTTTGGGTAAAAGACTTGAACAGTCAAGTTGACTTCATTAATGGTTTTATAGAAACTTATACTGACCCATTGGGAATGAAAGGTACATGGGAATCGATTGTTAACTTCAAAAACATAGAAGCTACCAAGCGTACAGCAATAATTAGCGACAATGCACAATGGTTTGAAGACAATTCACCTGTTGATAAAAGATTTAAAAAAGAAGAGGTGAAAGGTGTTTCTGCAAAAGTTATAACTGTAGCCATTTTGGGTGGCGATTGCTATCCTGCCACACCCATTGGCATTAACCTGCCAAATGCAGATTGGATTCGTCGCGACCATGGTTCAAAATCGGTTACCATAGAAAACATTACAGAGGCTTACGATAAAGCATCTTTGGGTAATGGTTTTGCAGAAGAGTTTATGTGGAGTAACGAAGAGGTTGACAGGGCTAAGAAATATGGTTCGATCACCAACAACCTTCATACAGATTTGCATGAATGTTTGGGCCATGGCTCTGGTAAGTTGCTTCCGGGTGTTAACAGTGATGCTCTTAAAGCTTATGGTAGCCCTATAGAAGAAACACGTGCAGATTTATTTGGTTTATACTACTTAGGAGATCCAAAGCTGGTTGAATTAGGTCTGGTACTCGATGGGGAAGCGTATAAAGCACAATACTACAGTTATTTGATGAATGGCGCCATGACACAACTCACTCGCATACAACCAGGGAAGGACATCGAACAAGCACACATGAGAAATCGTCAACTGATAGCTACATGGGTTTTGGAAAAATCCAAAGAGAGCAATGCTGTAGAAATGAAAGAGCGTGATGGAAAAACATATATCGTAGTAAACGATTATGAGAAAATACGTGAACTGTTTGGTGAATTGCTTGCCGAAGTACAACGTATAAAATCGACTGGCGATTTTGAGGGAGCTAAAAACCTCATAGAAACTTATGCAGTAAAAGTGAATCAGCCAACTCACACAGAAGTATTGGATCGATACGCAGCATTAAATTTATCTCCTTATCGTGGATTTGTGAATCCGGTTTACAAACTCATTAAAAATGACGAGGGTGAAGTAACAGATGTGAGCGTATCTTACAACGAAAGCTATGTGGATCAACATTTACGTTATTCACATCAATACTCTTCACTACCAAACAATAATTAATATATTAGAAATAAGTTGCCTTGTTAGGCAACTTATTTCTATTTTTGATGCCAAGAGTGAAAACAAAACAAGCCCCTCTTATATCAGTAGTAACTGTTTGCTATAACTCTGAAGATCACATAGAGAAAACGATCAGAAGTGTAATAGATCAAAACTACAGTAACAAAGAGTATGTGGTGATAGATGGAGCATCAACAGACGCTACTTTAAAGATAATTGACCCCTTTAGAAACTCTATCAACACCTTCATATCAGAGCCTGATAATGGAATTTATCATGCGATGAACAAAGCTATGTCAAAAGCTATTGGAGAGTGGATCATATTTATGAATGCAGGTGATGTCTTTGTAGATAATACAATTTTGGATCAAGTGAGCGATTCGTTACAAAAAGAAGTTGATGTTTTGTATGGTGATATATTAGTTTTAAAAGAGGGAAAGCTTGAAGTGAAAGAAGCTCCTACTGATATTTCTCATTTCCATCGAATGCCATTTTGTCACCAAGCTGTTTTAACACGAACATCTTTATTAAAGTCTTTCCCTTTTGATGAAAAATATAAATTATCAGCCGATTTTAAATTTTACAAACAGTTAAAACAAGAGCGTATTGTCTTTAAAAGAATACCTATACCGATAACTATATATGACCGAACCGGTATATCAAACAGTCAACGCTCAAAAGGTCTTGCAGAAAATATTGCTATTATAAAAGAAGTAGATGGCTGGAAACAAAAGCTACAATTATTGCCACGGCTCTATTTTGTGAAAAACTGGCAGACAATACGAACGTTGCTAAAGAAAAAATAAACTACTACAACTCAATAAACTAAGATGAACTACGAGGAAACTGTTCAATACCTATACAGTCAAATGCCCGAATACCAACGTGTGGGCCACACAGCCTATAAAGAGGGACTGGACAATAGCTTGGCATTGGATGCTCATTTCAATCATCCTCACAGACACTACCGAACGATTCATGTAGCTGGCACTAACGGAAAAGGATCAACTACTCATTTGTTGGCTGCAGTGCTTCATGAAGCAGGATACAAAGTGGGACTTTACACCTCTCCTCACTTAATTGATTTTAGGGAGCGCATTCGTGTAAACGGTGAAATGATAGAAAAAGAGTTCGTGGTAGATTTTGTGGAAAATCATCGTGAGGCATTTGAACCAATCATGCCGTCTTTCTTTGAATTGACCATGGAGATGGCTTTTCTCTATTTTCAAACGAAAGCAGTGGATGTTGCCATTATTGAAACAGGACTGGGAGGGAGACTGGACAGCACTAACATCATTTCGCCCAATCTTTGTATTATAACCAATATAGGTTTGGATCACACCCAATATCTTGGAGACACTTTAGCCAAAATTGCTGCTGAGAAAGCTGGAATTATTAAACCTGAAACACCCGTGGTAATTGGTGAAGTAGAAAACAATGATGTACGAGAAGTGTTTCTGGAGAAAGCCAATAAAGAAAATGCTCCCATTGTTTTTGCAGAGGAGGTGATGGATAATTTTAGCTCTGAAATTACAAAAGATGGTTGGATATTGAATAACGATAGTTATAAAAATCTGAAGAATGAATTAGGTGGATGGGTGCAAAGTAAAAATGCACGAACAGTATTAACAGCCATTCATGAGCTAATTAAGATGGGATACAGCATCCCCAATCAAGCAGTGTATAGCGGTTTTGCAAACGTGGTGGAATTGACAGGACTGATGGGGCGTTGGCAAACTTTGCAAAACAAGCCAAAGATTGTTTGTGATACTGGTCATAACAGCCATGCTATCAAATATATTGCGAAGCAGTTTGACAATGAAAAATTTAAAACATTATACATCGTGTTTGGGATGGTTAACGATAAAGACACATCTTCAGTATTGTCATTGTTGCCTAAAAATGCAATTTACTATTTCACACAACCCTCAATTGAGAGAGCTCTTAATGTAGAAACGCTTGCAGAAAAAGCATTGGAGTATGGATTGCTTGGCAATAAATACCCAAGTGTGAAGATGGCGCTGAAAGCAGCAAAAGAAAACGCCGATGAAATTGATTTTATATTCATCGGCGGTAGCTCTTTTATTGTGGCAGATGCCTTGGCATTGTATAAGTGATTACCAAATCATTGCAATTCTAAAATTGTAAGTTTGTTTTGCCTCAGTATCCTCAATAGAATCTGAAGGCTTAATTAGAAAAGTTACACGACTACTTATAAAATCAAAGTAATAATCTAACGTTTCGGTCAACGTTTCCGTTGTCTCTTCGCCACTTATAACAATGTTTACTGTATGAGGCAATTGATATTGGACTTCCTTGCCATTTTCAGAGAAAAAAATGTAACCTATCACTGCACCATTTTCATAAATAAATTCATCAATAAATTTTAATTGTTTCACAGCCTCCCATCTTGACTGGGTTGGATTCCAGCTCCAATCTGAAGCGTTTACTGTAAAATTTTCAATGTTCCATTGTGTCTCTTCATAATCTATTATAGGATCATCATCCGAACAAGAATATCCTACAAACAACAATAACAGAATAAGAGATATTTGTTTTACTGATCTAACTACATTTTTTTTCATATATTTATTGTATTAAGTATTATCAAATAATGTGATCTAAACCAAGTTTTTAATCATGTAAAATTGAAACGAAAATGGTAAAGTGTAATTATAAAACGAATAACTCACTATAAAAGTTTTAAATTTCTTTGATTTCCTGAAAAGAATGAGTTACAAACGTATTATTTCTAATTGATTTTTTTATTATTTCATCCAATGTATACCGTTATCATTTTATCGTTGCGATTCACAAAAGATTCATTATTTTTGTGAAGCATTGAATTAAGACATAGTTTATACACCTTCCTTAAAACAAAAACAACTAAATGAAACAATATAAAGAACTCCTACAGCATGTACTGGACAAGGGTGTGAGAAAAGACGATAGAACTGGAACAGGGACAATAAGTATTTTTGGACATCAAAGTAGATACAACCTGGCAGAAGGCTTCCCTATGCTGACAACAAAAAAACTACACCTCAAATCAATTGTTTATGAACTGTTATGGTTCCTAAATGGCGACACTAATGTAAAGTACTTACAAGAGAATGGTGTGAGGATTTGGAATGAATGGGCAGATGAGAGTGGAGATTTAGGACCTATATATGGCAATCAGTGGCGCTCCTGGCCCGACTACAACGGTGGACACGTAGATCAAATATCTGAAATAATTGAGACTATAAAAAGCAATCCCGATTCGCGCAGAATAATTGTAAGCTCGTGGAATGTGGCGCAACTTCCCGAAATGAAGTTAGCGCCTTGTCATGCATTCTTTCAATTGTATGTCGCAGATGGAAAACTAAGTTTGCAACTTTATCAACGCAGTGCCGATATATTTCTTGGTGTGCCTTTCAATATTGCTTCTTATGCACTGTTGCTAAAAATGATAGCACAAGTAACTAATTTGGAAGAAGGTGACTTTGTTCACACATTTGGCGATGCTCATATATACTTGAATCATCTTGATCAAGTTAACTTACAATTAACCCGCGAGCTACGTCCGCTACCTACAATAAAGATTAATCCTGATGTGAAAAATATCTTTGATTTTAAATTCGAGGATTTTGAACTGGTTGATTATAATCCTCATCCACACATTAAAGGCGAAGTTGCCATATAGAAAAACCTCATGACAATGAATAAAAATATGAAACAATATAAACCAACTGCATCTATTGTAGTAGTAGTTGACGAAAACAATGCGATAGGAAAAGACAACGATCTGTTGTGTCACCTACCCAATGACTTGAAGCACTTCAAGAACATAACGTTAAACAACACCATAATAATGGGACGACGAACGTTGGAAGCAATGCCAAACGGTCAAGCATTGCCAAAGCGTACAAACATTGTATTAACTAACAATAGAGAAGCACAGTTTGAAAATTGTGTGGTGCTTCATTCGTTACCCGAAGTATGGGAATATTGCAAAGATGAGAAAGAGATTTTCTTCATTGGTGGTGGGCAAATATTTGATGCTGTAATAGACGATATTGATAAACTGCACATTACTAAAATTCATCACGCTTTTGAAGGTGCAGACACTTTCTTTCCCTCTATTGATTTCGATAAATGGAACTTAGTGGAAGAAGAAAAACATAAGGCGGATGAAAGACATGCTTATGATTATACGTTTCAGGAGTGGGTGAGGAAAGAGTAGGAATAAAAATATAGTGACTAAAGGTTCAAAAAGAGGATTGAAGCTTATCTATAAAGAGCTGAATACAAGCAGAGAATTATTAAGCGCAAAAATACTAAAAGACAAAAGAAATGGAAGTAAGTATCCGAACCTTAGTAACATTGGAATAAAGCACTACTCGAACCTTATTAGCTTATCGACAATAAAGCAAATAGAGATAAAAAAGTAATAAAGTTGGGTTAATTGAGAGCAATCACAGTTACTAAGGTTCAAAAAGAAAATTGAAGCTTATCTATTAAAACTTGAATACAAGAAGAGAATTATTAAGTGCAAAATTGATAAAAGACAAAACAAATAGAAATAAGTATCCGAACCTTAGTAACATTGTAATAAAGCACGACTTTAACCTTATTAGATTATTGATAATAAAGCAAATAGAGATAAAAAGTAATAAGGTAATAAGGTTAGGTTAATTGAGAACAATCACAGTTACTAAGGTTCAAAAAGAAAATTGAAGCTTATCTATAAAAACTTGAATACAAGAAGAGAATTATTAAGTGCAAAAATACTAAAAGACAAAACAAATAGAAGTAAGTATCCGAACCTTAGTAACATTTGAATAAAGCACGACTTTAACCTTATTAGCTTATTGACAATAAAGCAAATAGAGATAAAAAGTAATAAGGTAATAAGGTTAGGTTAATTGAGAACAATCACAGTTACTAAGGTTCAAAAAGAGGATTGAAGCTTATCTATAAAGAGCTGAATACAAGTAGAGAATTATTAAGTGCGAAAATGCTAAAAGACAAAACAAATGGAAATAAGTATCCGAACCTTAGTAACATTGGAATAAAGTACTACTTCAACCTTATTAGCTTATTTATAAAAGATAGTTCAAAAAAACTAACAATCAATACAACCAAAATATGAAAGTGCAATACAATAATCTATACACCCATTTTGTACTCAATACCTACAATCGACTACCCTTAATCGAAGAGAAAAACCGAAATCGTATCGAAAAATACATTAAAGGAATTATAAATAACAACGAATGCCATTTGTATTCCATTTATGCAATCCCTGATCACATGCACTTACTTATTTCTCGTTCTCCAAATATAGATGAAGAAACATTAGCAACAGTTATTGCAGAGAGTTCCAGTAAATTTATAAATGAAAACAAACTATGTTTAGGCAATTTTGAATGGCAGGACTCTTGTTCTGCTTTTTCAGTATCGAAAAGAGATATCGATAAAGTTTGCAAATACATCCTTAATCAAAATGAACATCACAAGAAACAAACGTTTGCACAAGAATACGATGCATTCATCAGATTTTATCAATCCAAGTAACATCTTCAAACCTCACCAATGAATACAATAGACGCTTTTATCTTATACACTCATACTGAACATGCCATTCAAACAGTTGACCAATTAAAACAATCCGACTGTGTGAAAAACATATACCTGCTTGCTCCTCAAAAAGGAATGCAACCTATAGATGGCTGTGAGGTAATTGAAATTGACAGTTTACAAAATTCTCAAACAGTTCAAACGATTGGCGAAACTTCGACTGCAAACTTCATATTGATTTATCAAAAATCTACTGTTTTGCAATTGGGTTACTTTGCGCTGGAGCGCATGACTAAGATTGCAGTTGAAACTGATGCGGCAATGATATATTCAGATTATTATGCAATTACGAATGGTGTTAAAAAGAACCACCCAGTTATCGATTATCAAATGGGCAGTTTGAGAGACGATTTCAATTTTGGTTCATTATTGCTTTTTAATTGTAACATTTTCAAGGAATGTGCTGAGAGAACAAAAAAACACAACTATGAGTTTGCAGGCTTATACGATATACGCCTAAAAGCTTCTAAAGTGGGTGAAATAGTTCACATCAACGAATATCTCTACAGTGAAATAGACGAAGACACGCGCGAATCGGGTGAAAAGGTATTTGACTATGTCGATCCTAAAAACCGAAAGGTGCAAATAGAAATGGAGCAAGCATGCACGCAACACCTTAAAGATATAAATGCATATTTAGAGCCAAAATTCGAGCGAATAACATTTGATAAAGAAGATTTTGAATTTGAAGCCTCAGTAATTATACCTGTTCGCAATCGTATAAAGACAGTGACAGATGCAATAGAATCGGTATTAATACAAAAAACGCAATTCCAGTTTAATATTATTGTGATTGACAATCACTCCACAGATGGAACTACTGAAGCCATTAAAAAGATAGCTGAAAAAGACACCAGATTGATACATATAATACCCATCAGAGACGATTTGGGCATTGGTGGTTGCTGGAACATGGGTGTGCATCATGAGATGTGTGGCAAATTTGCCGTACAATTAGATAGTGACGATGTATATAGCGATGAAAATACACTCCAAAAGATTGTAGATGCCTTTTACGAGCAAAATTGCGCCATGGTTATTGGTAGTTACCAAATGACCGACTTTAATATGAACCCCATCCCTCCAGGCATAATCGATCACAAGGAATGGACACCGGATAATGGACGAAACAATGCATTACGCATAAATGGACTGGGTGCACCTCGTGCATTTTACACACCAATATTGCGTGACATAAAAGTGCCCAACACAAGCTATGGCGAAGATTATGCATTGGGACTAAACATATCGCGTAATTATCAGATTGGAAGAATATATGATGTGCTTTACCTTTGTCGTCGTTGGGAAGATAACACTGATGCTTCATTAGACATTGTGAAAATGAACGAACACAATACTTACAAAGATAGAATTCGAACTTGGGAGTTGAAAGCCCGTTTAAAAATAACTCAATAATAAATATATATCCATGACAGAACCGCAAATAAATGTGGGCATAATGAGTGCTCAAGAAATCAGTTTCTCATTATTAGACTCTTACCAATTTGCTAATCAAACATTCGACAAGGGAAATTACAGCGCCAAGATAATTAATGATAAGATTGATTTCAATGGAGAACTACATTCCGAAGTACTGTTTGAAGCAAAAGACATTCACAATAGTTCTTTCGAATTGAAAAATGTTGTGATTGGAGTAAACTTCCATTGGGAACGCAAAGAGAACCAACAATTTCAAGGACATTTGAAACTTATTATTGAAAACGATATGATAACTGCAGTAAATGTAGTGGCTCTTGAAGATTACCTTATGAGTGTGATTTCATCTGAAATGAGCGCCACAAGTTCAGAGGAGCTACTCAAAGCACATGCTGTTATATCAAGAAGTTGGCTGCTGGCGCAAATAGAAAAAAACAAATCGTTAGATACAAATAATGAAAGTTATCAAACTTCATTTGAAACAGGAAGTGAAATTGTACGCTGGTGGGATCGTGAAGATCACCCAAACTTTGATGTATGTGCTGATGATCATTGTCAGCGTTATCAAGGCATCACTAAACAATCAACAACATTAGTGACCGATGTAATAAAAGAAACATCTGGACAGATATTGACGTTTGATGGAGCTATTTGTGATGCTCGATTCTCGAAATGTTGTGGTGGATTTACGGAAGCTTTCGAAAATGTGTGGGAACCTACACCCCACCCTTACCTAATTGGAAAAGCTGACTCAAAAAACACATCTTTTGTCACACCCGATCTGACTGATGAAGATGAAGCTGTGGATTGGATTAAATCTTCCCCAATTGTTTTTTGCAACACAAAAGACAGGAAAATATTGAAACAAGTTTTGAACGATTACGACCAAGAGACTTCTGATTTTTATCGTTGGACTGTGTCTTACTCGCAAGAGGAGTTATCGCAACTCATATTTAAACGTTCTGGTATAGACTATGGCGATATTTTAGAATTGATTCCTATTGAAAGAGGAACATCTGGTCGCATCATTAGTCTAAAAATTATTGGAACTAATCAAGTAATGTCCATTGGCAAAGAATTGGAAATAAGACGCACATTGTCAGAGTCTCATCTATATAGTTCGGCATTTGTAGTGGAAACATCCGATGAAGATGATGACGGTATCCCGGGCAAGTTTACCCTCCACGGAGCCGGTTGGGGACATGGTGTAGGTCTATGCCAAATTGGCGCTGCCATGATGGCAGACAAAGGATTTACATATAAAGAGATATTAGCGCATTATTATCCTAATGCACGGATTGAGAAGAAGTATTAGTACATTCTTTATGAAAGCTAATTGCAACAAAATAGTCTTACGCCCTTACAGGGCTAAACGCTCTAATAGACTCACATAGGGCTTTGCCACTATGCTATGTTCTGTTAGGGCTTCGCCCTAAAGGACTAATATTTAAGAGAAGCAGAATGATTTAAAATAAAATGCAACCCCTGCCCTGAAAGGGCATTAAGAACATAGCATATGGGCAAAGCCCTACGTATAAGATACATAGAGACTGAAAGCCCTGTAAGGGCGCAAGATTAATAAACTCATTTACAAGTATAAACATGGCTCAATCTTTATCAAAAGTGTATTTGCACCTCACATTTAGCACAAAGAACCGATTACCATTAATCGACAAAGAAATAAAACCTCGTCTGTTAGAGTATTTGGGTGGAATATGCAAACAATTAAATTGCATTCCAATTCAAACTGGTGGAACAGAAGACCATGTTCATATCCTATGTCTTCTCTCTAAGAAAATTACTCAAATTAAACTGGTAGAGGAAGTAAAGAAATCTTCATCTAAATGGATTAAAACAATTGCACCAAATTATCGTCACTTTTATTGGCCAGATGGCTATGGTATTTTTTCTGTAAATCCATCTGAAGTAAATATTGTTATCGATTATATTCAAAATCAAGAAGAACACCATAGGAAACGTACATTTCAAGAAGAGTACATAGCATTTCTGAAAAAATACAATATAGATTATAACGAGCAATATCTATGGGACTAACTTTAAGACTAATCTCTATATCTTAACTGGTAAAAACAAAAACTATGAACCAATCAAAACCCCACACCACTCGCAACCCATGGGCATGGATCCCCACCCTCTATTTTGGTCAAGGAATGCCTTACGTAGTAGTAATGACAGTTGCGGTGATAATGTACAAACGATTTGGACTCTCAAACACCGATATTGCACTCTACACAAGTTGGCTCTACCTGCCGTGGGTAATCAAACCTTTTTGGAGTCCATTTGTAGATATACTTAAAACCAAACGATGGTGGATTGTAACTATGCAATTGATTATAGGAGCAGGATTGGCAGCTGTTGCATTTACATTGCCCACTCCATTTTACCTACAAGCATCGTTGGGATTCTTTTGGTTACTGGCTTTTAGTTCTGCCACTCACGACATAGCGGCCGATGGGTTTTATATGCTTGCTTTGGACGATTCACAACAATCATTTTTTGTGGGTATTCGTAGCACATTTTATCGACTTGCCATGATAACTGGACAAGGATTATTAATTATTTTAGCCGGATTCTTAGAAAATAGCAGGGGTGATATACCATCAGCATGGAAAACAACCTTTTTAGGTCTTGCAATACTTTTTCTCATACTTTTCCTTTACCACAACTATATTTTACCTCGCCCTCTTGCCGATCAAGGAAAAACAGCTCGCACAGCAAAAGATATAGCCAATGAGTTTGGAAAAACATTCATCTCTTTTTTCACAAAAAAAGGTGTAGGATTGGCCATTGCATTTATGCTGATATATAGATTGGCTGAAGCCATGTTGGTGAAACTTGCATCGCCTTTTTTGTTAGATATAAGAGAGGTTGGAGGATTAGGACTTTCAACTCAGGAGGTAGGGTTTGTGTATGGAACAGTTGGTATAATAGCCCTGAGCTTAGGTGGCATAATTGGTGGTGTTGTAGCTTCACAAAAAGGTCTAAAATATTGGCTGTGGCCAATGGCTTTGAGCATAACGCTTCCTAATGCAGCCTATCTGTTATTGTCTTTTTTTCAACCCGAAAACTTAGTTTGGATAAATGCCGCCGTAGCAATAGAGCAGTTTGGTTATGGCTTCGGATTTACAGCATATATGCTATTCCTTATTTATTTTTCGGACGGAGAACATAAAACAGCCCATTACTCTATCTGCACTGGTTTTATGGCATTGGGGATGATGATACCTGGAATGATATCTGGCTGGTTGCAGGAGATGCTTGGCTACAATCATTTCTTTGTATTCATTATGATAGCAACCATCCCTACACTTCTATTAGTTCCGTTCTTGAAAATTGATTCGGAGTTTGGGAAAAGAGCTAAAAAGAAAACGAAATAATCGACTCAAAAATAAAAAAACAAAACAGAAATGAAAAATGACACAATTATGAACCCAATTTCCTCACCCAAACGTTTGCTATCGTTAGATATATTAAGAGGAATCACCATTGCTGGAATGATATTGGTGAACAATGCTGGCTCAGGTCAATATAAGTATGCTCCATTAAGCCATGCAAGCTGGCATGGACTTACACCAACAGATTTGGTATTTCCTTTCTTCATGTTCATAATGGGGGTTTCTACCTATATGTCGCTTCGCAAATACAACTTCCAAGCAACAAAAACAAGTGTATGGAAAGTTGTAAAACGTACTTTTTTAATCTTCCTGATTGGTCTCGGCTTAAACTGGTTTGGACAATTAAGCAGAGGTTTAGGAGCTGGTGAAAGTTTTGCAACTGCAGCTACTCACTTTGATAGTATTCGTATTTTAGGTGTTTTACAACGCTTGGCACTCGCGTATGGATTTGCAGCATTATTTGCTCTTATCATTAAGCCAAATCAACTGCTTTGGCTTATTGGCACATTGCTCGTTGGGTATTTTGTGATACTCCTTTTTGGAAATGGATTTGAAAAAACGGAACAGAATATAATTTCTATAGTTGACAGAGCTCTTTGGGGAAAGGCTCACGTATATAAAGATGGTGGTGTGGCGCTTGATCCTGAAGGTCTGTTAAGCACATTGCCATCTATTGCACATGTTTTGATTGGTTTTCTATTTGGAAAAATGATTGTTGACACAAAGAATAATCACAAACGCGTTGAAAAATTATTAATTTGGGGAACTATATTGGCATTTACGGGTTTACTTTTACAATATGGTTGTCCGATAAACAAGAAGATTTGGAGTCCCACATTTGTACTTACAACTACTGGTTTTGCAGCTCAGTTTTTGGCAATTCTTATTTGGATTATTGACATTAATAAAAAAAGCAAGTGGAGCAGATTTTTCCATAGCTTTGGCGTCAACCCCTTGTTTATATATGTCTTGGCAGGAGTGCTATCAAATATTTTAGGAAGCATTAAGATAGTTCATGCAGACGAGGTCATTTCTTTGAAAGGATTTGCTTACACCGTGTTGATTCAACCATGGGCTGGCAATTATTTTGGTTCTTTGGTTTATGCATTGCTTTTTGTTTCGATATGTTGGGCTGCAGGATATGTATTGTACAAAAAAGATATCTATATTAAAATATAGGAAGGGACACTTACATAAACAACCGAAAAATGAATAATCATCAAATACTAATTGCCGATTGCGGATCTACCAAATCAGATTGGTCTTTGGTAGAACAAGGGAAAATAAAACATCGAGTCCTGTCAGTAGGAATTAGTCCGATATTTCAAACAACAGATGAAATTGCAAAAGAGATAAAAGAACGTGTTCTTCCTCAGTTTCAAAATGCCTCTTTAAGTGCTATTTACTTCTATGGTGCTGGCTGTTTACCCGAAAAAATTGAAGAAGTGCGTGAAGCAATTCATTTATCTTTTCCAATTAAAAAAATAGAGGTGTATAGCGATTTAATAGCCGCAGCGCATTCATTATGTGGCGATAAACAAGGCATTGTTTGCATATTAGGTACAGGAAGTAACTCGTGCGAATGGAACGGAAGGACTGTCACAAAACAAATATCACCCCTCGGATATATATTGGGTGATGAAGGTAGTGGTGCTTATATGGGAAAACTATTGGTGGGAAATGCTTTAAAGAACCTTTTGCCCCAAAATTTAAAAGAGAAATTCTTGAAACAATATAGGCTAACTCCTTCAATCATAATAGAAAATGTTTATAAAAATCCTAACCCAAATCGTTTCTTAGCAAGCATCAGTCCTTTTCTATTGCAAAACATCGAAGAAGACGCCATTGTGCAAATTGTAAAGAAATCATTCAATGATTTTTTTGAACGCAATGTGATGCAATATGATTATAGTAACAAAATGGTTCATTTTGTGGGATCAATAGCCTATCACTATGCAGCTATTTTAAAGCAGGTTGCTTCAATAAAAGGCATCAACCTTGGAAAGATAGAGCAATCTCCCATAGAAGGGTTAGTCAGATATTATAATACTAAGGATGACACAATATTTCATAATTAAAGCAATCAACAAAATGGATTTTATAAAAATAACGGAGCAACCCTCTCTTTACGATAACTTAGAAAAGAAATCGATAGAGGAAATTCTATCGGAAATTAACCAAGAAGATCAAAAAATAGCTTTAGCTGTAGAGAAAGTAATACCTCAAATTGAGAAACTTGTTAACGGCATTGTGGAAAGAATGAAGCGAGGTGGAAGGTTGTTTTATATTGGTGCGGGAACAAGTGGCCGCTTAGGAGTGCTGGATGCTTCCGAGATTCCTCCCACATTTGGTGTGCCACCTACTTATGTGATTGGGTTGATTGCTGGTGGAGATGAAGCGCTACGCAACCCAATTGAAAAGGCCGAAGACAATTACGACAAAGGATGGGAAGAACTCTTAACGTTAGGAATAAATGAAAATGACACATTGGTGGGGATTGCTGCTTCAGGAATTACACCTTATGTGATTGGGGCACTACACAAAGCGAGAGAGAAAAACATACTAACTGGTGCAATCTGTTGTAGTCCTAATTCGCCTGTAGCAAACGAAGCAGAGATAAGAATTGAACCGATAGTTGGACCAGAATATGTTACTGGAAGTACGCGCTTGAAATCTGGAACAGCGCAAAAAATGGTGCTAAATATGATTTCTACCACCACTATGATAAAACTGGGACGAGTGAAAGGAAATAAAATGGTGAACATGCAACTGACCAATCAAAAACTAATAGATAGGGGGGCCAGAATGCTTGTTGACGAATTGGGATTGACTTATGCACAGGCTCACAATCTTTTGTTGCTACATGGCTCGGTGAAAGATGCAACAGATAATTTTAAAAACAAGAAGAAGAAGGAGTTATAGCGGATAATTCATTCAATCACTTGGCAGGTAAACTAATGTTTCGCATTTGTCGTAAAATGGAAGCTTGCCTTTTAAACATATATGCAGAGGGTTTCTTTGAACTATAGCGTAAAGGATTGGGTAAAGTAGCGGCAATAAGTGCCGCTTGAGATTGATTTAATTTAACAGCAGAAGTGTCAAAATGGATTTTAGCTACTGCTTCAACCCCATATATGCCATCACCAGTTTCTATTGAATTGAGGTATACATGCAAAATACGATCTTTGCTCCATATCAACTCAATTAAAATAGTAAAATATGTCTCTAATCCTTTTCGAAACCAAGATGATTTTGGCCACAAAAAAACATTTTTAGCAGTTTGTTGACTAATAGTACTTGCACCACGAGGTCGCTTGCGTTTTTTATTTTCTTCAATGGCTTTTTTAATTTGTTTTTTATCAAACCCTTTGTGTACATAGAAGAGTTGATCTTCCGAAGCAATAACAGCCTTTTTCATATTTGCTGATATGTCATCAAATGCCACCCAAGTATGTTTCAATTTGAGTGTTTTTTTATCTCTTATCTGTTCAATAATACGAATGCCCATAAGAGGTGTAAGATAGACGGGTACAAATCGCAACAAGAGTACACTAAATATGGATAGCACAAAAAAGAGAATGACAACCCTCTTAATCAAACGTAATAACTTTTTTAGCACAACTTTCATAAATTAAGCTTCGTCCAATTCATTTAATTTGAATCTTACGCGCCACCTTCCATTGTCGAAACTGTGTGTAGTTATTTTGAAAGAGCCAATCTCTGAAGTATTTTCGACATGAGAACCAATACAAGCACAAACATCATAGTCACCCACACGAACGATGCGTAAAGTATCGGAAACATCATTTGGCAGCTTTGACAAATCAACCAAGTCTTTTGCATCCTCTTTTTTCACAAACTCTTCTGTAACTGGCAAATTCATAGTAATCACTTCATTTACCTTGTCTTCTATAGCTTGCACTTCCTTTTCAGTGGGAGCTTTTTTCAACATGTAGTCGCATTTACTTTTCTTTCGCTCTATGTGCGTATTGCGCGAACGTGGAGAGCCAAACATGCGTCCCATAGTTTGATTTAGAATATGCTCTGCAGTATGCATGGGAGGATATTCTTGTTTGTTATGTTCGTTTAATTGTGAAATCATCTTGTTTATTGAAATTAACGTCAAAGATAAAAAAAGTATGGTGCATGTTTCAATTATTTTTCAAAATTACGCTCTCGCTTTATATTTTCATTTAGATAATGACGCTTTGCATCTTTTTTTTCATTGACTAATCATCAACTTTCCCCGATAACATTGGCACAAAGCGATATGTACCTTCTTTGGTTATCTTATTTTCAGTTTCGCTTATTTTTTGTATCACCATCATTTCTTGCATACCTCTGCCAATAGGAGCTACCATTTTACCATTGATAGCCAGCTGTTTCATTAATTTCTGTGGTATTTCTGGTGCTCCGCATGTTAATAATACACCATCGAAAGGTGCATGGTCAGGCAATCCTTTAAATCCATCACCATATATTAATTCCGCTTGATAGCCTAAATTATCAAGATTTTGTTTGGCAATGTTGTGCAGTTCTTCAAATCGCTCTATACTAAAAACTTTATATCCTAATTCACACAACACAGCGGTTTGATAACCACAACCTGTTCCAATTACCAAAATTTTATCGCCCACATTCAATTGCAATAAACTTGTTTGCATTGCAACGGTGTATATTTGCGAAATAGTCTGCCCTGCTGCAATTGGTAGAGGTTTATCAGCATAAGCCATGGACTCCAAGCTTTTATTGATAAATAATTGCCGTGGAACTCGGTTCATTGCGTTAATGACTTTGTCATCTATGTTAGCTCTTTTTGAAATTTCATCTAACACGCGACGCCTGCTATTAATATGATGTTTAGATTCAGTCATGAAACAAATATAACGAATAAACCAATGGTTTCATAAAAGATGAAGAAAAAAAGTATTCGACAAAAAAAAGACCATCTCAAAATGAATGAGACAATCTCTTTTTTTTAAAAGTAAATGTATTTAATATAGACTATTTCTTATATTGAGCTAAATCAGCATTCTTCATGCTTCCTGTTTCCAAGAAAGCTTTGTGGAAAGAGAAACAACCATAAAGGCTTTGCGGTGTATGTCCATTTTGTTGTAATGTCATATAATCGTGCAACATAGGACGATAATCAGGATGCGCACATTTTTCGATAATCTCTCTTGCACGCTGATTAGGTCCTTTACCTCTTAAATCTGCAACCCCATACTCTGATGCTATAATCTTAACAGAGTGTTCGCTATGATCTTCATGGGTTACTTTTGGAACAATGCAACTGATATCACCATTTTTAGCAACTGAAGGAGTTACAAAAATAGAGATGTATGAGCTACGGGTAAAGTCTCCCGATCCTCCAATTCCATTCATCATCGTGTTGCCCATAACATGCGTAGAGTTTACATTACCAAAAATATCCACCTCAATAGCAGTATTGATCCCAATAACGCCTAAACGACGTACCAAACCAGGATTATTTGATATTTCGCTTGGTCGGAGCACCATTTTATTTTTGAAGAAATCAAGGTCGGTGTACAATTGGTGAAGTTGTTCATTACTTACTGTAAGAGAGCACCCGCTGGCAAAACTAATTTTACCTTCGCGCATCATATCCAAAACAGCATCTTGTATCACCTCTGTGAAAACCTCGAAACGAGGAATATCTTTATTGATTCCCATCGATCCCAATACTGCATTAGCAATATTACCCACTCCCGACTGAACGGGTAGAAATGTTTGAGGTATACGTCCATTTTTCATTTCAGAAACGAAGAAGTTGGCAACATTCTCACCTATTCTTGCAGTGGTTTCGTCAACTGGTGCAAAACCTCCCCCCTCACTCTCTTCATTGGTTTCTACAACAAAAATCTTTGAAGGATCAACTTTCACATATTCTAATCCTACCCTGCCTTGTACTTCAAAAATATTGATGTGACGGCGTTTGGGTGGATCTTGAAGTTCGTATAAATCGTGAATGCCTCTTAAGCGAGCTGGAACTTTTGAGTTTAACTCAACAATAACGGTCTTTGCCATTCTACAAATGGTTGGAGTAATGCCGACCCCTGCAGTTGGAATTATTTTCCCATCTTCTGTAACTTCGCAAGCTTCAATAATAGCTACATCCACGCCACCCAAGAAACCATATCTGATCTCTTGCGCTACTTGAGAAAGGTGCATATCAAAATAATCGATTGGAGCATGCACTTGTTTGTTATTGATTGCATTACGCATATCCTTGTTTGTTTGATAAGGAGTGCGAAACTTTACGGCATTTGCTCTCGCTAAACTACCGTCGATGGTGTCACCTGTAGATGCACCAGTAAACATACCAATCTTGAAAGGATTTCCTTTGGCATGTTCTTCTTCGGCTCTTTTAGCCAAAGCTACGGGTACAACTTTTGGACATCCAGCGTGTGTAAAACCACTAAATCCAACATTTTGATCATGATGAATAAGTGCTGCAGCTTCTTCAGCACTAATAAATTTTAAAGCCATGTTTATTATTTTTTTGTATGATTTATTCGTATTTGCGTTGTAGAATTTCGCTGTATATAACTGCTTTTTTCAACTCTTCTGTAATGTTACCGTGGAAAAGATCATTCGTATAAGACGTAGCTATAGAATCAGAGTCTTGGTATGAAACATTTTCAAATTCGTCTTCTTTGTACAAAGATTCTGACAAAGATGACATACCTTCTTGAGGTGTTTGCAACCGTTTTTTGACATGTTCGAAAGATTCTTGTTGAGTAGAAACTGGACGAGGTGTTTTTCTCTTTATCGTTTCAATCTTTTTCTCAGGAAATGGAGGCAAAAACTCTTTCACCTCCCAAGGCTCCGGCATGTCGGGTTTGGGTGGTGGTTGGCTTTGTGTTTTATCTTTGTTAGCTTTCAGAAAGAAGTTAACTATAAACACAATAAAAGCAACTATTAAAAAACCAAGATCGCCTATATCCATTTTTTCATTACTTTTGTAGTTCAGGCAAAAGTAATCATTTTTTACTGTAGTTACAAAACAATGGTAACAAATGAATGCAAAAAATAATCGAGCATGACTTCACAGCCTACCTCGATTATTTAACCAAAACCTTAACTAAGAAATTTTCATTTCCTTGTCTGCAATGGCAAACATAAAGGAATATTAGTTAAGAAACAAATATTTTGCAAAAATATTTGAGCACATAAACTATTAATGTCTGAAGTAAATAAACATACTAAATGTTGCAAGGATTCGAATAAGACATCAAATGAAAGAAAAAACAATATGAAATCAGAAGATATAACATATCACACAAAAGAAAAAAAACTATTTATAGAGACCTATGGTTGTCAAATGAATGTGGCAGACACAGAAGTTGTTGCCTCCATTATGGAAATGGATGGCTATAGCATCGTGAGTAGTGAAGAGGAGGCCGATGCCATTTTTGTAAACACTTGCGTCATTAGAGAAAGTGCAGAACAACGCGTTATACAGCGATTAGAATATTTTAATTCGGTAAAACGCAAACGAGATGGCAAACTAATAATAGGTGTGTTGGGTTGCATGGCAGAAAGAGTTAAAGAAATTTTAATAGAACAACACCATGCAGATTTAGTGATTGGACCAGACTCCTACTTGGATCTGCCCAACCTAATGAGTGCAGCCGAACAAGGCGAAAAGACCATGAACGTTGAATTATCTAAAACAGAAACATACAAAGATATTATACCTTTAAAAATTGGAGGAAATGGAATATCAGGCTTCATCTCTATTATGCGAGGTTGCAACAATTTCTGTACTTACTGCATTGTACCATACACACGTGGAAGAGAAAGGAGCAGAGATGCCGAAAGCATCCTTAAAGAGCTGGACGATTTAAGAGAGAGAGGTTTTAAAGAAGTTACACTTTTGGGTCAGAATGTAAACTCGTATCTTTATTCGAACGGAAATGGCTCAATCGACTTCTCAGACTTGTTGGAGATGGTTGCTAAGCATGCACCTGATATGCGGGTTAGATTTATGACATCACACCCTAAGGATATGACTGACAAAACACTCCACACTATTGCCAACAATAAAAATATATGCAACTTTATCCACTTACCTTTTCAATCTGGGAGTTCACGAATGCTTAAATTGATGAATCGAAAATATGATAGAGAATGGTATTTAGGAAGAATTGAAGCAATAAGACGAATAATACCTGGCTGTGGACTTTCGACAGATATAATGTGTGGTTTTCATTCTGAAACTGATGAAGATCATCAAGAAACAATCTCGTTGATGAAGGAAGTTCAATTTGATACGGCCTTTATGTTTAAATATTCCGAAAGACCTGGAACATTTGCTTCTACCAAACTATCAGATAATGTATCAGAGGAAGTTAAGAAAAAACGCTTACAAGAAATTATTGACCTGCAACGCGAGCACATGGAACTAAGCAATCAAAAGGATGTGGGCAAAGAGTTTGAGGTGTTAATTGAAGGCTATTCTAAACGTTCTCGAAATCAATTTTTTGGCAGAACAGATGAAAGCAAAGTTGTTGTTTTTGATAAGAAATTTTATAAGATTGGTCAGACAGTACGTGTCAAAATAAATGGATACACATCTGCTACACTTATAGGTGAAACTATCGATAAAAAAAACCTCTCTTTTAAAGCATAAAAATCTTTTTGTAAACAAAATGGCGCTATTAGATGTTTTATTATTATATTTGACCAAACAAAGGTTTAGTTAAATCAATTTATTAATAGCAATCTATAAACATTAAAAGAAACATTATGAGAAATTCAGAATCAAAATTACTTCTTGGATTAGGAATCGGCGTTGCATTAGGAGCAGCTATTGGCTACATCATGGGCAATGACAAAAAAGAAGAATGGTTAGATCAAGCAAATGCATTTGCTGACAAAGTAAGAGCTAATGTAAAAACAGCTGTTTACAAAGGTAAAAGTGAAGTTGATGATCTCAAAGGAGACATCGAAGACATTACAGAAATAGCTAAAAAAGAATTATCTAAAAAGTAAGAAAACAGTAAGTAACCAAACGATGGCAGAAAAGAAAGTAAGTACGTTGTTCGAAGAAATGAAGGATGATTTATCTGGCTACATTTCCAATAGATTTCAACTTTTAAAGTTACAAACCTATGCGAAAACAAGTAAAACTTCCGCATTATTACTTTTTGGAGTAATATTAATATTTGCTATTTTTTTAGCATTATGCATGTTTTTTACAACGTTAGCTATTTATCTCGGTGAAGTTTTAGATAGTATGTCATTGGGATTTGCAATAGTATCAACACTTACATTAGTTATTGTTATAGTTGCAATTTTGTCTCGCAAATCAATAAAAAGTAAGCTGACAAATATTATAGTTTCTCTTCTAATGGATGATGATGATAAAAAGAAATAACATATGAAAACATACAAATTAACCCCATTAGATCAGCTTCTGCTGGAAGAAAAACAATTGCGCGAAGAGATAAAAGTCTCCGAACAGAAAATGGTTTTTCAGCTTCAGTATCTTAATGACAACTGGGGATCAATGTTACTAAATGGTATCACTTCAACAGTTAAGAGCAGAGTAAGCAACACTATTGAACATCTCTCACTCATCGCATCTTCACCTTATGTTACAAGAGCAATTGGTGGAGGATGGGGTGGTCTTCTTCTGTCGAATTACAAATTGTTAGGTTCTATGGGATGGAAAATCATAAAACCCATAGCATTAACGTTACTTACTCGAAAAGCAAAAACAATGCTATTTCCAAAAAGGAAAAGGGGTAGATAAATTTTATTTTATTGGTGTGGCAGAATAGATTTTTTCAAACACATCATTTTATTTAGCAATCGAACGGTGGACGGTATTTATACCGTCCACTTTTGTTATTAACGAACATATATGCTGAACATCCTTAACGCTATGAACACTTAAATCCATGTGTCCATCAAATATACCATCTTTTGAAGAGATATTCAACCCTCTAATACTAACACTTGGATCTTCTGATACTTTTGAGATTATCCGATTAAGTATACCTGCCTTATCTATACCAGTGAAGGTGATAGAGGCTTTAAAAGTGTACTGTTTATAATCTCCCCAAGAAACTTCTATCACCCTATTTCCAAAGTTAGACTTGAGTTTGATGCCAGTAGGACATGAACTCTTATGTACTTCAACTTCTTCTTTATTATTTATAAAACCAAAAACATCATCACCTGGTAGTGGGTCGCAACAAGTAGGAACAATAAAATTTTTGCTATAGTTTTTTTCTGTTAAACTATAAATCTCTTTTCTATTAACAGTATCTTTGTCAGTCTTTGCCTTTTTTTCGTCATCTTTTCCATCCGTTTTTATTCCTTCAGACACACCATCTTCTGACGATTTTCTCATTGCGTGATATGCTTGTTTCATATAACGCATTAATAAATTATCAGACTGTTTTTCTGTATCTATCTTATAAAATTTTGTTTTGTCTTGAGGCAGCTCTATTTCGTTAACACCAATGAGATAAAATAAATCTTCTAATTTTTCAATTTTATAATAATGAAGAATTTTGTTTAGCATGTTTCGTTCTACAGGTTTCGAATCGAACAGCTTTTCGAGTTTCACTTTACCAGCTTTAGCAATTGTCCTTTTTTCACGTCGCAAAGCAGCCTCTATTTTAGTTCTTGCTTTAGCAGTTGTTACGTAGTTTAGCCATTCGGGTTGAGGCTTTTGAGTAGCAGAAGTCAATATTTCAATTTGATCCCCACTATTAAGCTTCTGACTTAATGGGACTAATCTATGATTCACTTTAGCACCAAGGCACGTATCTCCAATATCTGTGTGTAGAATATAAGCAAAATCGAGAGCAGTTGCACCTTGAGGAAGTGTTTTTATATCACCCTTGGGTGTAAAAACAAATATCTCCATTGCAAAGAGGTTTAACTTGATGGTGTCAAGAAAATCAACTGCATTTGGATTTGGATTCGATAAAATTTCTTGTATCGTTTTCAACCATTTATCCAGTTCGGTATCTTCCTCAACTCTGTTGGCTTTATATTTCCAATGAGCAGCAAAACCTTTTTCTGCAATGTCATCCATTCTCCGACTACGAATCTGAATCTCTATCCACTTTCCATCAGGACCCATAACAGTTAAATGCAGTGCTTGATATCCATTTGATTTTGGACGACTTACCCAATCTCTAATTCTATCTGGACGGAGTTTGTATATATCAGTAATGGCAGAGTAAATGTCCCAACATTGTTTCTTTTCATCCATGCCAGGGAAAATTTCGAATATTATTCTGACAGCAAACAAGTCATATATTTCTTCGAAGTCAACTTTTTTTGTCTCCATTTTATTATAAATGGAGTAAACAGATTTCACACGCGCTCGCATTTCATATTCAATGTCCATTTTGTCTAATTCAGCCACGACTGGTTTTGCAAAATTTTCATATATCTTATTACGCTCTCTATCTGTTTCTTTTATTTTTGCTGTAATATCTGCAAAAGTTTCAGGATGTTCGTATTTAAAGCAGAGTTCTTCCAATTCAGTTTTTATGGCAAACAAACCAAGACGATGTGCCAAAGGCGCATAAATAAACATTGTTTCGCCTGTAATTTTATATTGTTTGGCAGGAGCCATTGAAGATAGGGTGCGCATATTGTGAAGACGATCTGCAATTTTTATGAGAATTACACGAATGTCATTCGACATAGTTAACAACAACTTCCTGAAGTTTTCAGCTTGAGCAGAAACATTACTGCCAAACATACCGCTTGATATCTTAGTGAGACCGTCTACAATTTGTGAAATGCGATCACCAAAAATCATTTTAATGTCTTCCACAGTATACTCAGTATCTTCTACCACATCATGCAACAATGCAGAAGAGATAGAAGTAGACCCAAGCCCTATTTCTTTGGACACAATGCGAGCTACTGCTAATGGATGCATTATATATGGCTCGCCAGAACGACGGCGAGTTCCCTTATGTGCTTCATGGGCAATGTTAAATGCCTTCGTTATTATATCAACCTTTTTGCGGTGATTAGACGAAAGGTAATCATCAAGAAGAGCTTGAAACTCATCTTGAATCATCTTATCTTCATTCAATATTTTATTGACTTCATCCATATTAATAGAAAAATCTTGCTTATATTAGTACAAGATTGATTATTGTTACAACGAAGTTACAAATAAATAAGCAAAACTCGTTGTAACTGATAAATATTAATTTGCTGTTGGTTTACATGCTTTTTACTTTCATAAAAAGAACATCTTTATTTCAAAAACTAATTATCAAATTAGCTATAAAAAACCGAATGAAGATTCGGCTTTTTTATAGCTAAACAAAGAATTAAGAGAATAGAAGATTATTGGTGTTCATCTCTCAACAAATCATTTACTGTTTTAACAGGGTTGAATGTACTTATTGGGACTTCCACAAAGATGGTATTCCAATCACTCATAGCCCCATTCCATAAACCAGGAAGTTCAAGCGCTTTCAACGGTTTGCCACTTTTAGATTTGGAAGAGATAAATCCTGTTTCTTTGTCTACGTAGTCAAGTAAATTATACTTCTCCCCTTTTCTGTTTTTCACTCCACACACCAAATCAACAGGGTTGAAATGTGTAGCTTTATCGGCAAACTTTTCAAAGGTTTCATCGTCAATTTGCGATGCTTCTAATATTTGAGGCGAATAACTACCATCTTTATTCTTAACAATAAAAGGACCTCCACCAGGTTCGCCTTCGTTTTTGACCATGCCACAAACTCTGAAAGGACGATCTAACTTTGTCTTCATGTAATCAACCATCTCTTTTTTATTGTTTTCTGAAATCTGGCTGGTTGTTGTACATAATTCTGTTTCAATGAAATTCTTGATTTCATCTAATTCATCTGCTGAATAATTATCTGATTCTAATTTCTCCAAATAAGCAAATGCTTTTCTTTGCATTTGTACCAAAACACCCGCAATCATTTTTTTATATTTAGCATCATCTTCTTTATATTTATCTGGCACAACATTATCTATGTTTTTCACGAAGATAACATCCGATTGTAAATCATTCAGATTTTCTATTAGCGCACCATGTCCGCCTGGACGAAATAGTAATTGCCCCTCGTCTCTGAAAGGCTTATTGTCTAAATCAACAGCTATTGTGTCAGTAGATGGTTTCTGTATGCTAAATGATACATTAAAAGTTGCATTGAGCGATTTTTCTAATTCATCTCTTTTCTCCTCCAGCAATTCTTTGAATAAATCTTCATGATGTGGAGAAATTGTGAAATGAACATTTACATTGTTTTTGGCATCTTTTGCATACATAGTTCCTTCCACTAAATGCTCTTCCATAGGTGTTCTCTTTTTATCTTTATCTTTGTAGGAATGAAAAAGTAACAATCCCTTTGGAAGTTCTCCATAATTTAATCCATCTTCGTTTAAAAGTAACTGCACGACTTTTTTATAGTCTTTATCGGATATGAGTTCGTCAATGCTTTCATCATATGTTTTTGAGCTCAAACTATTCAAAACATCATAAAAAGCAAAAGAATGAATATTCTCGAAGAAATCTTTTTCAAAGTCAGTTGTGGGAGTTTCATAGTTGCTTTCTAAAAATGCAAAGAGGTCTTTAAACATTCTACTGGCAGCTCCAGAAGCAGGAACAAACTTTGTCACCACTTTGTCTGTCATTAAATATGAATCCCAAATCGAAATATATTTTTTCAAGTCCTGGTCATTAACCTTTACAACTCCTTCACCAATTGAGGCAGGCGCTTGAATTTCTAATGACGGAATACCATTCACGAAATAATTCAACTGCTCATTAATCTTCTCTTTAGAAATTCCTTTTTCTTTTAATTGGTTCTCATCTTCTACTGAATATGTATACTGCATGATATGTAAGTTTATTGATTAATTAATGTTACTTCCGTGTTGTCAAAATCAAAGTTAATCAAAATAACAATATAATTATAATTGGCATGCACTTAAAAATGGGATTATTTAGTTGTATTACAAAAAAAACTATATGACATGTCTGCCATTTAGTCATACAATAGGTCGTTTTTATCTTTGGCATCAAATTTGAAGTAATATAGATAGAAACAATTAAAAGAACAATATAAATTAAAACAACTAATTAATTAAATAGATTATGGGAAAAATAATAGGAATTGACTTAGGAACTACAAACTCGTGTGTTTCAGTAATGGAAGGTAACGAGCCTGTAGTAATTACAAACAACGAAGGAAAGCGTACAACTCCTTCAATTGTTGCTTTTGTAGAAGGTGGTGAACGCAAAGTGGGAGATCCTGCAAAACGTCAAGCAATCACAAACCCCGAAAAGACGGTTTTCTCTATAAAAACATTTATGGGTGAGACTTATGACCAAGTTCAAAAAGAAACTGGACGAGTATCCTATAAAGTAGTAAAAGGTGACAATAACACTCCTCGTGTAGACATTGACGGAAGATTGTACACTCCACAAGAGATATCTGCAATCATTTTGCAGAAAATGAAAAAAACAGCTGAAGACTATTTGGGTCAAGAAGTAAACGAGGCAGTTATTACTGTACCAGCATATTTTAGCGATGCGCAGCGCCAAGCTACAAAAGAGGCTGGAGAAATTGCAGGTTTAAATGTTCGTCGTATTGTAAATGAGCCTACAGCTGCATCATTAGCTTATGGTTTAGACAAGAAACACAAGGACATGAAAATTGCTGTTTTCGACCTTGGAGGAGGAACTTTTGATATTTCTATCCTTGAGTTAGGAGATGGCGTATTTGAAGTAAAATCTACCAATGGTGACACTCACTTGGGTGGAGACGATTTTGACCACGAAATTATTGACTGGTTAGCCGAAGAGTTTTTAAAAGACGAAGGCATTGATTTACGCAAAGACCCAATGGCTTTACAACGTTTGAAAGAAGCTGCCGAAAAAGCAAAAGTAGAATTATCAACTGCAACAAGCACTGAGATTAATCTACCATACATTATGCCAGTTGATGGTATTCCAAAGCATTTGGTTAAAACATTAACTCGCGCTAAATTTGAGCAACTTGTTGACGGACTCTTGCAAAAATGTGTTGGTCCATGTAACGCTGCAATTAAAGATGCAGGTATGACAACATCTGATATTGATGAAGTAATTTTAGTAGGAGGTTCAACACGTATTCCTGCAGTGCAAGAATTAGTAGAGAAGCTATTTGGAAAAACTCCATCAAAAGGAGTAAATCCTGATGAGGTAGTGGCTGTTGGTGCAGCAATTCAAGGTGCAGTTTTAAGCGGAGACGTTAAGGATGTATTATTACTTGATGTAACTCCTCTTTCCTTAGGTATTGAAACAATGGGCGGTGTTACTACAAAACTTATTGAAGCAAACACTACCATTCCAACTAAGAAGAGTGAGACTTTCTCAACAGCATCAGACAATCAACCTTCTGTACAAATCAATGTATTGCAAGGAGAGCGAAGTATGGCGCGCGACAACAAACAAATTGGTGTGTTTAACTTAGACGGCATACCACCAGCACCACGCGGAGTTCCTCAAATTGAAGTTACGTTTGATATTGATGCAAATGGTATACTTAACGTGTCTGCAAAAGATAAAGCTACAGGTAAAGAGCAACGCATTCGTATTGAAGCCTCATCTGGTTTGAGCGAAGATGAAATTAAGCGCATGAAAGATGAAGCTGCAGCTAATGCGGAAGCAGACCAAAAAGAGAAAGAAAAAATTGATAAGCTAAACCAAGCTGACACAATGATTTTCCAAACGGAAAAACAACTAAAAGACCTTGGAGACAAGCTTCCAGCTGATAAAAAAGCTCCTATAGAAGAAGCGTTAGCTAAACTAAAGGAAGCTCATAAAGCTCAAAACCTTGAAGGTATTGATGCAGCTACGGCTGAATTGAACACAGTGTTCCAAGCCGCATCACAAGACATGTATAATGCACAAAATGCTGGAGCAGAAGGTGCAGGCCCTCAACCAGGAGGAGAACAAGGACCTGACAACAAGTCGAATGATGATGATGTTACTGACGTTGATTTTGAGGAAGTATAATCTGAGAATGGCAACGACATAAAAATCAAATGATTATTTAATCGCAACAGAAGAGAGTCTCTGTTGCGATTTTTTTTTGCTTTTAATTTATGGTATTTATTTCAGCAGTAGAAAAATAGAGAACAAAAGGAAGACTCATCTTGGTGTTTAATTATATCCTAACTTCAACTAAGCTTAAAGAGAAAGTAAAACAATTCTTTGAAAAATACACACTCCTCTTTCATTTTCCTTTCTAATAAACAATTTGCCCAAATGTTAAACCATTATCAATAGATGATGTCATATATGTAAACAGAAAAAGATAAACCCATTAAAACCCTACAGATATGAAAACGCTACAAAAACTAACTCTCATATTTATATTAGTTGGATTAACATCTTGCTATTCGCAAAGAACTCAAGTAAGAGCAAATAGTGATGCACAAATAAGTTTCCAAACCTTTTACAACGAACTTGCTCCTTACGGACAATGGGTAGAAGATTACAACTATGGATACCTTTGGGTGCCTCATGTAGGTCGTGGATTCCAACCTTATGCGACAGATGGATATTGGACAATGACAAACTACGGCAACACGTGGGTATCAAATTATTCATGGGGTTGGGCACCGTTTCATTACGGTCGATGGCTTTACGATGACTACTTAGGTTGGGCATGGACTCCTGGTTATGAGTGGGCTCCAGCTTGGGTGACTTGGCGTAGCGGTGGTGGATATTTTGGTTGGGCACCCTTGGGTCCGAGAATGCACATCAATTCCTATATTGATATACCTGCTTCTCATTGGGTGTTCTTACCCCAAAGATATATGTACAGTAACTCTATGCACAGATACTATAGCAATAGAAACAGAAATATAAATATTTATCACCAAACTAATATAATAAACAATACTTATATATATAACAATAACAGATATTACAGTGGTCCAAGCAGACAAGAAGTAGAGCGCAGAACTGGACGAAATGTACCAGTACGTAACTTAACAAACTCTGGAAGAGCAGGAAGAGCTACAGTAAATGATCGCAGTGTGAGTGTATACCGTCCAGAAGTTTCACGCAGCTCAACAAGAAGCGAACGACCAACTAATCTATCTGGTCGTACAAGTTCAGAAAGAGGAACAAGCGGAAGAACAACAACTACCCCTAATAGGAACTCAAATGTAGATAGAAACACCGCCACTCCTCAATCAAGAAGAAGTACACAAACAGAGCGCAGTAGTAGCACAACAAATCGTTCAAGTAGAATAACACCAGAACGCCAATCATCTACTACCAATAGAGGTACTGTAAATAGAGGTACAAGCAGCTCAAGTTCGTCTCGAAGAAGTAGTGGAACTGTAGACTCTTCTGGAAGAAGCAACATACAAAGTTCAAGTAGTACAACAAATAGAACTACTACACCAAATAGAACCGTAAACAGCTCGAGTAGAAGCCGCACTTCAACCCCTAATAGAACAGTTAATAGCTCAAGAGCTACAAACACAAGACAAGCAGTACCAACAAGAAGTGTAAATGCTTCAACAAGCAGAAACAACAACAGTCAAAGCAGTGTTTCTACATCACGTTCATCTACAAGTAGATCAACAAATAGTGGAAATACAAATTCAAGAAGCACTACTTCCCGATCTTCATCAAGCAGAGCAGGTGGCACGAGTCGATAAATATCGCAATTTAAATATGAAAAAAAGGTTGTCTATTAATTTAGACAACCTTTTTTCTGTAATGACTTCTACACGAATAATATTCACAATAATATTCGTCCAAAAACAGTTAGAAAACAAATCCACCGCGGTGAATTGGACATTCATCTCATGAAAATTCAATTTACCGCGGTAAAAATGATTTAAAACACTTAAATGGGCGTTTTCTGAGTAATTAAAAGAGAATAATTTCGGAAAAAGAGAAAAAGTCAACTAAGATTGAAGAAAAATTAGTCGATAAAAAGAATTATGCATCATAAAAGTGAATTTTTGAGCATAAATGAAGCAAATTGGGGCATTAAAATCAAATAAATGTGTTACAAAACATTTTCACCATGGTGTTTGCAAATTTCATCGTTTTTAAACATTTTCACCGCGGTGTTTTAGAGTTTCAACTGTTTTAAACAATATGTTGGGATACAAAATGCTTGAAAAGGTATATCAATATACTGCGGGATCTTTAAGGGCTGTGCGCTTAAAAAAGAAAAGAGGTTGTCTGAATTTAATAGACAACCTCTTTCTTTTTTTTGTTCAATTTCCTATAGCAGAGTCATATATATGTAAACATTGATAAGAAAGAACCGATAATTTATTTTGCAAAGCTTACTGCACGTGTTTCTCTTATCACAGTCACTTTAACTTGACCTGGATAAGTCATTTCTGTTTGTATTTTGTGCGCAATTTCATTAGATAGTCTTTCGGTATCTTTATCATCTATTTTTTCAGCACCAACAATAACTCTTAACTCGCGCCCAGCCTGTATAGCATAAGTTTTAAGCACACCTGGATATGACATTGCCAATTGCTCTAAGTTATTGAGTCGCTTGATGTATGCTTCTACAATTTCTCTTCGAGCTCCTGGACGTGCTCCAGAAATAGCGTCACACACCTGAACAATGGGTGCAAGTAATGTGGTCATTTCCACCTCGTCATGATGTGCACCTATTGCATTACAAATATCTGGTTTTTCCTTATATTTTTCCGCTAACTTCATTCCTAATATAGCGTGAGGCAATTCTGGTTCATCATCAGGCACTTTACCTAAATCGTGAAGCAGTCCGGCACGTTTTGCTCTCTTTGGATTTAAACCTAATTCAGCAGCCATTATAGCACATAAGTTGGCTGTTTCCTTTGAGTGTTGCAAAAGGTTTTGACCATATGACGAACGATATTTCATCTTACCCACCATTCGTATCAATTCGGGATGCAAACCATGAATACCTAAATCTATTGTTGTACGCTTACCGGTTTCAATAATTTCGTCATCAATTTGTTTCTTCACTTTAGAAACCACCTCTTCAATCCTTGCAGGATGAATTCGTCCATCTGAAACTAATTGATGTAGCGAAAGACGTGCTATTTCGCGACGAACAGGATCAAAAGCAGATAAAACAATTGCTTCAGGAGTATCATCCACAATAATCTCAACACCCGTTGCAGCTTCAAGTGCTCTAATATTTCTTCCTTCGCGACCTATAATACGCCCTTTAATTTCATCTGAATCTATATGAAAGACGGTAATTGCATTTTCTACAGCTGTTTCTGTTGCAACCCTTTGAATGGATTGAATAACAATGCGCTTTGCTTCTTTATTGGCCGTTAGCTTGGCCTCTTCAATAATATCACTAATGTATGACTGTGCATTTATTTTTGCCTCGTCTTTAAGCGATTCCACCAATTGCTCTTTTGCCTCATCAGCAGAAAGACCTGATACAACTTCGAGTTTTTCAACTATCGATTTATGCGACTTATCCAACTCAGCTGTGCGTTTTTCAACTATGATAAGCTGATTATCGAGGTTCGTTTTAAAAGCATCTATTTCATTTTTTTTCTTATTAATCTCTTCTTGGCGTTGATTAATAGTCATTTCACGTTGTTTGAGCCTGTTTTCGGTAGTTTGAATGCGACTGGTCTTATTATTTATCTGCTTCTCAGCTTCCGACTTCATTAGAAGAGTTTCCTCTTTAGCTTCCACAAGTTTATTTTTCAGTATTATGTCAGCGTCCTTTTCTGCATCGCTCACTATTTTTTTATAGCGTGAGTTAGCAGTATGTCCTGCAAAATACCACGTAACGCCTGCTCCTATTAGCAAGCCTACAATTCCTATTATTATTTCCATATTTTATTTTTTAATAATTTATTTAGAGCCAACTCTATCACTATAGAGGGCTTATTGTTATTACATTAATCTAAAACCTATAATCCTACAGTTATAAACAAAAAAAGCACACGTTTGCATTATCCATGTAATGCATCACGGGTGCTATCTGTAGTTTGTATTTTGTTAGAACGAGAAACTACACAGTTTTATTTACTTTTCCAAGTAGATATCTAATTCATCAATAAGCGAACTTATCTTTTTTTCGTAAGGCTGTGTATTGTTTAATTTGCCCAACGTAAAATTTTGAACCAATGCTTGAATAGCTGCCATAGCCATAAAATCCTGTGTAATCAATCCAGAAGAATCACCATAAGTAATTCTATATTGATTTATTTTATTATTAATTTTTTTTTCGGCATTACGGAAAGCTTCCTCCTCCGATCTAAGTATCGTAATAGGATACTTACGGCCGTCAATAACTAAAGTCAATGAAAATTTATCTTCGTTCTTCATACCTCATCCATTAGTTAGCTATTTACTCAACAAACCAATGCATTTATCTACTTCTCGCACCAATTTCGATATTTGATTTTTAGCTATGTCCACATCCACACTTGCTGCAGTAATGGTTCGAGCAATTTTCAAATTATCGTATTTTTTGTTAACCTCACTTATTTCGTTTTCCAATCTTACTATTTCACCTCTTCTGATAACGAGTTCATCCTTGAGCTGACTATTCTCATGTTTTAGCTTGTCACACAAGAGTAAAACCTGCTTGACACGCACTTCTAAATTTACCAGCAATTTGGCACGATCTTCAGTCATAGTATAACAAAAATTCACGCAAATATAATCATAGAAAACGATTCTCCAAAATTATAAATGCTAAATTATGACGTTGTTTAATTAATTATTCGCTTTATATTTAATACCTTTATTCTTTAAGAATGAATATAATAATACTAAATGCGATAATGATATCAATTTCAATCCATAATCAAATTTATGATGCTTGTCCTCAATTTGTAGCAGTTCAACTACAATGTGATGTAAAAAACAGTGAATTTAATCTATCTCTATGGAGTGAAATAGAGCAATTTACAAAAAAATTAAAAAAGAACAGCAAGGTTAAAGACATTAATAAGTTTACTCCTATTTTAGCCACTCGCAACACGTATAAAAAGTTGGGAAAAGACCCTAACAGATATCGCCCTTCAGCGGAAGCATTGCGCAGAAGAATTTTAAAAGGGAACGAACTTTACAAAATAAATACATTGGTAGATGCCATCAACTTAATATCTTTGAAGACGGGTTATTCAATTGGAGGATTTGATGCCAGTCTCATAAAAGGTGAATTGGAACTGGGTGTTGGACAAAAAGACGAACCCTTTGAAGCGATTGCTCGTGGCGTTTTAAATATTGAGGGACTGCCCGTATACCGCGACTCAATAGGAGGAATTGGCACACCAACGAGCGACGAAGAACGAACAAAAATTGGACTGGAAACTAATAAACTCTTGTTACTATTGAATGCCTATTCGGGTAGAGAAGGGTTGGAAGAGGCGGAGGATTATGCAAAAGCTGTGCTGGAAGAGTATGTGGAGGCAGAGAATTTGGAAGTGAGGTGGATCGAGAGATTTTAGCACATTATATTCATTTTATAATTACCCCCTTATTTTCACTATTAATTCTCTATTTCACCTCTCACATTCATTTTTTTTTGTATTTTGTTGCACAATATATTTTGTCACAAATTAAAGAGAGAGTTCAAACACTGTTGAATAAAGAGATTATTCACTTAAACCGCACAATTAAAGCGAACATCAGCCCTTGTTAGATTGTTACATCTCTCATAGATAATTAAAAAATAAAACTTGTTTCGGCTTAAAAATTAATTCACAATATGGACGATTTTTCATTTGTTGGTAACAGCGATATAGCATCCATTGAAGAGCTTTATCGTAAGTATTTAGAGAATCCTGCGTCTATTGATGCAAGCTTTGCTCATTTTTTTCGAGGATTCGATTTTGCCAAGAAAAACTTTCAGCCAGTGGCTGGACAAGTCATCAGCAAAGAGTTTAATGTGATAAATCTTATACATGGTTATCGCCAGCGTGGGCATTTTTTCACTAAAACAAATCCCGTTCGTGCTCGCAGACAATACACCCCTACCCTGGATATCGAAAACTTCGAATTGCAAGAAAGTGATTTAGATACTGTTTTTGAAGCTGGCACACAGATTGGTATTGGTCCTGCCAAACTGCGGGATATCATTGAACACTTAGAAGCTACATACTGTAGATCAATAGGAGTAGAATACCTATTTATACGTCGTCCAGAAGTAATCAATTGGCTGAAAGAGAGAATGGAGAGCACCCGCAATGAACCCTCTTATGACGAAAATCAGAAAAAAAATTTCTTTCACCAATTAAAACGTGCCGTTAACTTCGAAGACTTTATTCACAAAAAATTTGTTGGACAAAAGCGTTTCTCACTCGAAGGAGGCGAATCACTTATTACCGGATTGTATTCAATCATTCGCAAAGGAGCTTCGTTTGGCGCGGAAGAATTTATCATTGGCATGGCCCATCGTGGCAGACTTAATGTGCTCACCAATGTGCTGCAAAAACCATATCGCAACGTTTTCAAAGAGTTTGTAGCGCAAGAGTATGATGCCAGTGTTTCTTTGGGAGATGTGAAATATCACTTGGGGTTCAATAAGAAAATAACACTCGACGATGGCAAAGAGATCAATCTCGCACTCTTACCAAACCCTTCGCATTTAGAAGCTGTAACCCCAGTTGCTATTGGATTAGCACGATCACGCATTGACCATGCATACAATCACGATCATGACAAAGTTGTGCCCATCATCATTCATGGAGATGCTGCCATTGCTTCACAAGGAGTGATGTATGAAGTGGTTCAAATGGCTACTCTGGACGGATATAAATCTGGGGGCACCATTCACGTAGTTGTTAACAATCAAGTTGGTTTCACTACCAATTATATTGAAGCACGCTCCAGCACCTACTGCACAGACATTGCAAAGGTTACTCGAAACCCTGTCTTTCACGTCAATGGCGATGACACTGAAGCAGTAGCTTATGTTTTTGAATTGGCTATGGAGTATCGTCAGAAGTTTAACACCGATGTATTTATCGACATACTTTGCTACCGCAAATATGGACACAACGAGGGTGACGAACCACGATTTACACAACCGTTGCTCTACAAAACAATTGCTAAGCATCCCAATCCATTAGAGATTTATGCAGCACAACTGCAAAAAGAAAAAGTGCTTTCATCAAAAGAAGCACGCAAACTTATTGAGGAATATGATGAGCATTTAGAAGAAGAGCTTACAATTTCCCAGCAAAGTGCCAAAGTTTCAATCCCTCGCTTTATGCCGGATTTATGGTCTTCTTTCCCTTTTCCCGAAGATGATGATTTCAAACATACCATGCCTACTGGTGTAGATAGAGAAACGATAGACCGACTATGGTCTCAAATGAATAAAGTACCCAAAGAAAAGCTTTTCTTTTCAAAGGTGCACAAGATTTTGGAGGATCGTCAAAAGATGTACGATAGCGAAAAGATAGATTGGGCTATGGGCGAACTATTAAGTTATGCCACATTAATCAATGACGGACATCCTGTGAGGTTGAGCGGACAAGACACCGAACGTGGCACATTTGCCCATCGTCACGCCAGTTTTGCACAAGAGGATGTGCGCGAACGATATATGCCATTGCGTGATTCTGCAGAGTTTGAAGCCCCTTTCACTGCCTACAACTCTCCTCTATCTGAGTATGGAGTGTTGGGTTTTGAATATGGTTATGCGCTTGGAGTTCCCAACGGTCTCAATATTTGGGAAGCACAGTTCGGCGATTTTCACAATGTGGCACAAGTTATTATTGACCAATACATTAGTTCGGCTGAAGAAAAATGGGGCGTTTTAAACGGACTTGTCCTTTATCTACCGCATGGTTATGAAGGACAAGGACCTGAACATTCGAGTGGACGCATTGAAAGATTCCTAACCATGTCTGCACGCAATAACATGCAAGTGATGAATTTCACCACTCCCGCAAATCTTTTTCATGCACTCAGAATGCAATTGATGCGCAACATTCGTCTCCCCATGGTAGTGTTCACTCCCAAAAGTTTGTTGCGTCATCCCAGATGTATTTCTACAGTAAATGATTTGGTAGAGAGTACTTTTCAAGAAGTGATTGATGACAACAATGTGAATGTAGAATCTGTTACCCGTCTGGTATTTTGTACTGGCAAGATATATTACGACCTGTTGAAACGCAAAGAAGAACTTGAAGCTCGCAATGTTGCAATTGTTCGCATAGAACAACTCTACCCTTTCCCTGAAGAGAAAGTGGCAGCTATTGTAGAAAAATACGCTTCGGCACTGCTCACCCTTTGGGTGCAAGAAGAACCCGAGAATATGGGAGCATGGACTTTTATTAATAAAATGATGCATCAGTATCACATAGTTCCAGTAGCACGTTTGGCAAGTGCAAGTCCTGCAACAGGATTGGCAAAACTGCACAATGTTGGACAAAAAGAAATTATTGACAAAGTGTTCAAACCATGCCATTGCGATAAAAAACTTCCTTATTGTAATTTAGATTGTGTGGAAGGAAGTAGCCGGGAAGAAATACTGAAACAACATTATTACTTTCCAGACGATCAACGTTTTTCAATCTAAAACCAAACGCTAACAAATAAATAGTTATAGTAGCAATTTCAAGTTAACGAATTAATGATATGATGATAGAAGTGAAAGTGCCATCACCTGGCGAATCGATAAACGAAGTAGAACTGGCAACATGGACAGTGGCCAATGGCGACTTGGTACACAAAAACCAGGAGTTAGCTATGATAGAATCAGATAAAGCCACCCTATCTTTGATTGCCCCCGAATCGGGCAAAATAGAAATTTTGGTACAAGAAGGCGAAACTGTGAAAGTTGATTCTGTAGCATGCCGCATTGATACTTCGGTGGAAGTGCCAGATGAAGAAGATGAGCTGGATGATGCGGATGAAGTAGAAGAGAAGTTAGAACATGAGCAAAAAGAAACAGACCGCAAAGAAGACAAAGCTGACGCCAAAGAAGTAAAAAAAGAAGCGCCTTCAGGTGCTGACAGTGAATTGGAACCGAAAGACGGAGGCACTGCGACTGCTAAACAATCCAAACATACACAGACAGATAAATCTACTGACGATTTGTCCGAAGTGAAAACAACCCCGTTGGCACGCAAAATGATGGAAGTAGAAAATATCAACGTGGAAGACATTATTAAGGGTTTGAGAAGACTTTCATCGGATGATGTTAACGCTGTTTTAAATCAAGGTTCACAAAATGATAACGGCCAACCCTCAACCTCAGCTCCAAAAGAGCGAACCGTTGAACGCGAAAAAATGAGTCAACTACGCAAACACCTCAGCAAACGCTTGGTGCAAGTGAAAAATGAAACTGCCATGTTAACCACGTTCAACGAAGTGGATATGCAAAACCTAATGACACTGCGGAGCAAATACCAACCAGAGTTTGTGAAGAAATATGGCTACAAAATTGGGTTAATTACGTTTTTCCTGAAAGCTTGCGCTTTAGCACTTAAGCTTCACCCTAAAATAAACAGCCAGATGGATGGCGAAGAAATTTTGCATCCATCTTATGTCGATATCTCTGTGGCAGTGCAAGCCCCCAAAGGACTGATGGTTCCCGTCATTCGCAATGTTGACACACTCAGCCTTGCAGCAATTGAATCGGAACTCAAGCGCCTTGCAGACAAAGCGCTTTCGGGCAGAATAAGTATGGACGAAATGGCAGGTGGCACGTTCACTCTCACCAATGGTGGTGTGTTTGGATCTATGATGTCCACCCCGCTTATCAATCCACCACAATCAGCCATCATTGGCATGCACAACATTGTCGATCGTCCAATGGCGGTGAATGGACAAGTGCAAATTCGCCCCATGATGTATATTGCTCTCAGCTACGATCACCGCATCATTGATGGAAAAGACTCAGTTAGTTTTTTGATGGATGTGAAGAAAATGATTGAGAACCCCAGCTCTATGTTGCATGGAGGGAAAGATGAAGGAAAAAAGCTATTGGGTTTGTAATGTTACAAATGTAGAGACGTAATATTTTACGTCTTAATACAAAAAAGGAACAAGTCGTAAATTAGTTAGTCGAAGACTTTCTAATTTACGACTTGTCATATTTGCGATCAATTATTTAGCCAATCGTTTCATTTCCTCCTTTATTTGCTCTATCACTTCAACATTATATATTGCTTTCTTTCCGGCTATTTTTGTAGAATATACAAAGAAAACCTTTCCCCCATGGTCTCTCTCAAACTTTTCATGATTAACACGGTGCATTTCTATCCATTGATATTGATTGAGCGATTGCCCTGAGCCAATTGGTTTTATTTGAATACCTATATACTTTTCTCCAACTTTCAAAAAGAAGTCAACACTATATGCCCTGTCCCAATTGTCGGGTGCAGGTTCTATTTTTTGTCCAAGTGCTCCTTCCAATTGACCATATATAGTATCAATCTCTGTTTGGTATCCATCATATGTTCTTCGAAGCACCAGATTGTATGCATATTCTATACACTCCTCTTCGGTTATTGAAGCTAATTCGTTTTGAACAACTTCTGAGAGTTTGGTGAAGAGGGTTTGGCCCAATGAGGTAATATATTCACGAGTAATATATATTCCATTTTTCTTTTTTTGTTTACCTTTTGTGAAATAGTACTCTTCCCACTCATTGAAATCAATAGGTGCACATTCTCGTATTAATTCAGATAAAGGTCCTATGCTATAAGCTTTATTTAAACCCCATCTATTTAAAGCATAGTTTAGAAGTGTTTCATGTTTAAATTTGAAACCCATTCCATCAGTTTTTGTCATCCAATCTTTATTTGCCATTTATAAAAGCATTAAATTTATTTTTATATTTAAAATCAATCGAGTTATCTACTAAAGCTAAGTTCTCCTTTAGCAAATGAGCATTTATAAAGGTTTTATTCTCTAAATACATATATGCCATTAAAATATTATTCGCATCGTGTTTTACAATATCATACTTTAAAAAAACTTTTTTTCCGCGAAGTTTATTAATTAAGTATTCATATGCTTCATTGTTAATTGTAGGGTTTTGTTTAATACCAATTAATCGAATTGTTAAATCATTACTTAACCGAATTAGCTCTGGACTAATTATTTCCTTTACTGAGAAAAACTCTTCTCTTTGTCCAGTACTCTTAGCATCAATCTTCGATCCATATTGAATTTTCTTTACATCAATTTTTTTATCTAACTTATGTGTATCTATAAATTGATAAGGCAGACTTTCAATTCTTTTTTCAAAAGATATTTCACTTTTTGGTTGTTTTATCAACTTTGTTTCAACTTCCATAAAAGCATCACTTCCACCGATTCTCTCCTTTATAATAGGAATAAAATCAGGATTTATTTCATAGCCAATAGAATTGCGATTCAGATTCTTTGCAGCCAAAGCAGTAGTGCCACTTCCCATAAAAGGATCGAGAACCGTCTCGCTTGGGAAAGAAAACATTTTGATTAATCGGTGGGGTAATTCTTCGGGAAACATAGCTAAATGCTTGTCTTGCTTGGCACCAGGAAAATACCAATGACCATTAAAGTATGTTTTCCACTCTTCATTTGTCATTGCTGCATTATCTTTTTGCACTTTATTAGGCATTGGAGCCTTTCCTTGCTTTTTGAATAACAGAATATATTCAAAATCCAATTTAACTATACCATTTCTTGGATTAGGGTAGCTACCCATTATACTTGCCCCTCCTGAAGTGTTCATAGTAGTGACTTTTTGCCAAATTATTTGTCCCATAAAGTCAAAACCAATAACTTCGCAAAACTTTATAATTTCTGCATGAATAGGAATAATTTTGTAACGTCCATAATAAGTAGAACGAGCAAACTGATCGCCAATATTTATACACAAACGACAGCCTTCATGTAGGACTCTGAAACATTCTTGCCAAGTTAAATTCAAATGATTTATATATGTCTCATAATCATCATGAAATCCAATTTGATTCTCAGTTCCATAATCTTTTAATTGCCAATAAGGTGGTGAAGTAACGATTAAATGAACGCTTTCGTCAGAAAGCTCATTCATTTGTCTGCTATCTCCATTTATAATAGTGTGCTTTGTTTTATTCATTTTTGCTTGTGTTATTTCTTTAGAGACACAAATATACTAAATATTTATGTCTCTAAGGTTGAAGAATTTTCTTAGATTTAGATTAAAAAAGAGGATATCGGCTAATGCAATAACTTAATCGATTATTATTCCCACTATAACAACTAAAATAAAATTGATTAAGAGATTTATATGAGGAGACTAAAAAGGAAAAATTTAAATAAGAGACTTTTTTCAATCGGGAAGAAATGCCACTGCATCAATTTCTATCAAACATTCAGAATTTGTTAAGCCCGATACAATTAGGCCTGAAATGGCAGGAGGATTCACAAATTTAACAACACGTTGTGAGGCTTCGAATGCTGTTGCCACATCTTGACCTTCTACAATGTAAATGGTGAGTTTCACAAGGTGTTCAAATGTTGCTCCACAAGCCCTTAGTGCAGTTTCAATGTTGTACATCACTTGAATGGTTTGCGTGTGAATGTTTCCTTTGCCAATTACTTCTCCATTCGAATTTATAGCGTTTTGTCCACCTATGTGAATTGTTGCTCCGCTTCCACGAGTTGTCACTACTTGCGAAAACACACCACTTTTTAAAAGCCCGTTGGGATTGATGTGTATTATTTTTCCATTCATAACTTCATGTTTTTATTAATAAGGAAACTATTTTATACGTTGCTGGTGTTCACTTCAAATCTTTGTGTTGCGAAGCAGGTTTTCAATATGCTGATAATTATAGGTAAACTCCTTATTTACTGGAATGCACACCAAACATATTCCCTTCCGTATCAAACGCCAACACCATAAATCCATATTCACCAATTGATTCTTTTGATTGATGAACCTTACCTCCTGCTTCTTCAATGCGTGCTTCTTCTATGGCACAATCATCGCTATCAAAATAGACTATGGTTGAACCACCTCCTCCTGCCTTAAAACCAGCCATTTTAACCAATGCTCCTGCAGCACCCGCACCATCCATTTCCATTGGGAATGCCACCATTTTCATATCATCATCTGCTGTGTTTGGCATTGGCAACTCAGATAACTGAACATGCAATACTTCTTCATAAAACTTTTTGGCTCTATTCATATCGTCTACATAAATTTCGAACCAACCAACTGGATTTTTTGCTTTCATAATTATTTGTTTTTTTAAATGACTCTAATAGAGATATTATAAACAGATTGATTTAAAAGATTGTTCTACCTGAAGTGCTTGAATATCATAAATTTAACAACTCAGTTATAGCGCACTTTCCATTTACATTAATTTGTTATAACAGAGAAATAAAACAACACAAACAGCACCTATCGTTTTTTTATTATCTTTGTCCCCATCGTTTTTTAGCACAAACAAATGTGTTCATTTCTAATTAGAAAAAAACAAACTTCGCATTTATGATAACACTTGCCATTATAATAGTTACCGTATTAATATCTTACCAAGCATTTAACAATTATGACCTTGCCGACAAACTTATCTTCCAGCCAGCATCAGTAAGAGATGGGCAGTGGTATAGGCTAATAACTTATGGCGTGTTGCATGCAGATTTCACCCATTTGCTTTTTAATATGTTCACGTTTTATCTTTTTGGCAGCTATATCGAAAACATATTTAAACTTCAGTTTGGACAAAGGCCTGGAGCTGCAGCGTTTATACTCCTTTATATAGGCGGACTGTTCATTTCAATACTGCCAACCTATTTTAAACAAAAGGACAATTACTATTACAAAGGCCTTGGAGCATCGGGCGCTGTTTCGGCAATTGTGTTTGCATATATCCTTATCAATCCCATGAACTTTATGGGTATTCTTTTCATCCCCATTATGTTACCTGCATTTTTATTTGGTTTCATCTTCGTTTTTATATCAATGTATTTAGATAAAAAAGAGGTGGGCGGCATCAACCATTCGGCACATATAACTGGTGGGCTGTTTGGCATTATATATACCGCTGCGTTATTTATGGTGATGAGCAATGTAAATCTACTTTTGCAGTTTATATTTAAGATTCAAATTACATCGTTGGGTGATCTCTTCCATTTTGGGTTTTAGGTAAAACAAACCCATTGTTAGCGGTCATATTCGCAGAATTTTATAAACTTTTTTTGCGATGAATTTACAGTATGCACAACCTTCGCTAACACGAAACACCCATTGCAAATGGGCGCGATCGGAAAATCATTGTATAGATTATTTTAGATTGACAAATGATAGAAGCACCGCAGTCGCTCGCGCGGTTTTATTTGCAAACCGTGTGTTGCGAAGCAAAAAAACATTGAATTGAAAATGCAAAACTTCGACTATGATCTGTAGTTAATCTAATAAAATCTGTGGTATCTGTGGTTAAAAAAATGACCTTCATATAAAACACTTCCTAATGAATATCAAACACCTCTTGCCTCCTCTCTAATTCTCTTATCTCTAACTGCTTTTTCCAGGTTTTAGCCATGACTTTCAAAGAAATAATCTATCTTTGCACTTTAATACAGAAAGAGATAAATCAAAAAAAAGTACAACTAACGTTCTTCTCTTATCCAAACAAATAACTTTATTCATTTTAGACACTATTTTTAAATGAAACATTTCACTATTTTAAGCTTATCGATTATGATGTTGATTTCTTGTGGCACAAACAAGGATTCTGCTGAAAAAGGTAGCATCTTTTACTCGGAGTTTGAAACTCCTTATGGCATGCCTCCTTTTGAAAAAATTACTAACGAGGACTTCAAACCCGCTTTTGAAAAAGGCATTGAACAACAATCAAATGAAATTGATTCGATTGCCAACAATTCCGAAGCTCCTACATTTGAAAACACCATTGTAGCATTAGACAACAGTGGGAAAATACTATCACGCGTTTCACGTGTGTTTTCTGGCCTAAAAGGTGCAGAAAACAACGACACGCTACAAGCAATTGCTGAGGAAATGTCTCCGCTACTGTCTGAGCACAGCGACAACATTTACTTGAATGACAAATTGTTTGAAAGAATAAACGCTTTGCACAATGACTCTGCCAATCTTGGCCTGAACACAGAGCAATATCGTTTGCTTGATATGTATTACAAGAACTTTGTTCGTTCGGGCATTATGTTGAGCGACGAACAAAAAGATGAATTGAGAGAGATAAACAAAGAACTTTCTGCATTGACACTTAATTTTGGAAACAACTTATTGAAAGAAACAAACTCCTATGAATTGGTAATTGACAATGAGGCTGATTTGGCTGGTCTTCCACAAGGCGTAGTTTCTGCAGCGGCTGTCACTGCAAAAGATAAAGACATGGAAGGCAAGTGGGTTTTCACACTTCACAAACCAAGCTGGTTGCCATTTTTGCAGTATGCTGACAATCGCGATTTGCGCGAAAAGCTCTACAAAGCAATGTATAACCGCGGAGACAATGACAATGAGTTTGACAACAAGAAGAACATCAACAAAATTGTAAACCTGCGTATACAAAAAGCCAATATGTTGGGATATGCCACTCATGCCGATTTTGTGATGGAAGAGCGCATGGCTAAAACACCTGAAAATGTGTACAAACTACTCAACGATGTATGGGAATATGCACTGCCACAAACTAAAAAAGAAGCTGCTGAGTTGCAAACTATTATTGATGCAGAAGGCGGTGACTTTAAATTGCAATCGTGGGATTGGTGGTATTACACTGAAAAGTTGAGAGAAAAAAAATATGCACTGAATGAAGCTGAGTTGAAACCCTACTTCAAAATGGAAAATGTGAGAGAGGGAGTTTTTGCAACTGCTAATAAATTGTACGGACTGAACTTCACTAAACTTGAGAGCGTTCCTGTTTATCATCCCGAAGTGGAAGCTTATGAAGTGACTGAAGCAGATGGATCACACCTAGCCATATTCTACACCGACTATTTTCCTCGTTCGGGCAAGAATGCTGGTGCTTGGATGAGTAGTTTTAGAGGTCAAGAAATAAAAGATGGAGAAAACATCCGTCCATTAATCTTTAATGTGGGCAACTTCACTCGTGCTACACCCGAAACACCATCGCTATTAACATTGGACGAAGTGGAAACACTGTTCCACGAATTTGGTCATGCTTTGCATGGCATGCTTTCGAACGTAACCTACAGTGGTGTATCTGGAACAAGCGTTCCACGTGATTTTGTTGAGCTTCCGTCGCAAATAATGGAGCATTGGGCATTTCATCCCGAAGTGCTTAAGCTATATGCAAAACATTACGAAACGGGTGAAATTATTCCTGATTCGTTGATTGCAAAAATGGAAGCTGCTTCAAAATTCAACATGGGCTTCATCACTACAGAGTTTATTGGAGCTGCACTATTGGATATGGACTACCATACACAAACCGAAGAAAGAGAATTTGATGTGCGTGATTTTGAGAAAAAATCAATGGAGAAAATTGGTTTAATTAGCGAAATCATCCCTCGCTATCGTAGCACCTATTTCTCACACATCTTTAGTGGTGGTTATTCTGCTGGATACTATAGCTATTTATGGTCTGAAGTGTTAGATTCAGATGCGTTTCAACCATTTGTAGAAAATGGCATTTTTGATACAGCATCAGCTCAATCGTTTCGCAAAAATGTGCTCTCGAAAGGAAACTCTGACGACCCAATGACGCTGTATAAAAAATACAGAGGTGCAGAACCCAATCCTGTATACCTACTTAAAAACAGAGGATTCGTCAACTAATAAAAAAAGAGATATCAGTATGAAACTCAAGAGATAAATTCTCGACCATAAAAAAACTTACACATATACTCTTATAAAAGACAAAAAAAGTTTATATTTGCAAGCGAAAAAATAAGAGGCATGAAAGTGCCTCTATTTTTAATAATTCAATCTGATAATCAAATAAATATCAAACACTAATAAAAAAGCAAAACTGTAATGTTAAACAAAGGATTTATTAAAATCTTCGCTATCTTACTTGGGCTTATCTGTTTGTATTACTTGTCATTTACTGTGGTAAGTAATCATTACGAGAAAAAAGCAGAAGCATATGCAGCTGGAGATTTGAACCTAAAAACTGACTATCTTGATTCGTTATCAACTGAGAAAGTTTATTTAGGTTATACATTAAAACAAATTCGCGAGAAAGAAATTGGTTTAGGACTCGACCTTAAGGGCGGTATGAACGTAATTTTAGAAATTGATGCACGAGGAGTATTAAGCTCATTGGCTAACACAGATGACCCTCAATTTAATCAAGCTCTACGCGAGACTGTTGCTGAAAATAGAAAAGGAAGTTCTCAAGATTTCATCTCTCTATTTCAACAAAAATATCAAGCCATTGACCAAAATGCGAAGCTGGCAAACATTTTTAGCATTACAATGAGCGACAGGATTAGTCCTGCTGACTCAAACGATAAAGTAATTGCAGAATTGCGCAACGAATTGGTTAGTGCAGCTGACAACTCATTTAATGTGTTGCGCACACGTATTGACCGCTTTGGGGTAGTTGCTCCAAACATTCAGAAATTGGATCGTGCTGAAAGAATACTTATTGAACTACCAGGTATAAAAGAACCTGAGCGTGTACGTAAACTCCTCCAAGGAAGTGCCAATCTGGAATTCTGGAAAACTTATAACGTGAATGAGCTAATAACTGGATTTAATGATATTAATTCTAAAACCACAGCTTATATTACTTCGCAACAAACAGACAGCACACCTGTAGATGAAGAAGTAGCTGATGCTGATACAGTAGTATCGGAAGACGAAACAATGGCATTAGCTGAAACAGAAACATTTAATGAAATAGAGAGAAGCGATATAACTATTGACAAAAACTTTGTTCAATACTTTGCTGAACCTTATTTTGCAATGGGTGGAGCTTCTGGTCCAGTAGTTGGTACGGCCTCTAAAAATGATACGGCTACTATCAACTTTATGCTTGATAAGTATAAAGAATCATTCCCTGGTGATGTTCGTTTCAAATGGGGTTTCAAAGCAGTTGATGCAAGAGAAACCTATTTCCAATTGTTTGCATTAAGAGGAGATGGTTCTAAACGTGGTCCTGCTCTTGACGGAGACGTTGTAGTTTCGGCACGTGCCGATCAAGGTCAACGTGGCTCTGCTTGGGAAGTGAGCATGCAAATGAACTCTTCAGGATCGAGCCGTTGGGCTACTATTACAGGTACTGAAAAGGGTCGTGCCATTGCAATTGTATTGGACGGCTATGTATATTCAGCTCCTAATGTGAATGACAAAATTGAAGGTGGACGATCTTCCATTACTGGAAACTTTACGCCCGAAGAGGCGAGAGACTTAGAGAACACACTGAAATCTGGAAAGATGAAAGCAGGTGTTCGCATTGTGCAAGAAGATATTGTTGGTCCTTCGTTGGGTCAGGAAGCAATTAATGCTGGATTTATTTCATTCATTCTGGCACTGATTGTATTGTTTGCTTTCGTTTATTTGCTCTATGGATTGATTCCTGGAACAGTAGTGAATGTTGCTCTTCTACTTAACTTTTTCTTTATTCTTGGAGCATTAGCTGCATTTCAGGCAGTACTCACATTGCCTGGTATTGCGGGTATGATTTTATCACTGGGTATGGCGGTGGATGCGAACGTACTTATTAATGAGCGTATAAAGGAAGAGCTTGCAGGTGGTAAAACATTACGAAATGCTGTACAAGATGGATATAAGAATGCCTTCTCTGCTATTTTTGACTCTAACTTAACAACAGTTATAACGGCTATAGTGCTTGTTTCATTCGGAACAGGTCCTATCAAAGGATTTGCCATTACATTGATAATAGGTATCCTTTCATCGTTTCTTACTGCAGTGTTCCTTACACGTTTGGTGTATGAAGGTCAGTTTGCAAAAGGAAGATGGCTCAATCTTACTTTCACAACAAAAGCATCTGAAAACTTCTTGAAAAATCCTCAGTTTAAAATACTTGAGAACAGAAGGAAAGCTTTCATGATTGCAGGCGGTTTTGTTCTAATAGGAGTAATTTCACTTGCTACGCTTCAATTAAATAGAGGTATCGACTTCACTGGAGGTAGAAACTACGTTGTTAGATTTGACGAACCTGTTAAAACAACTGATGTTCAAGATGCATTAGCTCCATCATTTGGTGACAATGTGAGGGTAATTACCATCGGTTCAAGCAACCAAGTGCGTATATCTACCAACTATATGATTGATAGTGATGACCCAGATATTGAAGATGAAATCAAAGGATTGTTAGGTGAAAACCTTAGACCATATATAGCGCCAGGTAGCACAATAGATAACTACATACAAAGCTCGCAAACAGTTGGGCCAAGTGTAGCCAAGGACATCGTTCAAGGTGCAGCATGGGCGTTATTGATTGCGCTTCTATTTATGGGTATTTATATATTTGTAAGATTCCGCAACTGGACATACTCTTTGGGAACACTTGCAGCAATATCTATTGATGCTTTTGCAGTAGTTGCATTGTACTCGTTGCTCTACAAGATTATGCCATTCTCAATGGAGATTGACCAAACATTTGTTGCGGCCATTCTAACCGTTATTGGATACTCTATCAATGATAAGGTGGTTGTGTTTGACCGTGTGAGAGAGTTCAGACAGCTTTATCCAAAACGTAATCTGTTTGCAGTTATCAACGACTCATTAAATGCTACTTTGGCAAGAACCATTAACACCAGTGTGAGTACAATACTTGTAATTCTTATGATTTTCTTCTTTGGTGGAGATGCAATTAGAAGCTTTGTATTTGCCATGTTGATTGGTATTGTGGTTGGAACAGCTACCAGTTTGTTTATTGCAGCACCCATTGCTTACAATATGATGACCAGAAAAGGCAAGGATGAGGCCGTAATAGTGAAATAATAAAAGCATGTTCAGTCGAATTTGACTAACAACATTTATAATCAAAAAAGCGGGTTGCAATTAGTTTTGCAATCCGCTTTTTTATTAAATAAATAACATAGTGATGCAGACATTCAATCGAAAAATAAGCTATTTTCCATCATTATTTTTTATTTATTTCGTACTTTTGTAGTTATCAAGAATAACTTCAACAGGCCACAATAGCTCAGTCGGTAGAGTAACGCATTCGTAACGCGTCGGTCGCGAGTTCGATTCTCGCTTGTGGCTCTTAAGTTTTCGTGCAAGCGTTCAGTAGAAAACAATATTCAACCTCCATTTCTTTTCAAATTATTATATTGGTGCTAATCTCTCCTCTCTCTTTTGCATCAATATCTAATTATATTTTTTTTCTTCTGTATGTGTCAATTTGAAAACAATTGCCCCATTTTTTTACAATTCATTGGAAGAAGCGTCACAAAAAAGTTAGAAATCAAATCCACCGCGGTGAATTGGACATTCATCTCATGAAAATTCAATTTACCACGGTGAAAATGTTTTGAAACACTATTTTGAAGCTTTTTTGGAGAAATTTGATAGAAAAACACTGTGAGAAAAGAAAAAACAAGCTAAGATTGAAAAATCAATCTATAATAGTAGAATTCTACAACGAAAATTGGTCTTTTTAAGGCATAAATGATGCGAATAAGGGCAATAATACAGAAATAATGTGTTTTCAAACATTTTCACCGCGGTGGATGCAAGTTTCATCAGTTTTGAACATTTTCACCGCGGTGAAAATGTTTTGAAAAGATAAGAAAGATGGCTGAAGAAAGCGCCTTCGAGGAGTAAAAATTGTTTGACTTCAACGCCTGAGGCATCTCCTCGAAAGATGGAATATTAGTTCTTTTAAAACAGTGTGCAGTGAAGGAGCTATGCAGATACCAAAAAAACAATCTATCTCCTAAATTCCAACATCTCCCCGCTTGGTTCACCCACAACTTCTCCATTATGAAAAGCAATTTTCCCATTTAAGATAGTTGTTTGGATGCTCGACGAAAATGTTTCTCCCTCCAAAGGAGACCACCCGCATTTGTAAAGTATATTATCAGTAGTAATTGTGTAAGGCTTATTAGGATTGACCATTACCATATCTGCAAAATAACCTTCGCGAATGAATCCCCTATCTTTCACACCAAAAAGCTTGGCAGGAGCATGACACATTTTCTCTACCACTTGCTCTTTGCTTAAAACATTTTGCGAAGCAAGCTGTAACATCATCTGCAAAGAATGTTGCACCAATGGACCTCCAGAAGCTGCTTTCAGTGCACCTCCCTCTTTTTCTTTCAAAGTATGTGGTGCATGGTCGCTTGCAACAACATCCAATTTGTTTTCTAATAGAGCTTTCCGTAATTCATTTCTGTCTCTTTCAGTTTTAATTGCTGGATTCCATTTAATGCGAGAACCAAGTCGTTCGTAATCATCATCTGTAAACCAAAGATGATGAACACAAGCTTCTGCAGTAATTTTCTTTTCAGAAAGTGGTTTTGCATCAAATAGTTGCATTTCTTTAGCTGTTGAAAGATGCAAAACATGCAGGCGTGCTCCATATCTATCGGCAAGCTCAATGGCTTCGGCCGATGATTCATAACATGCTTCAGCACTTCGAATCAGGGGATGGTATTTAATTGGTATATCTTCACCAAACTCTTTGGTATATTTTTGTATGTTATTGCGGATAATTGATTCCTTTTCACAGTGGGTAGCTATAAGCATATCTATTTCTGCAAAGATAGCTTGTAGCGCTTTTTTGTTATCAACCAGCATATTACCAGTAGATGCACCCATAAATATCTTTATTCCACAAAGATTTTTAGAATCTGCCTTCTTTAGTTCCGCTAAATTATCATTGGTTGCACCAAGATAGAAAGCATAATTGGCAAATGACTTACCATGGGCAAACTCATTCTTTTTATCCCACTCATCAAGGGTTGTGGTTTGTGGATTAGTGTTGGGCATTTCCATATAGCTGGTTACTCCGCCTGCAATGGCTGCTCTACTTTCTGAGCAAATATCGCCCTTGTGTGTAAGACCTGGTTCGCGAAAATGAACTTGATCGTCAATGACCCCTGGTATAAGATAAAAACCGTCCGCCTCAATTATTTGTGACAGATTGCAAATTTCTTCAGGAACTTCTTGTGTGTAGATTTTATCTATTCTATCATTTTTGATAAGAACATTACCTTTATAAGAAACACCTTCATTTATTATAGTGGCATTGCGGATGAGTAGCATAATTACTTGTTTTTTAGATGCAATGGGATAATAATAAAAACATAATTCGTATCAGTTTTGCTTTAAAATGGTGGATTTTCGCGGCTTTATTCTACCTGTAATTTTTTTCCATCTCAAATCCATTACTCCAAAAAAGGCTTCGCCAAAAATACCCGTATTCATTTTAGAAGTTCCTAATTGTCGATTGACAAATATAACGGAAACCTCCTTAATTTTAAAGCCCAACACATAAGTTTTATATTTCATCTCAATCTGAAAAGCGTATCCCTTAAACTGTATTTTATCAAGATCAATAGTCTCCAAAACTTTGCGCCTATAGCATTTAAAGCCCGCAGTACTGTCGTGAACATTCAACCGGGTAATAAAGCGCACATATTTAGATGCAAAATAAGACATCAAGACACGCCCAATGGGCCAATTAACGACATTAACACCTGAACAATAGCGTGAACCAATGGCTAAATCATATCCTTCTGCATGACAAGCATGATAGAGGCGAGGCAGATCATCGGGATTGTGAGAGAAGTCGGCATCCATTTCGAAAATAAACTCATAATTTCGCGCTAATGCCCACTTAAAACCATGTATATATGCTGTGCCCAAGCCCATTTTCCCTTTGCGTTCTTCAATAAATAGCTCCCCTGGAAATTCTTCCATTAAGCGGTGTATAATGTCAGCCGTACCATCGGGAGATGCATCATCAACTACAAGAATGTGAAACCTTTTGGGTAAAGAGAAAACTGCACGAATAATATTTTCGATGTTTTCCTTTTCATTATAAGTAGGAATAATTACAATGCTGTCTGCCATATTTATATTTTTATAATCGCAAATTTACAATATAAATGAGTAAGAAAAAAGAATTATAATTCTTATTGTAACGATTGTATTGAAACTCAGTCTTATGTAGATCAAAAGTAAATATAATTACCACCATTGTTAGATACATCTCAATATTGCCACTAATATATTTGGTAATTACAAAAATGATTCTTATCTTTGCACTCTCAATTAAGAGAAAACATATCGCGGAGTGGAGCAGTTGGTAGCTCGTTGGGCTCATAACCCAAAGGTCATAGGTTCAAGTCCTGTCTCCGCAACTTTAGAAAAAGATCGAAAACAATTTCGATCTTTTTTTGTTTAAGGAACTTGTTAGTAACAAGTAAAAATGAATAATGTATTGGAAATGAACCATACATCATTTTTTTTGCTCATCGTTTTTATGTTAATTTGCGCCTCAATAAAAAAAGGGCGTCCATAAAAGCGTTCTTAAACAATTAAATATGAGAATATATTTTATTTCCTTTTTTATTTTAATGAGTACATTGGGCTTTGCCCAAAAGAGTGTCAAAGCATCTTTTTATCACAACAAGTTTGAAGGCCGTTTAACATCAAGCGGAATCAGATACAGAAGCGACAGCTTGACATGTGCTCACCGCACCCTCCCGTTCGGGACAAGGTTAAAAGTAGTAAACCCCAAAAACAACAGTTTTGTAATAGTAAAAGTAACTGATAGAGGTCCCTTTATTAGAGGACGAGATATCGATTTATCTTATGCTGCGGCAGAAAGATTAGATATCGTAAATCAAGGCGTAGCTCAAGTAGTATTTACTAAACTACGCGAAATTAAGTTCACACCTCCCATCAAATTTGATAAAAGAGGAATGTTTCTTGCAGAAACTGAACCTCATGACATATCCGATAAATTGGATATTGGTAAAGGGGAAGTGCTGTACACACAGAAGTAAAAAAACAACACGTCATAAGAGTTCGCTCTTGTTCGTGAATATAAAAAGAGGCGCATTTTTTGCGCCTCTTTTTATGTTTAAAACTATTCCTTATTCTATAATACCTCATCAACCTGAGGAATCACAGCAATACTGTGTGTTTAAAAAAATGAGCAAGACGAAAAAAAACAAGATGAGTACGGATTGTGTACCTATAATAATTTCTATACTCATAGCACACATTGAATATTTACTTCATCGATAAATAAGGTAATAAGGTTGCGGAGAGGGGGCTTTAAGTCAATGTTACTAAGGTTTGAGAAGCCTACTGCTATTTGCTTTATTTTTAGACATAATGGCTCCTAATAAACTTACTGCTTGTATTCAACTCTCTAAAATTAAATATCTCAACTGCTTATAATGCTTCAAAACTTATAATTCTATTATAGAAAAATATAGCATTATGCAAATAAATAATAGAGGCACCCTACTTCTCATTCGTAAAAGAATAAGGATAGTCAGATTTATCAATACCTCTTTGTTTATTTGGAGAATCTGATAACTCAATGTCTATTTGTGCACCATTCAATAAATCTTGATGGGTAAGGTAATTTTTGGTATTGTTTTCGCCATTTATCTTCATCGAAGATATGTATCTGCGAGATGGATGATTATTGGGAGCATTAACTACAAACTTTTTACCATTTTCAAGTGTCACAGTAACCTTTTCAAACAAAGGTGAACCAACAACATATTCATCCGTACCAGGACATACAGGATAGAAGCCTAACGCCGAAAAGACATACCAAGCAGATGTTTGGCCATTATCTTCGTCTCCACAATATCCGTCAGGAGCTGCACTATAGAGCTTATCCATCACTTCACGCGACCAATATTGACTTTTCCATGGTTCGCTTGCATAATTGTACAGGTAAACCATGTGTTGAATAGGTTGATTGCCATGAGCATATTGACCCATATTCATTATCTGCATTTCTCTGATTTCGTGAATCACTTGTCCATAGTAGCTGTCATCAAAAATAGGAGGCATGATGAATACAGAATCAAGCATGGTTACAAATTGCTTGTTTCCACCCATCAAATTAATCAGTCCTTGTGTATCGTGAAAAACAGACCATGTATAGTGCCAGCTATTACCTTCTGTGAAAGCATCACCCCATTTGGTAGGACTAAAAGGAGATTGAAAAGTACCATCTTTATTTTTACCGCGCATCAAGTTGTATTCAGGTGAAAAAAGATTCCTGTAGTTTTGAGAACGTTTTGCAAAAAGATCTATCTCTGCTTGAGGTTTGTTTAAGGCCTTTGCTAATTTATAAATTGTCCAATCGGCATAAGCATACTCAAGCGTTCGAGCAGCATTCTCATTAATCTTCACATCATAAGGCACATAACCAAGCGTGTTGTAATATTCGTGTCCCAATCGTCCTGTTGAGGATACTGTCGGATGCACATTCTTTGTCCCGTGTATCATTGCATCATACAACGCCTCAATATCATAACCCCTTAAACCTTTTAGATAAGCATCGGTAACTACTGAAGCCGAGTTATTTCCAATCATCACCCCTCTATGTCCTGGGCTTGCCCACTCTGGCAAGAAACCACTCTCCTTATAGGTATTGACTAACCCCTCTTGCATTTGTTCATTTACAGATGGATAAATTAAATTAAGCAACGGAAACAAAGCGCGAAATGTATCCCAGAAACCCGTGTCTGTGTACATGTATCCGGGCAATACTTTCCCATTGTAAGGACTGTAATGTACAGTTTCTCCCCCTGCCGTTATTTCATGAAATTTTCTTGGAAAAAGCAATGAGCGATAGAGCGTAGAGTAAAATGTGCGTAAATTATCCACATTACTATCCTCTATTTGGATTCGACCCAACACATCATTCCATTCATCACGACCATCAGTTACAACCGTTTCAAAATCTTTGCTTGCCACTTCTTCTAAGTTTTGCCACGCTTGTTCGTAGCTTATAAAAGAAGATGCCACACGAGCCATCACTTGTTCGTCTTTATTTGTAGAAAAACCAACGATTGCACCAACATGCGTATCTTGTGTTTTCAACACATCTTTGCTAATCTTCCCGTTAGTTACTGTGTTTTTGTATTCAAATGGTTTATCGAAAACGATTACAAAGTAATTTTTAAAATTATCAGGTACTCCCCCACTATTGCGCGTAGTATAACCAATCACCGCATTCTTTTCTGGTATTATCTCTATCGCAGATTCTTTATCAAATGCATCTACAATAACATAAGATTTGTCAGTTTCGGGAAAAGTGAAACGAAAAATAGCAGCTCTCTCTGTAGGAGTTATCTCTGTTTTAACATCGTAATCAGCTAAATATACACTGTAGTAGTTAGGTTTAGCAACCTCGGCTTTGTGAGAAAACCAACTTGCCCGTTCCTCCTCATCAAAAACAAGTCTGTCCGTTACAGGCAATATAGAAAACTGTCCATAATCATTCATCCACGGACTGGGTTGATGCGTTTGTTTAAAACCCCTGATCTTGTCATCTGTATAAGTATATTGCCAACCATCACCCATTTTGCGGGTTTGCGGAGTCCAAAAGTTCATGCCCCATGGTCGTGCAATGGCTGGATATGTATTACCTGCAGACAATTCATATTTTGATTGCGTGCCCATCAAAATACTCACATAATCAATGGGATCTTGGTTCAATAAGTAATTATCTTGTGCATCTATCGTTTGATTGAAAGTAACAAACAGCAATACCAATGTAACAATTATATTTTTCCTTTTCATATACATATTCAATTCAAAGTTCAATAACTCCAGTTTATTTTCTTGTTCCAGCTTCATGAATAAACCTAATTTCCTGCAAAATTAGGTGTTTAAAACATGAGCAAGATTAAAAAGATGAAGATTGATTATAAAACTATCAATCTATTGACAGCACTCATTGTCTATTTACACCATCGAGAAATAAGGTAATAAGGTTGTCGGAGAAGGATGTATGGCAATGTTACTAAGGTTTGAGAAGCCTACTCCTATTTGCTTTATTTTTAGACATAATGGCTCTTGATAAACTTACTGCATGCATTCAACTTTCTATATAAATAAGCTTCAATCTCCTTTATTAATACATTAGTAACGGCTATTGCACCATATCAGCATACCTATTACCTTATTAAACACCAATGAAACAATAGGAATTACTAACTTTAAGAAAGGCATTTATGCATCTTTTACGGTAGGTATAGGCAGCTTTCTTTTTATCGATTCTTTTAAGCAAACCAATGTTTCGGTTCGTGCCAATCCTAATGGCATTATTTTTTCTTGAATAAACTGCAGCAACTTCTGATTGTTTTCGGCATACACTTTTATCAACAAATCGTATTTACCCGTTGTATAGTAGCACTCTACTACTTGAGGCACATTCTGAAGTGCAGTTACAATTTCGTCGTAACTATCGGCTTGCGATAAAAACAAACCAATGTAAGCACAGGTAGAGTATCCTATCTTTTCTACATCTACAATAAACTCGGACCCTTTTAAGATACCCGCTCTGGTAAGTTTCTGTACGCGCTGATGAATGGCAGCTCCTGAGACATTGCATTCTCTTGCAACTTCTAAAAATGGAATACGAGCATTGTTTACAATAAGCTTTAAGATTTTTCCATCTAATTCATCTAATTCATGGTTACTCATTTACATTGATTTTAAAAATTTACAATAATGAAGACTTTACTACAAAAATAACAATATTTGCGAGTTATTTTACACAATATCCTAAATAACTTCACTTTTCTAACATTTCCAAAGCAGTTAGAGCAAATAATCCTGTTGATAAACGTAACGACTCCTCATCAATAAGAAATGTTGAAGTGTGCAGTTTTCCAGATTGCTTGTCTCCTGCAACTCCAAATCGGTAATAACAACCTTTGAATTTCTCTGTAAAGAAACCAAAATCATCGGCTGTCATTCGTTTGGGAAATTCTGTTACATTTTCACTTTCGACTAATTTAACTGCGATACTCGCCACCTCTTCAGTTAACTCCCTATTGCTAATAGTGCATGGATATCCAGGTGGAATTAAAACTTCACAATCGCAACCATAAGCCGAAGCCGTTGATTGAGCTATTTGTGGAATAATGCTAAGCATGTTAGCTCTCTCCGCTTCATCCATGCATCGCAACGAGCCAGCAAGAACTACTTCTGCGGGGATCACATTGGTTGCACCATCGGCAATGAACTTACCAAACGACAATACCATTGGATTGAATGGATTGCGACGCCTGCTCACCACTTGTTGCATTGCAACTACAATATTGGATGCTGCAAGCACCGTATCATTTAGCTCATGCGGCAATGCACCATGTCCACCTTGACCTTTCACTTTGATATGCACTTCGTCGGCCGAAGCCATAATCGTGTCATACTGAAAAGCAACTTTTTCAGCAGGCAGATCAGCATAAGCGTGTTGCTTAATGACAAAGGCTGGTTGAAAGTCTTTAAAAACACCATCCTTCAACATCAAGTAGGCACCACCAGGCGACTGCTCCTCAGCTGGCTGAAACACAAACAGAACAGTACCTCCAAAGTCTTTGCGATGCATGTTAATGAGTTTAGCTGCACCCATCAATGAAGCTGTTTGTGCATCGTGACCACAGGCATGCATCACTTTCTTATTCACAGATTTGTAAGGCACATCGTTTTCTTCCTCAATTGGCAATGCATCCATATCTGCACAAAAAGCAATGACACGATCAGAATCAAAAGCCTCTCCCTTCACATGAGCTAAAACTCCATATCCTCCAATGTTTTTGCGATAGGCAACACCCTCCTCATCAAGAAAACGGGTGATGTATTCACTCGTATTCCTCTCGTTGTAAGACAATTCGGGATGCTGATGCAAATAGCGGTAATGTCTGACTATTTCAGGAAATAGTTCATCAACTTGATGTTTTATTAGATTGGAGAGGTGCATGATTTGAAGAATTAATAATCTAATGTATAGAAAATGACCACCCTAAAGACCTTCGTAGGGATTTAGGTGAGTGCAGGTTTTCAGTGTAGCGCTCTTATTAATCTAACTTATGAATAACCAATCCAGAGCGTAACTTAGGTTCAAACCAAGTAGTTTTGGGAGGCATAATGTTTCCTGTGTCAGCAATGTTCATTAGTTGCTTCATGGAAACAGGATAGAGTGCAAGCGCAAAAGCCATCTCTCCACTATCTACACGTTTTTTCAATTCACCCAGTCCTCTTATACCGCCAACAAAATCGATTCTGTTATCACTCCGCAAATCCTTTATACCCAAAATGTCATCCAAAATAAGATTAGAAGAGATGGTAACATCTAATTGATCTATAGGATCGTTATCGTTATAAGTTCCTGGTTTTGCAGTCAAATTATATGCTTTGCCATCCATATAGATAGAGAAGTTGTGCAATGCTTTAGGTCGCACAATCTCTGTGCCAGTTGGCTCAATATCAAAACTCTTAGCTAACTTCTCCAACACTTCTTCAGCGGACAAACCATTTAGGTCTTTTACTACACGGTTGTAATCGATGATTGTCAATTGATTATCTGGGAAGCAAACTGCCATAAAGTAGTTGTACTCTTCGTCACCTGTGTGTGTTGGGTTTTGCTGTGCTTTCTCAGCTCCCACCAATGCTGCAGCAGCAGAGCGGTGATGACCATCGGCAATGTACATGGCAGGGAAAGTTGCGAATATTTCAGTAATTCTGTCTATATCCTCCTTGTCAGAAATCAACCAGAAGTGATGTCCCACTCCATCAACTGAAACAAAATCATATTCCGCTTCTTGCTTGGCAGTTTTTTCAACTATTTGGTTAAGTTCCTGATGTTCGGGATAAGCATAAAAGACGGGTTCAATGTTTGCATTGTTTACCCTAACGTGTTTCATTCGGTCTTCCTCTTTGTCACGTCGTGTCAACTCATGTTTTTTGATTTTACCACTCATATAGTCGTCCACATGCGCACACACAACCAGCCCATACTGTGTTTTCTCATTCATTGTTTGTGCATACACATAGTATATATCTTCGTCGTCTTGCACAAGCCAACCTTTCTCTTGAAACATTTTGAAGTTCTCTAATGCTTTCTCATACACATCCTCATCGTGTTCATCTTTCCCTATTGGGAAATCGATTTCTGGTTTTATAATGCGATACAATGATTTTTCATTTCCTGCTGCTTCTGCACGCGCTTCCTCAGAGTTTAATACATCGTAAGGACGTGATGCAACTTTTGATACAAGATTTTGAGGTGGACGCACACCACGGAAAGGTTTTATTACTGCCATAGTTTAATGTTTGTTTTTAATAGATTTGTTTGTATTGTAAAGATAGTGAATTTTTTATTGAAACAAATAAGACCAAATCGATAAAGCATTAATCGTTTGAAATGTTATATATTTGTGTTATAAACTCAATAGACACCATTATGATACAAATTTCAGAAAAACAAATTGCAGAAGCTCTGTTGAAAGACAACATTGATTATATCAAACTTTATACAGATGCTTACCTTGCGGAAGTGGATGGCGATTTAAATGCTAATAACATGGGAATGTTGGATGGCTATCAGCATGCACTACTTGCTTATCGTTTTATACACGAAGAAGTTGGACATGGAGGCTTTGTGCAACTAATCCAAAATGGATATGGAGGATATATTTTTGACAACCCAACGGCTAAAGCCCTCAAGATATTTGGAGCTGAAAAGACTTCTAAAATTATATATAAAGCAAAAGAAATATTCGATGCCAACCGTGCTCAATTAGAGAGAGACACCACCGATGAAGAGTTTAATGCCATGTATGTTGATTTTGAAGAGTTTGATGTGTTGGAAGAACAATTTTATGCAATAGAACAAGAGCAAACTGCCATCATTGCAAAGTTTGTGGACGAAAACAGAAGTTTGTTTGCCGATATAGTTTGATATTAAATCAAGAGGATTCATAATTTACATTTATGAATCCTCATGATTTAGCATTGTTTTTTGTTTTACACTGCAGTTTTCTTATTATCGCTTATCGACAATTTAAGCGGTTCTATCTCCTCGCCCCAATAAATTGTTTGATGTGGAAATGGAATCTCAATATTATTTTTATCAAATACGTCCTTCAAGCGTCTGCGATATTCACGACCAATTGACCACTGTTGACCAGGTTTGGTTCTGATGCGTCCTTTAATATTTAATGCACTGTCACCAAAACTATCAAGACCAAAAATCTCCATCGTGTCCAACATGTGAGGTTTATATTTATCATCCTCCTTCATATTGTCGGCCACCTCTTGCATCAACTGCGTCACTTTTGTGAGGTCTTCTTTATATGCTACACCCATTTCTAATACAAATGCCGACCACTCTTTTGTCATATTAGAGATAGTGTTTATTTTACCATTTTGAAAAATATGAACCACACCCGACAAATCACGAACTGTAATGGTGCGCAATTCAAGTTTCTCAACCGTTCCGCTTGTATCATTTATTATAGCTACATCGCCAGTACGTATTTGATCTTCTAATAGGATGAAAAAACCAGTAATTAAGTCACGTACCAATTCTTGTGCTCCAAAGCCAACTGCCAGACCCACTATACCAGCACCTGCTAAGATGGGTGCAATGTTGATATTGATTTTCTGTAAAAAAATCATAATGAAGATAGACCAAATAATTATACTCACCGTTTTGCGAACAATCCCCATCAATGTATTTAAGCGTTTTTCAATTTCCAAATCTGGTTGTTCGTCATGATAAGCCATGCGTTTAATCAATACATCTTTAAGTTTACTGACCAGTATACGGCTCAAACGCAAAACAACTATCAGTAGTAGTATCAAGATTAAGATTGAGGGTAAGTCTGTAATAACCCAGTTTGCAAATGTGTTCGTAAATTTCTCCCAGAAATTGATTGTAAAATATTTCTCCATGTTTTTTTTGATTTTAAAAATGAGACATTAAATATTATATAAATTAGAATTTGCAATGTGATAAGTAGCAACTTTTAAATACTGCCTTAATGGATGAATACTTGCAATCAATGTTTTCACAAAACAGAATGAAATACTACCTCTATCCTCAAATATATAAAAAAATTAATGAAAAGACAACTGCTAATAGCGGTTTTTCAAGCCTCACTAAAACTAAAAAAGCCCCTAAGTACACCTACTCAGTATACTTAGAGACTTTCCATTTGCTTAGTGATGCCTAATTCACTCGCTAAATTTAAATTTTCATGAACCAAAAAAACGGACTTCTTTATATTGCCTTTTTGCTATCTGCATTAATCGATAGTTTCAAAGGATCCATCTCTTCACCCCAATAAATAGTTTGATGAGGAAATGGAATCTCAATATTGTGAGCATCAAAAGCCTCTTTTAATCGCTTGCGGTATTCACGACCAATGCTCCACTGCTGTCCGGGTTTTGTTCGGATGCGTGCTCTGATATCCAAAGAGCTATCGCCAAAACTGTTAAGCCCCGAAATCTCTATCGTGTCCAACATTTGAAACATATATTGCTCATCAGCAAACATGTCATCGCCTACCTTTTGCATCAGCTGCATCACTTCCGTTAGATTTTCTTTGTAGGCAACTCCTATGTTAAACACCATTGCCGACCAACCCTTTGTCATATTGGAAATGGTGTTTATTTTACCATTCTGAAAAATATGAACCACCCCCGACGAATCACGAAGCGTAATGGTACGTAGCTCTATTCGTTCTACTTTTCCGCTGGTTCCATTCAATGTAACTACATCGCCAGTACGTATTCCATCTTCGAGAAGAATGAAAAAACCCGAAATAAAATCACGTACCAACTCTTGCGCACCAAACCCAACTGCCAAACCAACAATACCAGCACCGGTTAGTATGGGAGCGATGTTGATATTGAATTTGCCCAAAAAGATCATTCCAAAGATAGACCATATAATGATGCTGGTTGTTTTGCGCAAAACGCCCATCAAGGTATTGAGACGTTTCTCTATCTCAAGATTTGGTTCATCGCTTCTGTAGGCCATTCGTTTTACCAAAACGTGCTTTAGATTATTTACTATAGTTGAATTAACACGTAAAACAATGACAAGCAAAAGAATTAGAAATAAAATGGAGGGTAGCACAGTTATTAACCAATGCGTAGAAAGACCAATAAACTGTTTCCAAAATTCGAATGTGAAATACTTTTCCATAATGTTTTATATAAAGTTTAAAATGAATATACCAGAGATCAATTGCTTCATGCATTAAAAGTATTCGCACACCCTCTGTTTTCAAAAGCATGCAAAATTAATCAAAAGGCTTGTATTAAAGATTATATTAGCGAATATTCACGGAACAAGCATTACATATCTTCTCAAACATTGAAATAGACACTGTGTTATAGCAAAGAGCATAATTATTTCCGAAGAGTGGAGATAATTTAACACCGAGTGATGCATTGAAGATTCAGCATTCATCAGATGAAAATCAAAATCACGCCCGTGAAAATGTTTTGAAACGCTAAAATGGTGCTTTTTTGATCAAATTTGAGAAATAAAATGACATAAAAAGGGAAAAAGGAATCAATAATTGAAGAAACAGCGGTTTGAAAGAGATTTTTAGTTCAAAAATTAGATTTTTGTAGACATAAAAGGTGCAAATTGGGCAATAAAACGAAAAAATTGTGTTTGAAAACATTTTCCCCGTCGTGTATGCGATTTTCAACTGTTTGAAACATTTTCACGGTGGGGGAAAAGTCTAAAGTTTCAAATACACATCCAACATAATTGAAAGAGCACACTGGCTAAAGAGATCGGTGATTAGCGAGAAGTATATTGTTATTTTGTGAACTGAACATAGGATTAGTTCCAATGTTTAGTTCACATATATATATTTGTAGGGTTGATTCAAAATACACGCTCTGCTGGCGCAAGGCGCAAGTCTCCTGACTTGTGCCTTATCTAATCTATTTATCTAAAGGCACTGGTCAGAAACCAGCGCCAGCATTAGCCAAAACCTAACAGCTAACAGCCAATTCCTCCTAAAGTATAATGCACAAAAAAAGCATCTAAATTTCTTTAAATGCTTTTTCTTTCGTGGTGCCACCTGGAATCGAACCAGGGACACAAGGATTTTCAGTCCTTTGCTCTACCGACTGAGCTATGGCACCAGCGCCTGTTTTTAATTTCGTCTGCAAAGATAGGAGCTTTTTCTCAAATACAAAATTATATGAGCAAAAAAATCAATGAATATTAAATTTATTCTTTGATCGGATTCCAGCCTTGAGCTTTTAGCTCCATTTCTTCACCATCGCGGGTCACAAACTTACACTGATCGTTGCTTTCGGTGATATGACCAATGACGTGAATGCCAGGAACTATTTTCACTTGTTCGTAAAGACCAAGAGGAACTGTGAAAAGCAATTCGTAGTCTTCGCCTCCATTGAGTGCCACAGTTGATACATTCAGATTAAATGATTCGGCCATCATAGCGGTTTGATAATCAATTGGCAAACGCTCTTCGAAAATCCGACATCCTACTTTACTCTGTGTGCATATATGCAACAAATCGGATGAAAGACCGTCTGAAATATCAATCATAGAAGTGGGTAGAATACTTAGTTTGCCCAACTCTACCATGATGTCTTTGCGAGCTTCTGGTTTTAATTGGCGTTCCAATATATATTCTTTTCCGCTAAAGTCGGGATTAAAATCTTTTTGTCCTGCAAAAACAGTTTTCTCTCGCTCCAATAGTTGCAACCCCATATAGGCTGCACCTAAATCTCCTGAGACGCATATCAAATCGGTATCTTTTGCACCATCCCGATAAATGATGGAATCGCTATTAGCAACTCCGATACAGGTAATGCTAATGGTAAATCCAGTAAGCGATGAAGTTGTGTCTCCTCCCACAATATCTACATTGTATGTTTGACACGCTAACTTAATGCCATCATAAAACTCTTCTAAATCCTCTACGGAGAATCGTTTTGAAATACCCAGCGAAACCGTTATTTGTTGTGGCTTGCCATTCATAGCATATATGTCAGAGAAGTTGACCACGGCGGCTTTATAGCCCAAATGTTTTAGTGGAAAGTAAACAAGATCGAAATGAATGCCTTCCAACAAAAGATCGGTGGTTATGAGGGTTTGCTGATTCTTATTGTCAATAACGGCGGCATCGTCCCCTATTCCTCTCATAGAAGTGGGTTGGGTTAGTTTAATGTCTTCAGTTAAATGACTGATAAGTCCAAACTCACCCAGTTCTGATATTTCTGTTCTCATATTGTTTAAATTTTTAAAAATGGCGATATTAATCGTCTATACTAATCTTATGGATGAGTCCACTTTGAAAACACTCCATTGCTAAAGTCCCCTTTAGGAGATTTAGGGACGTAAATAAGTGAGATTGACTTATAAGAATGGACTCTTCGATACAAAGATAAAAAAAACGAGTAAACAAGATTTACATTCACCTTATTTACTCGTTTTCGATAAGTCTTTTAAAAGATTACATTCTTTGCATCACTTCGCGCATTATTTGCGCCATTTTTGGTTGTGCTATTTTTGCTGCTTCCTGCACTTCTTCGTGCGATACTTCAACAATTTTGCCAATAACACCCAGATCTGTAATGATTGAAAATGCAAGCACTTTCATTTTAGCATGATTGGCCACTATCACTTCCGGAACAGTTGACATGCCCACAGCATCGCCACCAATGATGCGTAACCAATTATATTCTGCTGGTGTCTCAAAAGTAGGTCCTGTCAAACCAATATAAACACCGTGTTGCAGTTTAATGTTGTTCTCATCGGCAATCTCCATTGCCATCAATCGGAGTTCCTTATTGTAAGCTTCACTCATATCAGGAAAGCGTGTACCCAGCTCTTCAAAATTCTTTCCATGCAATGGATGCTCGGGGAAAAGATTGATATGATCTTCTATAAGCATAATATCACCTACATTGAAGCTTGAGTTCATACCGCCTGCAGCATTCGAAACAAAAAGATACTCCACGCCCAGTGCTTGAAACACACGTATTGGGAAAGTAACTTCCCTCATATTGTAGCCCTCGTAATAATGAAAGCGCCCTTGCATGGCAATTACTTTCTTTCCACCCAATGTTCCGATAATTAGTTTTCCGCTGTGTCCCTCTACGGTTGATACAGGAAAGTTTGGAATTTCTGGATAAGGTATTTCTGTTTTGTCATCTATTTCGTGAACTAATTCGCCTAATCCTGTTCCCAGAATGATGGCTGTGTTGGGTACATCACCAATCTTACCCCTTAGGTAATCGGCTGTTTGTTTGATAGTTTCTAACATGATTAATTATTTTTTCGTTAAATGTTTCGGTTTCTATATCCTTCAAAAAGGATACTTTTATAGGTAGATAAAATAAATTCTCTTTCAAATCATCACTTATATAGTGTAATGATTGCAATCTCACGGCATCTTTCTCCGTTGTAATAACAATTTTATCTTCAGGTAAAGCTGCAAATTCCTTTTGAATCGTATTTATATCTTGTTTGTTATAAAAATGATGATCTGGAAAAAAAAGCGTGCTCAAATTATACGTTTTCATTGAGAGCTTATCCTCCAACGGTTTTGTTGATGCAATACCTGCTACAAGCAATACATGTTTTTTCCTAATATCGTCTAAGCTAATTGTTTTATTATTAGAAGAAGGAAAAACAGGCTGCAAACGATGATAAACAAAGTTAGTGAAATATAATGACTGAAAGGGAAAAAGATCAAGCCCATTTGCAAAAATACGAAAATCGATAGGCTGCATATTATTCCCACACTTGGTAACGATGACAACATTTGCACGGTCTTTTCGGTGCGATGGCTCCCTTAAGTTGCCAGCGGGCAAAAGCATATCTTCATAAATAGGTCTGTTGCTGTCCATCAATAGTATTGACAAAGATGGTTTCACATACCGATGTTGGTAGCCATCGTCTAAAAGAATAACATCTGGACGTTCTTGTTTTGGCTGTTTCAACAAATATTCAATTGCATTTCGTCGATCTTTGTCAACAATGACGATGGTTTTTGGATATTTCAATTTAATCTGCATTGGTTCGTCCCCCACCCTATTTACATCGGAGATGGTTTTTACGACTTGCAATGAGTTACTCTTTCTTTTATATCCTCGGCTCACCACGGCTATTTTATATTTGTTAGACAACAAACGAATGATGTATTCAATATGTGGCGTCTTACCCGTGCCTCCTACTGTTAAGTTACCAACACTTATGATGGGTATAGCGTATTCTTTTTGTTTTAAGACTCCGTTATCAAATAAAACGTTGCGTAGCCCCACCCCCAGTCCATATATCCATGACAATGGTTTTAATCCAGAACGTATTTTTGGTGGAGGCTTTAACATAAAATCTTAGCGCTTCTGTTTATTGTAATTAATTGTTCGTCTTTAGTTTACATTAAAATTATAGGGCAAACGTGCCTGAACATAGTCTTGATCTTTTAGATTCTTTACAAGCGTAAGAACTTGGTAGTGGTTACCCAAATATTCTTTTATTGTTTCAGCAGCTATGTCTTTCTTTTTGCTGTCGAGAAGCTCTTCTATAAAGCTGCGCATTTTAGGAAATTCATATACAAGGTATTCATCTATGTCTGCCAAGTCTGCGGCTATTTCTATTGCTTTTTTCAAATCGCCCAATTCGTCCACCAATCCTATCTCTTTAGCTTGATGACCAGTCCATACACGACCTTCGGCATAAAGTGCAAGCGTGTCTTTTGGAATATTTCTGCCTTCGGCACAACGAGTGAGAAACAAATCGTAGCCTCTTTCAACATATGATTGTAGTATCTCTTTTTCTCCCTCATTCATTGCTCGTGCAAAGTTTCCAAAATCTGCGTATTCATGTGTTTTAACCACATCTACATCCAAACCAAGCTTTTCGGTTGCTTTCTTCATGTTAGGAAACATCCCAAATATACCAATAGATCCTGTAATTGTGGTTGGCTGTGCTACAATTCTATCGGCATTGCAAGCAATGTAGTAGCCACCTGATGCTGCAACATCACTCATGGAAACAACCACAGGCTTTTCTGCTTTCAAGTCAGTGATGGCTTTCCATATTTGCTCCGAAGCATAAGCACTTCCTCCAGGAGAGTTAACTCGAAAAACTACAGCTTTGATATCTTTGTTTTTACGCAATTTCTCTATTTCATTTACAAGATATTTGTCTTGAATATTGCTTGCTCCATTTCCTGAAGTAATTTCTCCTACTGCATACAATAAGCCAATGTGGTTCTTAGTTGACTTTATATTTTGTGGTTTCACCGACTTCATGTCATTTACTCCAGCCGATGGAATTTTAGCCTCTTCATCGATAGCTAATAAAGTGCGAATGTAGTTTTTCATATCGTCTTCATATAGCAAAGTGTCAACCAAATTTGATTGCATCAAAAAGTTTACATCTCGCAACATCGGCAATTCATTTACAACCGTATTAAACTGATCAATAGATACATTTCTGGATTGTGCCATTTCATAGCCAATCGTGCTCCACAAGTCATTGAGGTATGAAGATACTTGTTCGCGATTTGCATCACTCATGCCAGTCAAAATGAAAGGCTCAACGGCGGACTTGTATGTGCCAACTTTAAAAACCTGTATCTCTATGCCTAATTTGTCTAATGCTTCTTTGTAAAAAAGAGGCGTAGCAGCCAAACCATGAAGATCTAACATTCCTTGTGGATTGACAGCTATTTTATCGGCCACAGAGGCAATGTAATACCCCCCCTGTGTGTATGCATCAGAATATGCTACAATAAACTTACCCGTTTCTTTGAAGCGCAACAATTCGCCTCTTATTTCAGCGAGCGAAGCAGTGGAAGCCATAAACATGCGAGAATCTATATAAATCCCTTTTATAGCGTTATTATCCTTTGCTTTTCTTATGGCATTGGTGATATCGTTTAGCCCCATTGGCGAGGGAATGTTAGACCCAAGTAATGATGTAAACGGATCGTCTTCGGCTACTCGTTCATTGATAGTTCCAGATAACTTAAGATGTAGCACCGAGTTATCTTGCAACTTAAAAGTACTTTGACTTAAATCTCCTACCATAGAACCCATAAATCCGAAAAAGATAATTATAGATACAATAGAAAAGATTATATTAGCAATAAGAAAACCTAAGGCGGATGCTAATACGATTTTAAAAAAATCTTTCATGTTTGCTGAAATTTAATTGTTTGTATGAGTAAACAAAATTAAGAAAATAAATTGGCACTTAACAATTATAGCAGAGCTATTTTCATGAAAGTAGTTACTTTTGTGGTTAACAATAGAACGAGCAAATGTTTCGACTAAAATGGTTTAAAGTACAAACAATAGAACAAATTGTGGATTATAAGTAACGCAATTAAAAAAAAAGATTGGTGCGCGACGCAACGTTTTCTATCTTTTTTCATCTATCAATAGAACGCAGTTTAAAGAATGGAAGATCGGCAACTGATTGCAGCATGCAAAAAACAGGATACAAATGCACAACGAAAGCTTTATGAAACATATGCTGCTCGTATGATGGGCTTGTGTTTAAGGTATTGCAAAGATTATGATGCTGCTCAAGATTTGCTGCACGATGGGTTTATAAAAATTTTCACCCAAATAAAAACCTATTCTGGTAGCGGTTCTTTTGAAGGATGGATGAGAAGAGTTTTTGTTAATACTATTCTCGAATATTTTCGACAAGAGAAAAAGAAAGAGTATATTACTTTGGATGGCGAAGAACCAGAAATTGAAACTGTAGACGAAAATCTTGAACGTCTTTTCAACGACGACATCACCGAGGCAAAACTGCTGGAGATGATACAAGAAATGCCTCCTGGATATAGAATGGTGTTCAACTTATATGTTTTTGAAGAAATGTCGCACAAAGAGATTGCAAAAAAAATAGGAATAAAAGAAAACGCTTCTCGTTCGCAATACTCAAGAGCTAAATCTTTTTTAAGAAAAAAATTAGAAGGCTATAATAGCCAACAACAATGACAGAAATAAATAACAAAGATCCTTTTGAACAAATTGTAAAAAGCAAACTGGCTGATTACAATGCGGAAGTGCCTTCTCTGGGTTGGGAAAAACTGGAGGGTTCGCTTTTGGCTGCTCAAAAATTAAAAGTGGTTCGAACAAGGTGGATTGCATCAACATTAACTGCTGTTGCAGCCGCATTGATAGGTGTCTTCTTTGTGTTTCAAAACATGAATAATGAGACTCCTATGAATGTTTCTGAAATTCAATCACCAAAGACTACATCAATCAATAAAGAATATAATAAGGAAACTACCACAATAAAAAAAGATGAAGTGATGAAAGAAGTGGTGAAAAAGAAAACATCTCATTCATCATTAATTGCAGAAAATACATCTTCAACTCAAGATAAAGACTTTGTCTCTTTCTCAAAATCAGATGAAGTTAGAGCATCAGAAGCTATTGCTTCGGACAATAAAGAAGTGTCTGAGGATAAAACACTTGATGAACCACGCAACGGTAATAAAGACAATGATGTAGATGAAGAAACAAAACAACGCCTCATTCAAGAATTTATAAACGAGGGAAAGAGACCGCTTGTCACTTCTGAAGCTACTAAAACATTTAAAACAAAAACAAGAAGCCGCAATTCAATTTCATTAACCACCCAAAGTGGACTATCAGGATCGCAACAAAATTCTACTACTCCAAATACATTGCGAGCATCATTAAGCGATTCTTACGGCACTTTTGCAATAAATAAGATGAAAGCGAATAATAAAGAAGTGGAAATACAGCCAAAGTCAGAGATAAATCACAGTCAACCCGTATCTTTTGGAGTGCTTACTTCGTTCGCACTTTCTCGGAAGTTTCAGATAGAAACAGGATTGATTTATACTTATCTTTCATCTGAAACAAAAAGTAAATCAGCAGACTATAACGAAAATGAAAAAGTGCAATTCCATTATTTAGGTGTTCCGCTTAATCTAAACTATACATTGTTTTCGATAAACAAACTCGACATGTTTGTATCTGCAGGAGCAATGATAGAGAAAGATATCAGCGGTAGAATCAAGTATAACGATGAGAAAAAAGTTTCTTCGTTTAATAGTGGGTATGCATCTGAAAAATCATCAAAAATAAAACAAAACAATCCGCAGTTTTCAATTTCAAGCGGATTAGGTATCACATATCCCATTTATGACAAAGCCAATCTTTTCGGAAAAATTGGGGGCAGGTATTATATAAATGCCAATAATGAGTATAGAACTTATTATTCTGACGAGAAATTTGGCTTAGACATTCAACTGGGTATTAAATTCAATTTCTAACATAAAAACTATAACAAAAAATGAAATCAATCACAAAAAAAATCAGTTTATTATTAGTATTGAGCGCAACGCTATTTCTTAGTTCGTGCCTCGATTCAAGTGAAGGCTCTTGGGCTGGAAACGAAGAGTATTCTTACATTACAAGAGATGCAGCAACCAATACTGTTTATGCAAGAACAATTGCAGGTTACTTTATTACATCTGAAAAGATTAAAACCTATCCTGAAGGAACAATTGCATTTATAAGCTATCAAATCAATCTTGATGATGAAGCACAACGTACATTGATAGGCGAAAAACAAAACATGAATGTTTATCACGCAACTTTAGCTGGCGAGCCAGTGATTGCTGATCAAACTACACTCAAGTTTAGTGAAATACCTGAAGCCCCAATTGTTCATTTTGAGAACCTAATGAATCCAACATTTGCTTCAAACAATTACTTTGGTGACCGTTGGTTGTTTCCCTATCAAGTTAAATTGAAAAAAAGAGAAACAATGAAAGCTAACTTTTACAAAGTACCCAATGAAGGTGAAACTTCAAGTGATGAGGTTATTATTGATATAAGACTAACCAAAGGTGGAGCAGCAGAAGAAGGTGCTTCAGAAAAACTTACTGGCGAATATGTAGTTGTTAACTTTGAAGATCTAAGAATGATGTTTGATAGTAGTGACAAAGACATTATAAATTTACGATTTAGATTTTACAGAACTGCTAATAAAGATGAGCTTTTCACCACTTCTGATAGATTCCCTCTTCAAATAAAATAACAAGTTATTAGGTTTAATTTATCTTTTAAAGTGCGATTCTTTTAAGAGTCGCACTTTTTTTATGGTTTGGTGAGAATTCATTACCTTTGCAATTCAAAAAACGGAGAAAAATGTTTAAAAAAATAGTGTCCTTAATACTTAGTATAATTACATCGCCTGAAATAACGTGGCGCAAATTGTCTGCCAAAGAAGATCATGAATCTTTTCTAAATCATTATCTTTACCCTATATTTGGCGTTATTGCACTGACCTCGTTTGTTGGAGGACTTTGGTTTATAACTGGTGGCAACTTGCAGGTTGCATTAAAGAACACCATTATTAACTTGGTAACTATTTATGGAGGATACTACATTGGTTCGTATATACTTAACGAAGCTTTGCCCCGTTTTGGTGTTGCTAAAAATGAGTCACAAGTGCAACAGTTTGTAGGTTATGCATCGGCTCTAATTTATGCACTGTTTATTGTTCTCCCTTTTTTGTCCGATTTTTTTATCCTTTGGGTCTTTGCTTTGTACACAGCCTACATTGTTTATATTGGTTATGGCATTTATATCGAAGGAAGAGAAGATGTCCGAATGTATTTCACAGGAGTCGCAACTGCCGCCATACTTATAACGCCTGCCATAATAAAAACAATACTCTCTTTTTTAATTAAATAAAAAAACATATAATGGATCAAGCTCAAATAAATATTAGAAATAAACGAGCAACTTTTGATTACGAACTGATAGAAACATTTACTTGTGGCATTGTGCTTACAGGAACTGAGATTAAATCAATTCGACTTGGAAAAGCCAGCCTGGTAGATACATTCTGTATGTTTGAAAACAATGAGTTGTGGGTGCGCAATATGCACATCACAGAATACTTTTATGGTTCATACAACAATCACGAAGCCAGACGTGATAGAAAGCTCTTATTGAACCGCCATGAATTGAAAAAGATTGCCCGACTCACCAAACAGAGCGGTTTCACAATTATCCCTACCAGATTGTTTATAAACAAAAAGGGGCTGGCTAAGCTAAATATTGCAATAGCTAAGGGTAAAAAAGAATACGACAAACGACATTCTTTGAGAGAGAAAGAAGACAAACGCGATATGGACAGAATGTTTAAACAGTAAACATTATATCTGAATGAATTTCCTCAAATCAATAATTGTTCCTGTAATAAAGAAATCGGGGAAGACATCAATTTGGCTTCTCAAGCTAATCTTGCCCATATCTCTTGCTTTTAGGCTGTTAGACTATAGTGGGCTATTGGTTTATTTTGCAGACTTTCTCGACCCTGTGTTTACACACTTAGGTTTGCCAGGCAGTACAGTAATTATATTTATCACCAGTATCTTCTTGCCACTTTATGCTCCATTGGCTATTATCACCTCCATGACATTAACCTTGCGGGAGCTTACCATATTGGCATTAATGTGTCAAGTGGCTCACAACCTACCAGTTGAAAGCGCCATTCAAGCAAAAACAGGCACCTCGTTTTGGGCAATGTTTAGTGTGCGCATATTTATGAGTATCGTCATTGGCTTTGTCCTCAACCTTATACTTCCACTTAATATGGGTATGCCAAGTTTTCTACAAACTTCTCCTGAAATCATGAACTCATTGGGAGATGTTTTCATGGCTTGGCTCGTTACATCTTTACGCATATCAATCCTGATTATATCCGTTGTAGCCATATTAATGATTACGTATAGGCTGCTTGAAGAGTACAACTTGATAAACAAACTATCTAAATCTATTGAACCCATATTAAAAATATTTGGACTACCACGCAACACTGGTTTTCTGTGGCTCATTGGCAATATAGTGGGCTTAGCTTATGGCGGCGCACTCATGATAGACCAAATGCAAGATGGCAAAGTGAGCAAAGCAGAAGCAAGCTTGCTGAACTATCATTTAGCCGTTTCGCACTCTATTTTAGAGGACAATCTTCTTTTTGTTGCGCTTGGAGTTTCTATTTGGTGGATACTTGTGACAAGACTAATAGCTGCATGGATAGTTGTTTGGCTTAGAAGATTATTTTTAGACTTAAAAGGCAAACTGTATAATCAGTCAACTATCAAAACCTCTGAAGCATGAAAAACAACAAGACTGATTCTCTAAAACATATTCTCAAATCGCGCATCCTTATTCTTGATGGCGCGATGGGAACAATGATTCAAAGATACAACTTGACTGAAGAGCAATTTAGGGACGATAGGTTTAAAGATACTTCAAAATTGCAGAAAGGGAACAACGACCTGCTCACCCTGACCCAACCAAATATAATTGCACAAATACACCGTGAATACCTTGAAGCTGGCGCAGATATCATTGAAACAAACACTTTCAATTCGAATGGCATATCCATGCAGGACTATGACATGCAACAAGTAGTATATGAAATGAATTTTGAAGCAGCAAGAATAGCAAAGAAAGCTGCGGATGATTTTACGCTGAAAAACCCCAATAAACCTCGTTTTGTGGCTGGGTCAATAGGGCCAACCAATAAGACAACCTCGATGGGACCTCGCGTTGACAACCCTATGTATCGGGAGGTTTCATTTGATGATTTGGTGATGACATACACAGAGCAAATTGATGCACTCATTGAGGGGGGTGTTGACATTCTGCTCATCGAAACCATCTTTGATACACTTAATGCTAAAGCAGCACTATTTGCTGCGCAAAACATATTCGGAAAGAGAGGTGCAAAAACGCCTATCATGCTTTCTGTAACACTTTCAGACAAAGCAGGACGTACATTGTCTGGTCAAACAGTTGAAGGTTTTCTCACATCGGTAAGCCATGCTGAGTTATTATCAGTTGGATTGAACTGTTCGTTTGGTGCATCTGACATGAAGCCTCATCTAAAACAGTTGAAAAGAATATCCCCCTTCTTTGTAAGTGCCTATCCCAATGCTGGTCTCCCCAATCAATTGGGAGAATATGATGAAACGCCACAAAAGATGGCAGATCAAGTAAAAGAGTTTATTGATGAAGGGTTGGTTAATATTATTGGAGGCTGTTGTGGAACTACACCCGAACATATTGCTCTATTTACACAGATAGTGAGTGAGGCTAACGCTCCAGTTCGCAATGAAAGAAGTCCTTTTCTCCATCTATCTGGATTAGAAGACTTTGTGTTATCTCCCGAAAAGAATTTTGTAAATATTGGCGAACGATGCAATGTTGCTGGGTCACGTAAATTTTTACGCCTCATCAATAAGAAGAAATATGAAGAAGCACTGTCCATAGCCCGCCAACAAGTAGAAGATGGAGCGCAAATAATAGACATCAACATGGACGATGGTCTGCTTGATGGAGCAGCTGAGATGACTAACTTTCTCAACTTTTTGGCATCCGATCCTGATGTATCGCGTGTTCCAATAATGATTGATTCCTCCAACTGGGACGTTATAGTAGCTGGATTGAAATGTGTGCAAGGAAAATCGGTCGTTAATTCTATTTCTTTGAAAAATGGAGAGAAAGAATTTCTACACCAAGCCCAATTAATCAAAGCTTATGGTGCAGCAACAGTAGTGATGGCTTTTGATGAAAAAGGACAAGCAGACAACTACGAAAGACGTATAGAAATATGTGGGAGAGCCTATAAGCTGTTAGTTGAGTTGGGCTTTAACAAAGAAGATATTATTTTCGACCCCAACGTTTTAGCCATTGCAACAGGCATTGAAGAGCACAAGAACAATGCAGTAGATTTTATCAATACAGTGAAATGGATAAAAGAAAATTGTGAAGGAGCTAAAGTAAGCGGAGGTATTAGTAATTTATCGTTTTCATTTAGGGGCAACAATTATGTGCGAGAGGTGATGCACTCGGTTTTTCTTTATCATGCTATTAAAGCAGGTTTAGATATGGGCATTGTTAATCCTGCCCAAGCTGTTATGTTTGAGGATATACCCGAAGAGGTTAGATCAATTGTTGAAGATGTTGTTCTAAATAGAACTGAAGATGCAACAGAAAGATTGATGGAATATGCCGAGAGTAACGACAGTTCACAAACATCCACTAAACCTTTAGAACAGTTGGCTTGGCGTGAAGGTACGCTTGAAGGTAGAATAAGTTATTCTCTTATAAAAGGCATCAACGATTACTTGGAAGAAGACCTACAAGAGGCGCTAAATAAGTATCCTCGAGCTGTTGATATAATAGACCGACCCCTGATGACGGGGATGAATAAAGTGGGAGATTTGTTTGGTGCTGGAAAAATGTTTCTTCCACAAGTGGTGAAAGCAGCACGAACCATGAAAAAAGCTGTTGCAATATTACAACCAACCATAGAAAAAGAAAAAGCAATATCGGGAGAGAGCCAACATGCAGGTAAGATTCTATTGGCCACCGTTAAAGGGGACGTGCACGACATTGGTAAAAACATTCTATCCATCATTTTACAGTGCAACAATTATAAAATTATAGATTTAGGCGTGATGGTAACTGCTGCGTCTATTATGGAAGAGATAAAAAAACACCAACCTGACGTAGTTGGGCTAAGTGGATTGATAACGCCATCGTTAGAGGAAATGAGCATTGTGGCCGAAGAGATGCAAAAAGCAGGTTTTGAAATACCATTATTGATTGGTGGTGCAACCACATCAAAACTACACACAGCGCTTAAAATTGACCCAAGATATCCAAAAGGCTCCGTTATTTATGTGAAAGATGCTTCACAAAGCCCTTTGGTGATGTCAAAGCTAATGAATTCTGATACGAAAAAAGGGTATATTGCAAACACAAAAACAGAATTTGAAAACTTACGCCAAACAACTATGGATAAAAAAAAAGTAGCGTTAGTACCTCTTTCTGTTGCACAAGATAATTCGTTTAAAATTGACTGGAACACTTATGAAGCATTCACACCCAATTTTATTGGGCGGAAAGTGTTAGATCCAATCAATTTGGCTGATATTGTGCCTTATATCAATTGGAAATTCTTTCTTCACGCTTGGAATTTATCTGCAAAATTTGCATCAATCACCAAAGTAAATCTTTGCGGACATTGCAAAGCGCAATGGTTTGCAGCCTTCAATGAGCAAGACCGTGAAAAAGCAATGGAGGCTTCCAAGCTATATGATGATGCCCAAGCCATGTTGCAAAAACTATTGGAACTTGAAGCAGAATACATCAAAGCAGTTTTTGTTATTGGCGAGGCTTACAGCGAAAATGACACTGTTTATATAAACAACGTGTCTTTTGCAATGTTGCGCCAACAAAAGAAAAACGATAACGATGAATACCTCAGTTTAAGTGATTTTGTTGCACCAAAATCAGCAAATAAAAAAGATTATTTAGGAGCATTTGCCGTTACTGCGGGTGCAGGTGCTGATTATTTGTTGAACAAGTATAAGAAAGCCGATGATGAGTACAGCGCTTTACTCTTGCAGTCGCTCTTAGACAGACTGGCAGAAGGTGCAACGGAGTGGCTTCACGAAAGAATACGCAAAGAATATTGGGGATATGCCAGCAATGAAGATTTGACCATACCAGCACTATTTACAGTGAAATACACCGGCATCAGACCAGCAGTTGGTTACCCATCAATCCCAGATCAATCCATCAACTTCGATTTGCACAACAATTTGTTGAAATCTGAGGAGATAGGCATCTCGCTCACAGAAAACGGGTTGATGTATCCTAACGCATCTGTATCAGGTCTTATTTTTGCTCATCCTCAATCCAAATATTTTGCAATCGGTCCCTTTTCAGATGAGCAAGCCAGCGATTATATGAAGCGTAGAAACAAAGATTTTAACTTGGCGAATAAATTTTTAGCGGCCAATTTACTTAAATAAAAAAACTGGAGTAAATGAGAAGTTTTGGAAGTGATAACAACTCGGGTGTACACCCAACAATCATGAATGCTATTGTAGAGAGCAATACAAATCATGCAATAGGATATGGCGACGACGATTGGACGCGAAAAGCAGAGAATGCAATGCAATCGCTGCTTGAATCAGAATCTATCAAACCCTATTTCGTTTTTAATGGAACGGGGGCTAATGTAATTGCATTGCAAGCATGCCTTTCTTCATTCCACTCCATCATTTGTGCCTCAACGGCACATATTGCTGTAGACGAATGTGGAGCACCCACCAAATTTACAGGTTGCCCATTGAAAGAAGTTGAAACACCAGATGGAAAGCTAACTCCCGAACTGGTATCTCCCCTATTGCACGGTTTTGGTTTTGAGCATCATTCACAACCAAAAGTAATTGCTATATCTCAAACCACCGAATTGGGCACTGCATATACACCCCAAGAGGTGAAAGAATTGGCTACATTGGCTCATAAACATAATATGTATCTATTTGTTGATGGCACCCGCTTATCGAATGCTTGCGACACGCTAAAAGTTACATTAAAGGAGATGACAATCGATTGTGGAGTAGACATTTTCACCCTGGGAGGTACAAAGAATGGATTGATGATGGGTGAGGCTTTAATTGCTTTGCGACCTGAATTAGAAAAGAATTTAATGTATTATCGCAAACAAACATGCCAACTCTATTCAAAAATGCGCTATCTTTCGGCTCAATTCATTCCCTACTTAAATGAAAACATTTGGTTGGAGAATGCACAGAAGTCAAATGCGGCTGCACAACAGTTAGCCACTGCAATGAGAGAAATAAAAGGCATTGAAATAACACAAAAAGTAGAGTCGAATGCAATCTTCTTCATCTTACCCAAAGAGATTACTGATGAACTTCGCAAGCACTATTTTTTCTATGATTGGGATGAATCGCGCAACGAAATGAGATTGGTCTGCTCTTGGGACACAACTCAAAAAGACATTAATGATTTTATAAGCTACCTCGAACAACTCACAAATTAAATATAAATAAGCATGTTTGACTTTTTAGACGTATATCCCTTCTTACTCCCATTCATTATTTTCTTTGGCAGAATTGTAGATGTTACGCTGGGGACATTGAGAATAATCTTTGTTTCGAAAGGAGAAAAATTAAAAGCTCCATTAATTGGTTTTTTTGAAGTGTTTATTTGGGTAGTGATTATCTCTCAAATTCTCACGAGAGCAGATAATATGATAACCTACCTCTCTTATGCTGGGGGTTATGCAGCGGGCAATTATGTGGGTATACTAATAGAGAAGCGTATTGCATTCGGAATAATCTTATGTAGGGTGTATACCAACAAGTCGGGAATTAAATTAGTAAATCTTTTAAGCTTAAAAGGTTTTGGAGCAACTATGACGCACGGAACTGGTTCGGTAGACGAAGTTGATATTGTTGAAACAATATTTGATCGAAAACAACTAAAAAACGTATCAAGCATCATTTTATCTTTCGATAAAGAGGCATTTTATGTGATAGAAGATGTAAGAACCAGATCGAGGGGTGTTTTTCCAAAATCGTCTACTCTACTTAGACGTTGGCGACCTGCAAAATAAAGTGAGGTATAAAAATAATCAGCAATTGCTAATACTTCGTTTGACAATTTTCGCAGAAGAAGCTACGACGATTTTTAACTCCTGTGTTTTTCCTAACAATTTTGGAATTGCATATTTTACAAACCTTTTGATTGTAGATCAAGTAATGTTTTTTGAGCACAAACTCTTTTCTCCAGTTCAAAAAATCAAAACTATAATTGCGAGCTTCCGTAATTAAGCCTTGTAGATGAGTATTAGGTATATTACCAACATGAGACTCTGGGTGGATTCTTACACGAAACAATGTTTCATTTTTGATAATATTCCCTACACCTGCAAAAATGTCTTGCTCCAAAAGAGCATCACACACCAAAGCATCAGGTATTTCCTTTAACTTCTCAAGTGCCTTTACCTCATCCCAGTTGTCATTCATAACATCTGATGTGAAATCATATAAATCGTCTACATATCCTTCTAATAAGGTCACAGAACACGAGTAGAAATTAACATAACCATTTGAGAAGGTTAATGCCAAGCGGGCAGCACGATCTTTCTCAGAGTTTACAGTGTAGGAACCAAACATCAGCAAATGAATTTTGACGGTGAAATCATCAAAACAAATCAAGAGATGCTTCCCCCAACTCTTAAAATCCAGTACATATTTATCAGCCAATCTACTTTGATCTATTTTGCTATTGCCAGAAACGCCGATGAGTTGTTTACCCTTAAATTGAATAAGAGACTCCTTTAATATAACAATGGAAGGACCTTCAGGCATAAACGTCTATTATTATGTGATAGAAAAATGCAAATAGTGCATTCCTCATTTAAATAAATAAAACAGACTATAGACCACGAATGTTTTCTTATTTCTCTTGATCTTCCTTCGCTTTGTAAGCTATGGCATAAAACCTAATCTGCTTTATAACGGCAAGCAATCCATTGGAGCGCGTTGGAGAAAGATGCTCAGTAAGTCCTATATCTTCTAAGAAAAACAACTTGGCACCATTGATTTCATCAGGAGTGCGTCCAGAAAAAACCCGCAACACCAATGCCAACAATCCTTTAACTATCACAGCATCGCTTTCGGCACGAAAATATAATTTGCCATCTTCATAATCCGTTTGCAACCATACACGACTTTGACATCCTTCGATAATATTGTTGGGCGTTTTGGAGGCTTCGTCTAACTTTTCAAGGTTATTACCTTCCTCAATAATGAGGGCATACTTATCCATCCAATCGTCAAAAACGGCAAATTCTTCAACTATTTCTTCTTGTACTTGATCTATTGTTTGCATTATATTTATTTCTATTTGTTTTTAATCAATAATTTCTATTTTTTCTTGTGCTCTACCCCTAAATCCCCTCCGAGGGGATTTTGCTGCGTGCTGAAAAAAGACTTCTTTCTTTAAAAATAGAGGACGTAAAAGACTAATTATCAGAAATGCAGAGTTACAGAGATGACTCAATCATTACTATTACTTCTCTGTATATATCACTTCCATCACTGTTTGGCCAACTACTTTGAGCGTCGATTTGTTTATCACACTCATATCATCATTGTGTGTATGCCAAAAATCGCCAAAACCATGAGGAGTCTCCTCCGATGTGTGAATAATGTTTACACTGGGTGCTCGGTGCATTTGATTAACGATAACATGATCATCGGTAATATAACCACCCTTTTTATTGATAAAATAATCGCCATAACCTAACCGAGAGGCAAGTTGCCAAATCTTTTCTATAATATTGGAGGCGTATTGCACAGAGTAGCCTTCTTTATAAAAAGTTGCATTAGAGGCACCCACCATATCAAGCAGAATACCAAATTTGGCATGATAATGAGGAGTATGTGGATTTTTAGCCCAATGCTGTGCACCCAAACACCACCAATCGCCCGCTACTTGCCTGCTATCGAAACTTGGTTGTCCCCAATCTTCTGCATCAAAGAAAATGATGTCAACACCAAAATCTACAGGCGTTTGTTTCAATTGTCTTGCTATTTCAAGCAACACGCCCACCCCACTTGCACCATCATTTGCACCGAGTATGGGTTGCGTTCTTAGAGACTTATCCCGTTCTTGATCGGCAAAAGGACGCGAATCCCAATGAGCAAAGAGCAAGATCCTCTTTTTTTGGTCAGGATTATACACGCCAATAATATTGCGAGCATTAAGAGATATGCCATCGTAAGTTTTTAGAATAGCTTTTTGCTCTATCACCTCAGCGCCAAATTCATTTAACTGAGACACTAAATAGTCACCACAAGCTTCATGAGCAGCACTATTGGGGACTCGCGGTCCAAAATCGACTTGTTTTTTCACAAATGAGAAAGCACTATCGGCGTCAAAATCTGGAGAAACCCTTTCGTAAGTTGCTACAGTGCTGATTGATTCGGGTTTACTCATTTTATTTGATTTGCAAGAATTACACGATGCCAACAAAACAACAGTTGCAACAAACAGAAATGACAAGAATAATTTATTAAATAAGTTCATAGTTGTTTTAATTATTTTTGTGGTAAGAAAATTCTGAGATGCCCATACTTCTGTAAGTATCTTTCAGAGCTTGTTCATCATCCGAAATAACAAGTAATTTGTCTCCTACAAATAGTTCTGTTTGACCAGTTGGCACAAAATAACGTTCACCTCGCTTAACCATAACGGCCAGTGTTTTATCGGGCAAGGGCATCTCCATAAGGTTCTTTCCGTGCAGTATTGCATCTTCGGTTATAACTATCTCTGTCATAGCAGATTTAATATCTTCTGAAAACTCCACATCAAAGTCTTCTAAGCTTCTATAGCTAACTGGCTGATGCGAAAGCTTTAACCATGAACCAACAAAATTTAGAAATGTGCCTTGCACAATTAAGGATACCAGAGTGATAATGAACACAATGTTGAATATCCAGCGAGCGTGAGGCACACCAGCAGCTAATGTAAGAATAGCAAAAATTATAGGCACTGCTCCACGTAATCCAACCCAGGATATAAAAGCTTTATCTCTGTTTGATATCTTTTTGAAAGGAATTAAACACAAATAGACTGTCAAAGGACGTGCCACAATTATGATAAAGAAGGAGATGATTAAACCAGGAATCAAAACATTTGTACTCAATAATTCATGCGGATTTACCAGCAGACCAAGCGTTAAGAAAAGAAGTATCTGACTCATCCAAGCCAAACCATCCATAAAGCGCATTGAAGTACGTTTGTGCACAAATTTGGAATTACCAATAACAAGACCAGCGATGTAAATTGCTAAGTACCCATTTCCTTTTAGGAAATAAGTGAGCGAGAAAATAAACATTCCAAACGTGAAAAGCAGTATAGGATATAGAGAGCCATTATCGAGTCGTATTCTATTAATCAGAAAAACAGATAGTTTGCCAAGGTAATATCCTGCCAATGCGCCCACAATAAGTTGGATTATCACCATTAACGACACTTGCCAAAAGTTGACTCCTCCCGCCCCGATAATGGTTATAAGAGTAATGGTCAACATGTATGCCATTGGGTCGTTGCTTCCACTCTCAAGCTCGAGCAGGGGGCGCAAGTTGTTTTTCAACACTGTGCCACGCGAACGAAGTATGCCAAAAACCGAAGCCGAGTCCGTAGAAGAAGTTGTGGCAGCTAACAAAAAAGCTGTTAGAAGACCAATGCCTAATGATGGAATAAGTGCACTTGATAAGACCCAAACAAACACTCCCGTGAAAAGAGCAGTAAGCACAACACCCCCCGTTGCTAACACAACCCCGGGAATAATGATGGGTCTGATTTCTAAAAACTTAGTATCTAATCCTCCCGAAAAGAGGATAATACTTAAAGCAACAGTACCAATGATTTGTGCTGTTTGGATATTATGAAACTCAAGTCCGAAACCATCTTGACCAAACAACATCCCCACTCCCAAGAAAAGCAAAAGCACTGGAATGCCAAACTTGTGTCCCGCTTTTCCAACCACCATGCTTATAAAAAAGAGTATGGAGGAGATAAGTAATATAAGCTCTAAAGATATGGTCATAATCAATAACGTTGTTTTAAAATAATTGATTCTTTACCTACAGTCAGCGTGCCATTTCCTCCCATAATCATGGGTAGATTTGTTTTGGTGTGACCCACAGGAAAATCAAAACAAACAGGAAAAGTAAACTCTTTGACCGTTGAAAGCATCGAAGTATGAAGACTTGCATACATATTGTTATCTTCTTCGTATTCTGTAAATTGTCCAATGATGAGGCCTTTTATTTTATTGAAAACACCTGCTATTTTTAGTTGATGCATCATCCTATCCACTCTATAAGGTTTTTCGGCAACATCTTCTAAAAACAAAATACCATTACGTGGCACCTTAAAATACTTTGAACCCATCAAACTTGTAAAAACAGAAAGATTACCACCAAAAAGAGTTCCTGTAGCTGTGCCTTCTCTATTTAAATAGGAAGATGTTAAAGGAATAGTATATTTAAGAGGTTTCCCACTAAGCGCCATTTTGGTATATAGAACAGATAGATCAGACTCTCCTTCATCAGCAAAATGCTTGGTCATTGGTCCGTGAATAGACATTAGCCCATGCGTCTGAAAAGTGGCGTGAAGTGCCGATATGTCACTAAAACCAATCATCCATTTCGGATGCTTCAGTATTTTATCAAAGTTAAGTTGTTCTATCAAATGAATAGCACCATAGCCACCCCGTGAACAGAATATTAGCTTCACATCAGCATCATCCATGGCAGTTTGCAAATCTATAAGACGTTGCTCTACAAAGCCACTATAACTACCCGACTCCCTTAAAGCATTACCCGCTACGTGCACTTTCAAGCCCCATCCTTCAAGGATGACTACTGTTTTATACACCAGCTCGGGCAATATTTTCCCAGCTGGTGAAACAATTACAACCTTATCATTTAGCTTCAAAAAAGGTGGACGTATCATGTGATAGTTTTTATAAACAAGAAAATGAGAAGTAATTTTTATTTACCCTCATTTTCATTGGTGTGTTCACTTTCAAAATGGTTTAATGTCTTACTTTTTGCACCTAAACGCCCCTCTCCTACGAGTAGGACTTTTTTACAGGGTGCTGGTAATTAGTTAAACATCAATATTAGCATAAGTAGCATTTTCCTCAATAAACTCGCGTCTTGGAGCCACCTCTTCTCCCATTAGCATAGAGAAAATCATGTCAGCATCGGCAGCATTTTCTATTGTCACTTGACGCAACGTTCTGTTATCAGGACACATAGTAGTTGACCACAATTGTTCTGCATTCATCTCTCCCAAACCTTTATACCTCTGCGTATGCACAGCATTTTCATTGCCATCGGCATATTTTAATATAAAAGCCTGACGTTGTGCATCATTCCAGCAATACGCTTCATGCTTTCCCTTTTTGCAAAGATACAAAGGAGGAGTTGCAACGTACACATATCCCTTTTCGATGAGCGGACGCATGTGACGGAAAAAGAAAGTAAGCAATAAGGTTGCAATGTGGCTACCATCCACATCGGCGTCAGTCATAATTATTACTTTATGATAGCGCAGCTTACCAACATTCAATTCCTTAGTGTCATCATCCGTACCAATGGTAACGCCCAAAGCGGTGTATATATTACGAATTTCTTCGTTCTCTAATATTTTGTGCGACATGGCTTTCTCCACATTCAATATCTTACCACGTAGTGGAAGAATGGCTTGAAAGAAACGGTCGCGTCCCTGTTTTGCTGTTCCACCAGCCGAGTCCCCTTCGACAATAAACACTTCGCAATTCTCTGGATTCTTGTCCGAACAGTCAGCCAATTTACCTGGCAAACCACCACCCGTCAAAGGCGACTTTCGTTGAATCATTTCGCGCGCTTTACGAGCAGCATGACGTGCCGTAGCAGCAAGAATCACTTTATCAACAATTATTTTTGCTTCCTTTGGATTCTCCTCCAAGTAATTTCCAAGCGCCTCACCAGTTGCCTGGTCCACAGCTCCCATCACCTCAGAGTTACCCAATTTGGTTTTTGTTTGACCTTCAAATTGTGGCTCTTGCACCTTCACCGAAAGCACAGCCGTAAGGCCCTCTCTAAAGTCGTCACCACTCACCTCAATTTTCAAACGCTCAAGCATCTTAGAGTCGTCTGCATATTTCTTAAGTGTGCGCGACAAACCTCTTCTGAAACCAGTTAAGTGTGTACCTCCCTCAATGGTGTTTATATTGTTTACATAAGTAAATACATTTTCGTTGAACGAAGTATTGTATGTAAGGGCAATTTCTACAGGAATACCATTTTTCTCCGTTACAATATGTATAGCATCGTGAATAAGGGCCTCTTTTGATCTATCAATGTACTTTACAAACTCCTCAAGTCCTCTTTCAGAATAAAAAGTATCTGTTTTAAACGATCCATCTTCCTTCACCACTCTTTTATCAGTAATTATAAGCGTTATACCAGCATTTAAGAAAGCAAGTTCACGCAAACGAGTAGCTAATAAATCGTAACGGTATTCCAAAACGGAAAATATAGTGTCGTCGGGTTTAAAAGTTATAATTGTACCCGATTCATTTGTTTCTCCTACCTTTTTAACTGGTTCAAGGGGAGCACCTTTAGAATATTCTTGCTCATATATACCTCCATCACGATGTACTTCGGCTTTCAAATAAATCGATAGTGCGTTAACACACGAAACACCAACACCGTGCAAACCGCCTGAAACCTTGTAAGTACCCTTATCAAACTTTCCACCAGCATGCAAGACAGTCATCACCACCTCCAATGCCGACTTCTGCTCTTTCTCATGAAAGTCTACTGGAATACCCCTACCGTCGTCTTTCACCGTTATAGAGTTATCCTCGTTGATGTATAGATTAATCTCCGAACAATAGCCAGCAAGCGCCTCATCAATAGAGTTGTCTATCACCTCATTCACAAGATGGTGAAGTCCCCTCTCACTTGTGTCTCCAATATACATTGAAGGACGCTTTCTCACTGCCTCCAAGCCTTCCAACACCTGAATGTTAGACGCCGAATAGCCGTTACTCGCTAAGCTTTTTTCTTCTTTTGTCATGTTTTATTTAGATTATATCTTATTGAAAATAAGATTTTTATAAAATTAATTCTGCTCATTAAACGAACATACAAATATACGAAAAATTAGCGACTCCCACAATAGAAACAGCTCCTAATAGCACTATTTTTCATATAATTGGGAGACGCTAAAAATGACATTAAACCGTTTTAACGCCTCGAGGTTGTGAGCAGCCACCCCAACTGGTTAACTACACCTCAAAATCTATTGCTGCACGCTCTGTTTTCATCTTAGCTATAAACTCCACCACCTCTTGATGGACAGGATGATTGGCATATACTTTGAAATCTGCAAGGTTCTTAAATTCAGCAATCAGCATCAAGTCATAATTGTCGGCGGACACTTCGGGCATATTTATCACTACCTCAATGCTTTGAAGTTCGGGAATTACACTTTGCAACTCCTCCAATTTATTTTTTATGTAAAGCGCATTCTCATGCTTCGAGTTTCCTTCTGCAAATGCTTGTAACTTAAATAATACTATGTGCTTAATCATATCAATATATTATGTGTTAGTATGTAAATTTTATGGGTGTAAAAATAATATTCTTTGGGGGAATGAGGGGTAGGGAATTATGAATTATTAATTACGAATGGTTAATAATTTCAATTATTTCAATTCCTGAAATCTCAAGCCAACAGTATCCACCATCTTTATTTGTTGGTATTAGCCTTTCTTGTGGAGTGAAAACCAAACGGTAGGACTGATCTAAATCGCAAGCCCATTGCTCTTTTCTATTTTCTGTAAGTTCGTGATAGTTTTCTGGTAAAGCTCTCACATCTTCCAATGTTTCTGCTGCACTCAATTGGTTCAATCGTCTTTTAAAGAGCTTAGCCCTTGTTGCGCCTAATTCTTTCAGCATTTTACGGTCGTCGTTGGCTATCTTTCTGAGTTTTTTATTGCTAAATATTATTTCCACTACAAAGGCATTAAATAATTTAGCTTACACAAACTGTAAGCTAAATTATTATTTAAAGTTAGTTATTATATATAATAGATTTTCGCAGTTGTGTTATTTCTATCTCTTTAAGCATAGTTGTAATAATAAATACTTTCAAAACACACTATTTTTACATAAACGTATATTTAAGCATGTTTATCTGTTTTAGAAAGGCTTACTTTTTATGGATTTTTTTTTGCATTTTTACTCCCCCCTCGTTGCAAACGAGGGGAAAGTACTGTTTTCGGTTAGTTTGGTCAT
>DEZB01000021.1 GCA_002364735.1 Bacteroidales bacterium UBA3143
AATTTTTGTCATGTACTAAAATATAAATTATAAACGTCTAACTTCCGCATCTTAGTAAAAGCAATTTTTCTTACATGAACTATGTTTACTTTACGCATATCTCTCTTTGTTTTGAGTGTAAATACTTGCCGAGATGGCATATTAACACAAATATACGTAATATAACTGAATGCGGAAGCATTTCCAAAACAATTTAAATACATTTTATCTGTCATCTAAGTCTCGGCTTTCATATTTTGATGATAATGTGTATGTTAGTAAGCTATTCCGAAAAGTATTTGATATATAAAACTTTTGATAATAGTCATTCCGACGAATGTTTCATCTATAAATCTCTACACAAAAGACCTTCGGGTAATTATTATATATTGAAAACAAATTAAATTAGACCTCTATTTAGTATTGTGGTATGATTCAACTGTCAAATCAAGGGTCAATTTATAGTTGAGCCTTAATTCGACCGTTGAATCAAGGGTCAATTAACAATTGACCTACAATACGATTATTGAATCAGAGGTAAATTAAGAATTGACCCGCAATTTAATTCTTGAATCGGGGGTCAATATTTAATTGACTGTTAAAACAATGGTTGAATCACACATCAATACTGTATTGACCTACGAATTGATTTACCAAAAGTATAAATTTTTAATCTGAGCAAGCATTGTTAATAACCCAGGGTATCAATTATGATCTTAACCATGCTTCGCATACAAGCGGAGATATCTATTTTGTTTCTGAAGTGATGTTGCAGATGTCCGATTAGATAAAAAACAAAGCTCAACGACATCAGTCGCTGAGCTTACAGATGAATTATGAATATTTTACGCCTTTTGATTACCCCCTTAGCGTGTAAGTTGTAACAAATAATTACTTATTTCCCAGGAATTCCACAAGCCGCACCCGTTGGCTCATCATCCATTCGTTGCCAAACATCTGCAAATTCGTCGGGGCGACGTCTAAACTTTACAGATATATATGAACAAGATGGAATTATCTTGTAATTCCTCTCACGTGCATAAGCTACAAGTTTGTCAAATAGTTTTGCAGCAATCCCTTGTCCTTCCAGTTCCTTGCGCACTCCAGTGTGATAGGCATTCATCACATTATCATTTACTTCGAAGTCCAACTCTGCAATTTGGCTCCCTTCGTCCATTATGTAAAAACTACCACGATTTTTATCGTTTATTTTAAATTCAATTGTATGTTCCATTGTTGTTAGTGTATATTGTGTTGTTTATTTATTTCTACTTCTTATTATTTGGTCTTTTCAATTCATCTTAATGGTATTCAAACAAATTAATCGAGTTATTGTTGACTTTCTCCATCATTTCTTAATGGTAGAAAGCTGATGGTAAAAACAATCTTTTATTGATTTTATAAATTTACGGAGTTTTGAGTTGGTTTATTTAAAAACTTGTGCTATTTTTGCACCGCGAATTTGGGGAGTAAACAGAATGCAACCAGGTTCAATTGTTTTTGGCGAGATAGCTCAGTTGGTTAGAGCGCATGATTCATAATCATGAGGTCCCGGGATCATGCCCCGGTCTCGCTACACAATCAGAGTCTTTTTAAGACTAACAAAAGTTTATTATAAAGAGTTGGTTAGAGCGTCCCGATATATCATCGGGAAGGTACTGGGATCATGCCCCGGTCTCGCTACTTAATGGAATTCAAGAGGGATTTAAGCATATGCTTGAATCCCTTTTAGTTTAAACCCTTTCTTCGATGTACTACACATATATTCTACAAAGCAAAAAAAGTGGTAAGTTTTATATTGGTAGTTGCCAAAATATTGAAGTGCGACTTGACAGACATAATGCTGGCGCAACTTTCTCCACCAAATCAGGTCGTCCTTGGAAGTTGGTCTATTATGAAAGCTTCCAAAATAATTCTGATGCATTAAAGCGAGAAAGAGAGATAAAGCTAAAGAAGAGTAGGAAATACATTGAGTATCTAATTGCAAGTACAGATTGATTGTGACGACAGTTGGTTAGAGCGTCCCGATANNTTTATTATAAAGAGTTGGTTAGCTGCTTTATTTATTTATACTCAATGACTTTTCTTTTATTTAAACCCTTAATTTGTATTTAAACAACAAAATTGAAAACGCATTCTATTTGTATAACTTTTCTTTTAGCTCTGCTACCGTAGGATCTGTTATATAATCATCATAATCCATCATCTTATCAATTATTCCGTTTGGAGTTAGTTCTATTATTCGGTTGGCTACAGTTTGAATAAACTCGTGGTCGTGACTTGAGAATAAAACATTTCCTTTAAAAGTCTTCAATGAATTGTTGAATGCTTGAATTGATTCTAAGTCAAGGTGATTCGTTGGTGTATCCAAAATTAATGTGTTGGGGTCTTTCAACATCATCCTTGAAATCATACAACGCATCATTTCACCTCCTGACAAGACACTTACTTTTTTCAATAACTCATCATTAGAGAAAAGCATGCGACCAAGGAAGCCTTTCAGATAAATCTCGTTGGTATCCTCCGAAAATTGACTTAACCAATCTATCAAGTTATAGTCTGAGTTGAAAAAATGAGCATTATCAAGTGGTAGATAGGCTGTAGTGATTGTCTGCCCCCATTGATAAGTGCCAGCATCTGCTTTTTCTTCACCATTGATAATTTGGAATAAAGCAGTCATGGCACGTGGATCTCTGCTGAGAAATACTATCTTGTCGTCTTTTTCAACATTGAGGTTGAAATCTTTAAACAAAACCTCTCCTTCTATACTCTTTGTAAGTCCTTTAATTTCGAGAATCTGATTACCTGGACTCCTGCCTGGGGTAAGTATAATACCTGGATAGCGACGTGATGAAGGTTGTATCTCTTCGATATTCAATTTTGCAATCATCTTTTTGCGACTGGTTGTTTGTTTCGATTTGGAAACATTGGCGCTAAAACGACGAATAAATTCTTCCAGCTCTTTCTTCTTTTCTTCTGCTTTCTTATTTTGTTGTAGATTCTGACGCAATGCTAATTGGCTTGATTCATACCAAAAACTATAATTGCCAGAAAATAATTGTAATTTGCCGAAATCTATATCTACAGTATGTGTGCAGACTGAGTCAAGAAAGTGACGATCGTGACTAACAATCAAAACTGTTTGCTCAAAGTTAGATAGATAATCTACCAACCAACTTACGGTTTCAAGATCGAGGTCGTTGGTTGGCTCATCCAGTAACAAGTTGTCTGGTTTGCCAAATAGAGCTCTTGCCAATAAAACACGAACTTTTTGTTTACCACTCAAATCTTTCATCAAGCTGTAATGTAGGTCTTCGTTTACACCAAGTCCGCTTAACAAACTTGCAGCATCGCTCTCTGCATTCCATCCCTCCATTTCTGCAAAACGCCCTTCAAGCTCCGAAACACGAATTCCGTCTTCATCACTGAAATCAGGTTTCTCGTAGAGTGCATTTTTCTCACTCATTATTTCCCATAAGATGGAGTGTCCCATCAGTACGGTGTCAAGCACAGTGTGCTCATCAAATGCAAAGTGATCTTGACTAAGAATAGAAAGACGTTCACCAGATCCAAGTGTGACTGAACCTCTTGTTGGATCTATTTGTTTGCTTAAAATGCGAAGGAAAGTCGTCTTTCCCGCTCCGTTAGCGCCGATTATACCATAGCAATTGCCGTGGTTGAATTGTATGTTTACATCTTGAAAAAGTACTCTTTTGCCGAACTGTACGTCCAGATTGCTTACTGTTATCATTATTGAATATAGTTATTTACGAATTTAAAGTGCAAAGGTAGAAAATATATATATAACCTGTTTTTAAGACGATGAATCAACGTTCATCACAGAACTGTTATGGTTTGTTTTATGCATAACAATATGGCACAAAAAAGCACTTTAGATTGTGACTTCTATAGTGCTTTTTATTTGGTGGAGAATATCGGAGTCGAACCGATTACCTTTTGACTGCCAGTCAAACGCTCTAGCCAAATGAGCTAATCCCCCATACTTTATTAATCTTGGGCAAAGATAGAATATTTGTTTATATTTGCAATCACTTAATCCAAATAATTATTTAAAGCTCCATCTAACTATGATTTCTCTAAATACAACATTCCATGTGGATGAAGACATACACCTTAGTTTTTTAGAATATATGAAGCAAACATATATTGATAAAGCAAAAAATGACAACCAACTACTCAACATTCGTTTTTTTAGAGTACATTCAAATCAAATAGAAGAAGGTCACTCATATGCTGTGCAGTTATCATTCAATACTTTGGACGAATTAGAAAACTGGGATCAAACTAAAGGTAGAATCTTAAACGAAGAGTTGTTGAAAAAATTTGTTGAAAAAATTGCCGGTTTCTCTACTTTGCTGGAAGAAATAGAACTGTAAATGCAAAAAGAGCGTATCATAATGGGAATTGACCCTGGCACTCAAATAATGGGTTATGGGATTTTGAAAGTAATAAACAACCAACCACAAATGGAAGCGATGGGAGTATTGCAGCTAAATAAATTTGAGAATCATTATATACGTTTGGCTCGAATATATGAACGAACTATTTCTCTCATCGAAGAGTATCTGCCAGACGAGTTAGCAATTGAAGCTCCTTTTTATGGCAAGAATGTTCAAAGTATGCTTAAGCTCGGAAGGGCGCAAGGTGTGGCTATGGCTGCTGCAATTTCGCGTGATATACCAATTTGCGAATATGCCCCATTAAAAATTAAGATGGCTATCACAGGAAATGGCAGAGCTGCAAAAGAACAAGTTGCATTTATGTTGCAAAAGATATTGAAAATACCCGATGAAAATATGCTTTCTCAACTTGATGCCTCTGATGGTCTTGCGGCTGCATTGTGTCATTTCTATCAATCAGGTATAGGCTCCGACACAACTAAGTATAAAAACTGGGGCGATTTTGCTAAAAAGAACCCTAATAAAATATCCAAATAATATTGATTAAAATGTGCGATAGATATTTCTTTTTTGCTTGATAATTTTTAACTTTGCTGTATGGATGAAATAGCATTACATATTGAGTTTCTTTTACACACAAACGACTGTGTTATTGTTCCAGGTTTGGGTGGCTTTGTTGTGAATATTTCAGAGGTCGAACGTAATGGTTTGTGGGGCGTTGATGCTCCAAGATGCGAATTGGTTTTTAATAATAAGTTAACCTATAATGATGGATTGTTGGCAGAATCTTTAATGAAAACCAAAACAATTTCATTCGAAAATGCTATCAAAATAATAGATTCAGCTTGCAATGAGCTGAAAGAGAAGTTGAAAAAAGGTGAACAAGTTATTTGGACTAATTTGGGTACATTTAAAGGACTTAATTTAGAAACGGAAAACAATAGAGTAGTTTTTTCACCAAATAAATTATTTATACGTCCCAAATATTATGGCTTAACCAATGTTAGATTAAACCCAGTGGCTTTATTTACCACTAAAAGCAAAAAAGATAATTCAATTCCATTAAAACCTTTCATTCAATACATATCAAGTGCAGTAGCTATTGCTTTATTGTTTTTCTTCATTGTTGTTTCATACAATAATTTTGAACCAAAACATCAACAAGCTGAAATGGTATCTAAGTCACTTATTTTTAATAAAAACAATTTTGTTGCTTCAGCTAAAAAAGAATCAGTCACAGTTGATACTAATAAAGTAATTTCTAAAAGTGAGGAAGCTAATAAGATTGATTCTCCTTCACCCTCTATCAAGGCAGTTACATCAAAGAGTAAATCACTTTCAAATTACTACATCATTGTTGGAGTTTACGAAGTGAGAGATGTTGCAGAGAAAACACTGCAAAACTTAAAAAAACAAGGATTTGAGAACGCTTCATTTATTCGTCGTTTTGAACGATTAGATGTTTATTCTGCCTCATTTACAGATAAACAAGAGGCTCAAACTTTTCTAAAGAAGTTTAAATCAGAAAATCCAAAATATAATGATGCCTGGTTATTGAAATACTAATATAGTTCATTTCAATAGCATGCTTTAAGCTTACAACTTCTCTTTAAATTTCGAATAAAATATATTATATCATCTTTAACAAAAAAAACATGAGAAAAATCTTTAGTTTTATTTTAGGGCTTACGGTTTTGATGGCCTGTACAAATACAAGTCAACAAGAAGAGTCAGAAACTCTATCTGGATTGAAAAAAAGCAATTTTGAAACAGAAGTTGATGGAAAACAAACCCACCTTTTCGTTTTAAAGAATGCTTCGGGCATGGAAGTATGCATCACAAATTATGGTGGAAGAATTGTATCCGTTATGGTTCCTGATAAAGAAGGAACAATGCAGGATGTAGTTTTAGGTTTTGATTCTGTTGACGATTACATAAATAATCCAAATAACTTGGGAGCTACAATTGGACGCTATGGCAATAGAATAGCACATGGCAAACTTACAGTAGATGGTGTAGAGTATGACTTACCAAAGAATAATAATGGGCATACACTACATGGTGGTAATGGCTTTGATGGAAAAGTATTTGATGCGGTTCAAACTAATGATCAAACTTTAGAACTTACCTATCTGTCTAAAGATGGAGAAGAGGGATTTCCTGGTAACTTAACCACAAAAGTAACAATGACACTGACCGATGACAATGCCATTGATATCAATTATGATGCAACTACAGACAAAGAAACTGTAGTTAACCTAACCAACCACTCTTATTTTAATTTGAGTGGAAATCCTGAGAACACTATTTTAAATCACGTACTAACAGTTCGTGCTGATAGTTTTACTCCAATTGACTCTACCGTTATGACTACAGGAGAGATTTCGAGTGTTGAAGGTACAGACATGGATTTTAGAACCCCAACTTTAGTGGGTGAACGTATTGATAATTACGAATACGATCAATTAAAACATGGGGGTGGCTATGATCACAATTGGATATTGAATAATGGAGGAGATGTTTCGCAGTCGGCAGCAACTGTTTATTATCCAGAAACAGGGATTGTATTGGACGTTTATACAAATGAACCAGGAATGCAGGTATATACAGGTAACTTCTTGGACGGATCTCTTATAGGAAAAAAAGGAGTTCCTTATAATAAAAGGACTGCTATATGTCTTGAAACTCAAAAGTATCCTGACGCTCCCAACAAACCTGATTGGCCCTCTACTTCTTTAAAACCAGGAGAGGAATATAACAGCAGATGTATTTATAAATTTTCAGTAAGAAAATAATCTCATAAAATATTTCATTTTAAAAAAGAGCTTTCTATGTATGGAAGCTCTTTTTTTGTGCCCTTTAAAGTCTTATATCAAAAAACGCAACAGTAATAAAAGATGCATTTTTATTTGCGGTCACATTGTTATTAAGACCTCCAATTTTATATTTAAAAGACTTGTATCAATTCCAGAATGTCAAAAAACACTCTTTTTTAGACTTAAATATCTCCTCTGATTGCTTAAAAAACTTTCTTTTATCGATTCCGAGTCCTCGGATCGCTTGAAATACTTTATTTTGTTGAATCCGAGGCGTCAGAAAGAGGGGAAAAGTAATGAAAAAGAGAATTATTCCTCAAGAAACAGCCTTTATTTATATGTTTCTCTCAAATGTTTGATAGAAACAGCTGATTTAATTGATTTCTTTAATTCAGGTGATGAAATAGTGATTACTCTCTTTTCACCTGGAAGAAGATCAAAAAAGTTGTCGCTAAACTTCGCACCTTGTATAGGTGTCTCCACAAAAACATTCTTTGCAAGATTTTTGCTTGACATCGTAATGGTATATTCTCCATCTTTGTAAGCAATGGTATGTTTAATATCTGTTTTAGGTAGATTCAATTTATTAGGCCAATAGAAGTAGTATTTGCTTTCAGCTACTGTTCTATTGCTTTTGTCCTTAAGCACTGCATACACGACACTGTTTTCTTGTTGAGAAGCAGTAGCAAAATCTGATATTGACACCGAATAAACCTTTTCACTTGCATTTGCTTTAGCTACCACATCTATTTGATTGTTACTATAAACTTTTCCTGTGAAGTCAATTAAAGAAACGTGTAGCTTTAGATTATCTAAATTGGTTAGTTTGTCCGACATGATATAAAAATCAAGCTCACCTTCATTGTTATGCACATTTAGTGCAATGGGCGCAAACACCTCGCGCGCTTTATAATGCAAAGCCTTCCAATTGTTATAGTAATCGATACCCGACCACGACACTACAGGCCAACTGTCATTAAGTTGCCAATAAAGTGTGCCCATATTGAAAGGTCTGTTTCTACGGTGAGCTTCAAGTCCATATTTCATTCCTTCGCCTTGCATCACCAAGCCAACATAAACAAAGTCTTCAAAACTATTAGGAGTCTGGTAATACATATCCATGTATTCTTTGATCGCTTCATTGCCAATGGCGCTTTTCTGATGGGTCTTCATTACTTCCGATTCAATATCAAAATCTTTTGGTTCTGCAAAAGTTCGAATGGTTTTCATTTCAGGGAAAGATTGAAAACCAAACTCGCTCATAAATCGAGGAACATTTACATCAAGCACTTCAAATGGCTGTCGACCATGCCATACACCCCAATAATGTACATCGCCATAATTAAGAGATTCCTTGCGACCCCAATTTGCAGTGTCAGGCGAACCATGCAGGTAAAAAGTATGCGGGTCTAACTCCATCACAATTTCAGGAAGTAGCTCTCTAAAGGTTTTATCATAGCCCTCTCTAAAGCCTTCCATTATTTCTTTGGAGTATATTTTATCAAAACCCCAATACTTAATAGACTCTTCTACTTCGTTGTTGCCACACCAAATAGCAATAGAAGGATGGTTGCGCAATAGTTTTACATTGTATCTTGCTTCCTGCTCCACATTGTTTAAGAATGCTTTATCGTGAGGGTAGGGGGTACAACCAAACATGAAGTCTTGCCATACCAAAATGCCTTTCTCATCAGCCAGATCATAAAACTGTTTGTTTTCGTAGAAACCACCTCCCCATACACGAATCATATTCATGTTAGCAGCCGTAATATTTTCGAAAAGCTTTTTATAGTAGTTTTCATCTTGCAGCGTATTCATTATTTCACCAGGAATGTAGTTGGCTCCCTTTGCAAACAATGGTTCTCCGTTAACTTCGAAATAAAAGGATTGTCCGTCTTTGTCTCTTTCGTTTACAACTCTGATGCTTCGCAACCCAATGCGATCTGTTTTTTCAGCAATCACTTTATTGTCAATAAGGATTTGAGCACTTACTGTATACAAGTGTTGCTCTCCCCATCCATTGGGCATCCAAAGTTTGGGATTTTGCAACTCTAACGAAGTAGATATTTTATTATCACCTTCTTCAAGTGATAGGTTGGTTTCTTGTGTTTCTATTGTCTCGTCTCCAATCGAATAGGCAATTCTAAGTTTAGCATCCGAAGGGCCTGAAAGTTTCTTAACCTCTATATGGTTCACAATTTTCGCCAACTTATCTGATACAGATACCTGTTCAACAAAGAAATCATCAATACGCAAGCTGTTGTAAAAAGTGAGTGAAACAGGACGCCATATACCCATTTGAACCAAACGCATGCCCCAGTCCCATCCAAAATGATAGGGAGCTTTACGAGAATAGATGCTCATTTTCTCTTCACGTGCATCATTACCTACAGGATATTCAAATCCATTTGTTAACCTCGCAGGCATTAAGTAATCAATAGGAGAAAAGAATCGAATATAAAGCTTGTTTTCACCTTCACGCAATAATTCTTTCACCGATTTCTCATATTTCACAAACATGTTTTCGGCATGAAATAACTTTGAACCATTTAAGAAAACATCGGCGTGCGTGTCCAAGCCCTCGAAGCTCAATAAAGCACTCTCATATTCCAAATCACTTGCTGAGATATTAAAGCTTTTCTTGAAATCCCAATTTTCATCTTCCACCCATTGCACTTTTTCTTCATTGGTTCCATAGTATGGGTCAGGGAGTATATTTAATTTTATTAAGTCACGTTGCACTGAGCCAGGTACTGTTGCAGGATGCCACTCCTCTTTGTTAGTTTGCGAGAACTGCCAATTATCATTTAGATCCATGATTTTAAAAGGACTTTTAGCTAAAAGAATAGCTGGAATAAAACAAAGTAAAATCAACAACTTTTTCATTTCAAATCTTTTTATATTCTTGTCTGATGATGCAAATATAAACATTATTGCTTATTACTTTGTCATTGAAAATAGTTAGTTTGTTTTATTGATTTAAAAAGATTCAACTATCATACTTTCCAAATTTTAACGAGATATGAATATATTAATTTGTAATTTTACGTCATATAGAAACTCGTTTTAATTCGTATAAAGATAAGATGAAAGATATAACACTTGAAAATAAAGCAGTTTTTTCAGATTTACATAAGAAAGTCTATCTTTTTTTGCGAGAAGCTATGTCCACGAAAACTCTTCGAAAACTATCTGATATACTTAGACAAGAGTATAAGAGCTTTAATTTAAAGGACAATCCACACCGACTTTTTTCATCCCTCAAAACTGCTATGATAGCTGTAGAAGAGATAGGCTTGAAGCAGCCTACTGTTTGCACCATTTTATTAATACATGCTGTTGAATCTGGTTCTGTATCGCTTAATGAAATTGAAAAACACTTTGGCGCAGAAATTAAAGTGATACTTCAAGGGTTGATGAAGGTACACGAGTTTGAAAGTAAAAAATCGGATGATAAATCTGACAACTATGTAAAGCTCATACTTTCCTTTATCAAAGATATTAGGGTCATATTTATTGTTTTGGTTGTACGACTGCAACAAATGAGAGATGCCAAGGAGATTGACGAAAAACAACGCTTTGACATTGGTGTTGAAACCCTGTTTCTATATGCTCCATTGGCGCATCGGCTTGGTTTGTATAATATAAAATCAGAATTAGAGGATTTATCGCTGAAGTACACAGATAGAGAAGCCTACAACTATGTGGCTCGCAAACTAAATGAAACAAAACGCTCACGTGATGAATACATCAAAGAGTTTATTAATCCTGTAACAGAAAAGTTGAAAAAAACTGGATTAAAGTTTGAAATTAAAGGGCGTACAAAATCTATTTATTCCATACTCAACAAACTAAAGAAACAGCAGATTGAATTTGAAAGTGTCTATGATCTTTTTGCAATTCGTGTTATATTGGACTCCGAGTTAGCAAATGAGAAAGCAGACTGCTGGCAAGTATATTCTTTGATAACAGATATGTACCAACCCAATCCAAAGCGTTTGAAAGATTGGCTGTCGATACCTAAAACAAATGGATACGAATCACTACACATAACTGTGATGGGACCCGAGTCTAAATGGGTAGAAGTGCAAATAAGAACGAGACGCATGAATGATATTGCAGAACGAGGCCTTGCTGCTCACTGGAAATATAAGGGAGTGCAAACAGAGTCCTCGTTTGAAGACTGGCTATCTACATTGCGTGAATCTTTAGAGAATAGAGATACCAATGAAGAAAGTAAATTAGAGGATTTTAAACTGAACTTGTATGACGATGAGATTTTTGTATTCACACCAAAAGGCGATTTAAAAAAACTCCCCAAAGGCTCTACTGTACTTGATTTTGCATTTTCAATACATTCAAAAGTAGGCTCTTCGTGTGTGTCGGGCAAAGTGAATGGAAAGAATGTTCCCATTAAATATCAACTCAAAAGTGGAGAGCAAATTGAGATAAATACTTCACCCAATCAAACTCCCAAGCAAGACTGGCTTAGCTTTGCAGTAACATCTAAAGCACGAACAAAAATAAGACAACTGCTAAAAGAAGAGGCTGGCAAGCAGGTTGATTTTGCTAAAGAGATGTTGATGAGAAGGATGAAAAACAGAAAAATAGAATATAACGAAATAATTTTAATGCAGTTGATTAAGAAACTTCGTTATAAAACTGTTACTGATTTCTACATTGATATTGCAACTGAAAAAACAGATGTAAATAATTTAATTGATAAATACATTGAGTTTGAGAAGAAAGAAACGGAGACATATGACCCTTCTTTTGACACAAGTGCAGACAAATTTAAACTGCCAGAAATATCAGAAGACACGCATATACAAGATGAGTTAGTGATTGATCAAAATCTCAAAGGTATAGATTACAAATTAGCTAAATGCTGCAATCCTATTTTTGGAGACAAAATATTTGGATTTGTGTCTACACAAGGTATTAAAATTCACAGATTGAATTGTCCCAATGCAAATGATCTTTTCACAAGATATGGCTATAGGGTGTTAACTGCACGCTGGACGGGGCAAAAGTCTCAATCGTCAAGCTACACCACTGTGTTAAGAGTAATTGGAAACGATCACCTGCACATTGTGTCCAATTTGATGTCTATCATCTCAAAAGAAGATGGTGTGCAGCTACGTTCTATAAACATAGACTCTGATGATGGTTTGTTCCAAGGTTCCATCAGTGTGTCGCTTACTAATACTTCTATTTTGGAAGTATTGATGAAGAAGCTACGAGATGTAAAAGGGGTAAAACAAGTTAGTCGCCTAAATTAAAAACTGTTTTTTAGTATTTGCCAGAGAACTGCTGCTTTTTTTGAATCAGATTAAAAGCCCTTATCTTTTACAGACTCTAATAAATCACGCATATAGCTTCGCTCAAAATCCTCAGGTTTTATAACCTCGTTGTCCCATTTGATTAGATCGATATCTATTATCACTTTCCCCTTAGCTTTATCTTCGATTTCTCTACCCATATTTCTTTCAATGTCTTTAAAATGAGCAATCAATTCATCTTTGTTTAAATCAGATTCGAAATAGCCCAATGTGTTAACGAACAAGTTTGTGAAGCCACTGCCATAAGGTTCGCTTTCTATATCATCTGTGAAGCGGATGGAGGGGAATTGTTTTTGCAAAATGCATTTTGCTCTTTTTATATTGAAACGAGCTTGTGTGTTAGAGCCAATACTTAGTAAGACTTTGTGCATAGTAGATTTCTTATTGTGCAAATATACATCAGAATTTTTAATTTAAAGGTATAACCCTTTTCAATTAAAAAACAAGTATCTTTGTTTTAGATCATCTCATCAAGAATAGTGCGCTAACTAAATTTTAATTTAGTAAATAAAACAGAGGTGCATAAATTATTCAAAGAGCACTTCATCATACTATTTGTTTTAGAAAAACAAAAGGTGAACCAGAAGAGTTAGTCTGTCAACAAAGTAATTTCTAAGTATTTGGATTTTTAAAAAGTCAACAATAATGAAAACAACCAAGTTCATTTCTACTTTATTTCTGATATTCTTTTCTGTGATATCTTACTCTCAGAATAGCAAACCATTGATTTATAAAATCAACATCAAGAAAAATATTGGCAGCACTACTTGGGTTTACCTTCAGAATGGCTTGCACCATGCAAAAGAGAAAAAGGCTGATTATATATTACTTCACATCAATACTTATGGAGGAGGTGTTATGGAGGCAGACTCTATGCGGACCGCAATACTAAATTCTCCTATTCCTGTCATTGCGTTTATCGATAACAATGCTGCCTCTGCAGGTGCTCTCATTTCAATAGCTTGCGATAGCATATATATGCGTTCGAGCGCAAACATGGGTGCTGCAACAGTAGTTTCGGGCGATGGCGAGCAAGCGCCTGACAAATACCAATCTTACATGCGAGGCATCATGCGAGCTACTGCAGAGTCGCAGGGTAAAGATACGCTTATAATAGGTCGTGATACGATAACAAGTTGGAAGCGTGATCCTAAAATTGCCGAAGCAATGGTAGATGAACGTATATCAATTGTAGGAGTAATTGATTCTACACAAGTATTGACCCTAACTGCCAGTCAGGCTATCGACCTTAAATATTGCGAAGGTGTTGCCGAGAATATTGATGAGGTAGCTCACAAGTATTTGGGATTGGAAGAATATACATTGGAAGTTTACAACTCTACATTTTACGATGAGATTAAAGGCTTCCTTTCCAACCCAATCGTTCAGGCATTTTTGATTATGATTATAATAGGCGGTATTTACTTCGAATTAAAAACTCCTGGCTTAGGCTTTCCTACAGCAATTGCTATAACATCAGCCATTCTATATTTCACACCACTCTATCTACAGGGTTACGCTCAAAATTGGGAGATATTAGTCTTTGTAGTGGGATTAATCTTGATTGTTTTTGAGATATTTGTCATACCTGGGTTTGGTGTCACAGGTATTAGTGGAATATTTCTTGTAGTTACAGGCTTGTTTTTATCATTAATAGGCAATGTTCGTTTTAATTTTGATGATATACCTGTTTATAAATTTAATCAAGCTGTTCTGACACTTATTGCAGGTCTCGGCTTTGGAGTAGGGCTTATCATATATCTCTCAAGTAGAATAGGCAAGAGTGGTTGGCTTAAAAGAGTTGCACTGCTGGCCGATCAAGAAGGATTCTATTCGGTGCCAATGGCTCCTGTAACCCTTGTGGGTAAAACTGGAATTGCTGCAACTGTTTTACGCCCTTCGGGCAAAGTTATTATTGAGGACGAATACTATGATGCAGTTGCAGATAAAGGCTTTATAGACAAAGGTGACAAAATAATTGTTCGGAAATATGGTAGTTCTCAATTATATGTAAACAAGATTTGAATGCCCTAACCTTTACGAAAAATATAACGATTATCCGAAATTAAAAAAAATATGAAGTTTGTAGCTATTATTCCCGCCCGATACGCATCCTCACGCTTTCCAGGTAAACCATTGGCTGATATGAATGGAAAACCTATGATACAAAGGGTGTATGAACAGGTGAAAAAATCGGTTGCCGATGTGTATGTTGCAACTGATGATGAACGAATATTCGATTCAGTGCAACACTTTAATGGGAAAGCAGTAATGACATCTACTACCCATAGGAGCGGTACTGATAGATGCAATGAGGCATACAATAAAATAGATAAGCCGTTTGATGTGGTGCTAAACATACAGGGTGATGAGCCTTTTGTCTTTCCTGAGCAAATCGAGTTGCTTAAAAGCTGTTTTACCGATTCTGATGTTGAGCTTGCTACGCTTGTAAAACCATTCGAGCCGAAAGATGGGTTAGACGCTTTACACAATCCATCATCCCCCAAAGTAGTTCTAAACAATAAATTAGAAGCTATCTATTTTAGTCGCTCCGTTATTCCCTACCTGCGAGATGTTGCTCCTGATGAATGGCTCAATCAGCATCTGTTTTATAAGCACATTGGCATTTATGGCTATCGCACAGATGTCTTAAAAGACATTACGCAGCTATCTGCTGGGATGCTCGAAAAAGCAGAATCTCTGGAACAGTTGAGATGGATAGAGAATGGATTTAGAGTAAAAGTAGGAATTACCAATCAGGAAACCTTCGGGATTGATACTCCTGATGATTTACAGAAGGCCTTAAAACATTTGATAGCAATAAGATAACATTGAAGAAGAATAACACACAGTTACAGCATTACATGCCAATAAAAAAGCTTCGATTTCTAAAAATCGAAGCTTTTTTATTAATGCTTTGTTACAAATTAATTTAAGCTTTCTAATTCGTCACCGTAAGCTGCTTTTTTTGCAAAGAAGAAAATAAAATAGGGAACAACTAAAAGGACAATCATCCAAATGATGTTTCCAGTCTTCGTGTTTTTTAAATTATTTACAAAAATATGACCTAAGAAACCTTCTATAATTATCAATAAACCAACTAACAAAGATGTGTTTGAATTGGTTCCTTGTAAAAATGGAATAGCTAAGACTATTACGCCGATAATCATGACTATAACTCCGATGTATTTGGCAAATTCTTTCATGTGTTGATTTTATTATTATGATTTTGATTTCGTAACACAAATAAACACAAAAATCAACACATAAAGAAATTATTTGCGAGAAATGTTTGTAAAATTCGGAAAAAAAATCTTTTACGCAAAAAACGTACTGGTTTGATGTGTCTAATCTTTTTAAATAGTGTAATTTTGTGGAGAGCATTATTTTATCTTAAACTAACTTATAGTATGAAGCGTATTCTTATTTTTCTATATCAATGGATCATCTTAACACCCATATTCATTGTAATTACTATTTTCACTACATCAATCATGATGATTTTTTCTCCAATATTTGGGAATAGGTTCTGGGGTTACTATCCTCCAAAATGGTGGTCAAGATTAACGTGCTGGCTTTCTCTTTGTAGTGTGAAAACAACAGGGCACGAAAACTTAGATAAAAACACATCATATGTATTTATTGCTAACCATCAAGGAGCATTTGATATATTTCTTGTTTATGGATTCCTGAATCAAAATATCAAATGGGTGCAAAAAGCAAGTCTTCGCAAAATACCTTTTGTTGGTAAAGCTTCAGAAATTGCCGGACATGTATTTGTTGATAATACAAGTATCGCTTCACGAAGAGACACCATAATTAAGGCAAAGAAAGAAATTGTTGGAGGTGTGTCAATGATGATGTTTCCTGAAGGAGCGCGTTCAAAAGATGGGAAGCTGTTGCCTTTTAGAAGAGGTGCTTATAGGGTAGCTATGGATATGAGGTTACCCATTGTACCTATAACCATCAATGGACCGTTTGATGTACTCAAAGTCAATAGTATGAAACTTAAACCTGGAAGGTTAGAGATGGTAATTCATAAACCAATTCCTACAGTAAACTTAGAGCAAAAAGATTTACGGTCTTTGATAGATCAAACGAAAGAAATAATTTATGCTGATTTGTGGGAGAAATATAAGTAAACTAAAATTCAAGTTTTGCTTACGGTTATGAGAATCTATGAAATAGGGAAATATTTTGTAGAAGGTACTAAATATTTTGGTGTAGCTATAAAAAAGGATTGGTTGTCTCACGACAACCAATCTTCATTGTTAACCTTAAATCTAATACCATGAAAAACACGATGCAAATATAGTGCTCTCTGATGACATGTGCAACTATATGCTCCTTAAATGTAATTATATTAACTTAGTTTATTAACAAGCTCTCATTTTTGACACTTTTAAAGCGATAAAAAGAGGTTTAATGCGAATAGAGTATGGAGCAACGTGAATAGAATGTGGATTATGATGTGATTAAAAGTATATGGCAGTATAAACTATTAATGACATATAGAGCAGTTTGAAATAGCTTTATACAAGATTTTAAAAGCAATCATTAGTGCCTCTTTTTATTCGTCATAAAATTTAGATGCGATAAAATTAATCCAACTCCAATTAAATTTATACCACCTGCGAGTAGCATGTTGTTTTCCCCCAAACTGAAGAATAAACCTTGGCTTTCCAGCTTTTTCGTGAAGATAACCAGCATCCATAAAGTCGAAATACTCGAATCCGTTTTTTTCGGCATAATCCAGTGCATGCCATATTGTATAAATAGTAGGGTAGAGGTTTTTATAAGTTTTTGTTTTGCCCCAGTAATAAAGACTATATGCGTTCTTATTTTCATGTAAACCAACAATAATGCCTCCAATTATTTTGTCTTGATATTTTGCAATGAAAATCTTTCCTTTATCTTGAAGAATATAAGAGTAAAAGAAGTTGCAGAAATAAGTATATGGAGGAAATCGATGAGAGAACTTCCACTTCAAATTTTTATCTATCAATTTATAGATTTCAGCAAGTTTGTTTTCGTCTGTTACTTCTTCTATAAACACCCCTTTTCGTTTAGCTTTATTTACTTGGTTTTTTCTTGAGCGTGAGAGTTGATGCCAAATTTTCCGTTTACGTTGTAATGAATTCTTTATATTTATCCACCTAATAGAGAAAAATTGATTATCTCGAAAGGCTTTGTATCCAAATATAGGATCGCCCAGATTACGTACTTGCACATAAAAGACTTTTGATTTTACCTCTTCCATTAGAGCATTCAATAATCTTGCAAATAACTCCTCTTCGGGTAAATCTGGTTGATAATAAGCAGGCTTTTGTGAAACGTAGCATCTTCTAAATAGTGATGTGTCCAATAGTTTGTTTATTCTCATTATATGAGCAAAAAGAGAGGCTAAAGGTTTTTCATTCTTGAAACAAACAATCATTAAAGGTGTGTAGAAAGATACATCTTGATATAAATCAAAAGTAGCAGCACTGTGAAAGAAACTCACATTTTCTAAAAAGGGTAAATCTTTTTTATTATAGAATACTTTTAAATTATAAGGCATATCAATCAAATATATACAAATATAAAAAATATTTTTAAGACCTTTCTTTTTATTGGGCAATTGTTTGAAAAATGAAAATTTTAGAGTGTCGTTACCTTTGTTTTTTTCAGCGGATATCAAGGATATCAAATATATAAAATGTATATTTGTAATAAGGAAATATTTAAATCAATATAAAGATAATTGTAATGGTAAAGAAGAAAATACTTGTCACAGGCGGAACAGGATATATAGGTTCACACACAGTTGTAGAATTGCAAAATGCAGGCTATGAAGTTGTTATAGTAGACAATTTGTCAAATTCAAACGCAGATGTAATAGAAGGGATTACTAAAATTACTGGTATTCGTCCTAAGTTTGAAAAAATAGATTGCAACGATCAACCAGCATTAACCGCATTATTCAAGAAGCACAGACATATCGATGGTATCATTCATTTTGCGGCCAGCAAGGCTGTTGGAGAGTCAGTGCAGAAACCATTGATGTACTACAAAAACAATTTAGTGTCGCTTATCAATCTATTGGAGCTGATGCCTCAATTTGATGTGTCTGGCATTGTTTTTTCTTCATCTTGCACAGTTTATGGCGAACCAGATGAAAATCCAATTGACGAGAATGCACCAATAAAACCTGCTGCATCTCCTTATGGAAACACAAAACAAATTAATGAAGAAATTATTCAAGATTACGTTCATTCAGGTGTACCCATCAAAAGCATTATTCTTCGTTATTTCAATCCAATAGGTGCACACCCAACTGCAGAAATTGGTGAACTTCCGATTGGTGTACCTCAAAATTTAGTTCCTTACATTACCCAAACGGGGATGAAGGTGCGCAAACAGTTGAGTGTTTTTGGTGACGATTATGACACGCCTGATGGGACATGCATACGCGATTTCATTAATGTAGTTGATCTCGCTAAGGCCCATGTTATAGCAGTAGAGAGAATGTTGAAAAACAAATCGAAGGAAAAGGTTGAAATATTCAATTTGGGTACTGGTAATGGAGTATCTGTTTTAGAACTTATCAATGTTTTTGAAAAAGTAGCTAACGAAAAACTTAATTATAAAATTGTTGGACGTCGCGAAGGTGATATCGAAAAGATATGGGCAAATCCTGACAAAGCCAACAATGTATTAGGATGGAAGGCCGAAGCGTCTATAGAGGATACCATGGCGTCTGCATGGAAATGGCAACTTAAACTCCGTGACAAAGGAGTGATGTAATAATGCAGACTTTATGTTGTTAGTAGCGAGTGTAGCAATACTATCTCAAAATTTATTACACTCCGTCAATCTATACAAAACAAAACACCCATAAGTTTTATAATCCTATGGGTGTTTTTTATACGTATTTGAAATTGCAATTCGTTTATATATGTAGAATGGCTTGCGCAATATTGAAATAGATTATCAGACTCATAGCATCTACAATGGTCGTAATAAGCGGTCCGGCCATGATGGCTGGGTCTAACTTCAATTTCTTTGCTGCTATTGGCAACAATCCACCAATTACTTTTGCCATCACAACAGTAGAAATGAGAGTGAGAGAGACTGTGAGAGCTACCAAAGCTGGAACTGTGGGTTCAAAAATAAGAATCCGAGCAAAGTTTACAGCAGATAGCACAACACCACAAATAAGACTAATTAAGAATTCTTTTTTCAAAACTCTAAAGGCATCAGTTAGTTTAATGTCTCCAGTTGCCAAACCACGAATGATAAGCGTTGAACTCTGACTACCAGCATTTCCTCCAGTATCCATAAGCATGGGTATAAACATCCCCAAAAGAATGAGGGACTCAAGGGTGTTTGAAAAATTCTTCATGATATTGCCCGTGAAAGTGGCCGAAACAAGTAGCACCAATAACCATATAATTCTGTGTTTTGCTAAATTAAATATACTTGTGTCTAAGTACTCGGTTTCAGAAGGTGTCATGGCTGCCATTATCTGGAAGTCTTCAGTAGCTTCCTGCTCTATAACATCGAGTATGTCGTCAACAGTAATTATCCCCGTCAGTCTTCCCAGATTGTCCACTACAGGCATAGCCAATAGGTCATATCTCTTAAACATATCAGCCACCAATTCTTGGTCATCGTTTGTGTTCACCACAATGATGTCCTTCTCCATTATATCCGTAATCTTTAGTGCTGGATCTTCGGTTACCAATGCACGCAGTGAAACTATTCCTATTAGTTTTTCATGCATGTTGGTAATGTAACATGTATAAACTGTTTCTTTTTTCAATCCTGTTTCACGTACATGAAACAATGCTTGTCCCACAGTCATATCTTCTGTTAGTCGCACATACTCAATTGTCATCAAGCTCCCAGCAGAGTCTTCAGGATAATTGAGGAATTGATTCACCAGTTTTCGTTTTTCGGGAGCTATATTTATTAATACTCTATTGACAAACTCTGCCGGCATCTCTTCAATCATGTCAATCACATCATCAAAGAATGTATTATCTATTAGATACGGGAGTTCCGAGTCACTTATTGCATTTATAATTTCACGTTGATTTTCGATACTCAAAAACGAGAACACTTCAACAGCTTTCAGTTTTGGAAGCATGCGAAATAAAAGAAGTGCCAAAACCTTATCGTTAAGGTCGTCCATCAATTCGGCAATGTCCGCTTCGTACATCTCTTCAAGATAACCACGCAACTGAATGATCTTTCTATCTCGAATGAGATTTCTTACATCATTTTTCTCTAAAACAAATGTTGTTTCTTCGCTCATTATTTATCATTGTTTTAAGATTTATACACTAATAATGCAACAACTATATCGGGGGAGATAGTTATTTACACTTTAAGTTTTTAAGATGCAAAGTTAGTAATAAATAAGTAGAGAGGAACCTATATATGTACTTACTTAATTACTTTTCGCAAAGTAACCAAGCCTTTAAAAAGAGCTATATGAATGAGTTTGTTATTAGCAAATAAACATATATTGCTGGCACAACTATTAAAAGGCTATCTATTCTGTCCAAAATGCCGCCATGACCAGGAATAAGGTTGCCTGTGTCTTTTACATTGTAGGTGCGTTTAATCATTGATTCGAACAAATCGCCCAATGTTGCAAACAAAGAGACGATCAATGCAAAACCTATCCAAAAATAGATTGTGTACTCTACAAAAAGATAGGAGAAACCCACACCAGCTAAAACGGTGAATAGTATACCCCCAATAAAACCTTCAATCGTCTTTTTTGGTGAAATGCGTTCAAGCAATTTATGTCTACCCAATGTGATACCCGTTACAAAAGCAAAAGTATCATTTACCCAAATAAAAACAAAAATAGCTAACACAAAAGCATAGTAGTATAGTGCATTGGGAAGCTTATATTCATAAGATATCAAGAGCAGTAAGCACAATGGTAATGTGATGTATAACTGACCGAATATTGAATAAATGATGGTGTTGAAAATATCGGTTCGCTTGATAACGATGGTAGATGCAAACAAAAACAACAAGTAGATGAGAGAGGTGATGGGCAGTGCTAAAATGGTTATCTCTTCAAGAAATAAATAAGCACTCAAGAAGATGACTACGCCAAATAGAATGTTGAACAGTTTGCTGATTAAGTGAGGTGTTTTTTGCTCTATCAGTCTGTAAAATTCATCTAATGCAAAGACTAATATAGTGCCAAAAACAACAACAAAAGAGTATTGGTTGTACAATATTCCAAAAAGTAGAATACATACATATACCACTCCTGCAACGGCCCTTGTAATAAGATTGCGCCAGTTCAACATAGAGCTTATTTTAAATGAATAATAAACACGTTATTTGTTTACGCAGCTCAAGCGCTTAACAAAATATTTCTATCAGCCTACTTTTCTGTCTTGTCTGTTTCTTCTGATTCTTCGGTTGTAGTTTCAGTTTCTTTTTCTTCAGCAGCACTTTCTTCAGCATCAAGTTTATTTTCTTCTGTTTCGAAGTCTATTTCGTTTTCGATAAGAAGGTTGTACCAATTCACTATTTTCTTAATGTCAGAAGCATACACTTTTTCTTTGTCGTATGTAGGCAAAACAGTTCCGAAATATGCAAATAGGTCAGCGTTACTACTTTTTTTATCATCGGATATTTTACCACCATCTTCCATCTCTTTTATTTTCACAAATACATCTTTTAATGGAACCTCTTCTTCAGATGTGTAAATAGCAATTTCTCCAAGTGAAACTATCTTTTCTTGTGGATAAATAGGAAGACGTTTTCCGTCAATTAATGACTCTACCAGTGTAATTGTTTTGCTTGTCGAAACAAGTTTGAATAATCCGGATTTACCAGAAATGGATAATATTTTTTTTAGCATGTAAATAAAGTAGTTATAATTTTTAGTCTCAAAAACTTTGCAAAAATACACAGACTCCTTCACATACGCAACTAAATATATCTCTTGGAGGCAAAAAAGGTGAGTAATCTATAACTCTTAAGGATATAAGCCACCGCAATTTTCTGAATGATGGTAAAAGGATTTCAGTGTGTAGAAAGTGGTAAGTAGTAAGTGGTAAATAGTAAGTAGTAAGTGGAGTGTTAATGCCTGATAGACGTTG
>DEZB01000051.1 GCA_002364735.1 Bacteroidales bacterium UBA3143
AAATATTCAAGCAAAGTGAAGAAAATAACTTAGAAATAAAGAGGAAAAGTGAAAAATATACCTGAAAAGAAATTTGATGTATTTTTCAAAGCTCTCCTTTTATTAATTTGAACTTCTTAATCAACAGTATGAATAAGCTTATAAGGTTTTTACAGAGCCGTTTGACCCTGTTATTAGATCTTTCACAATTTTTGGCCTTAGGTTTTATTTGAAAAAACACTTTTGCTTTTCTATCACTTTTGCAATTCAAATTGAATTATACTACATAAGCTTCAACTCCTATCCGAACCTTAGTAACCGTTATAAATTACAACAACTCAAAGCTTATTACCTTATTTCTAAATAATTTAAATTTGCAACGATAGTATCAATCAACATTCAGCTCTTAATAGACTTATTCTTTACTCTTAATCATAGGTTCACTGCTGATCCGTTTTGGATCATCGATTATAAATGCAATATTTGACTCTTTTTTATTGTCAAAATAAAAGTCAAATCTTCTATCATGAGCTGCGTCTACATTAATGAAGAACTCATTATTATCTAAAAGCTTTTGACTATTATCAACCCATTTGAATGAAAGGACAAGTTTATTGTTCTTTTGATGATGAATATTTTTAATCTTTTTTTGTGTCTAAAAAATAATTACTTTTGTACATTAAAAGATACATATGCAAAAGGAAAAGAATAGTGTGACCAGTTTTGCCATGCAAGCAGGTCTGGGTCTGGGAGGATTTTGGGTTTTTAAATACATATTTATAATAGCAGCATCACAATATCCGGCTTTAGGCTACATAAATACATTTTTAAGTTTTCTGACGCCTCTGTTACTCCTCTTTTATTTGATTAAATTCAAAAATGAAACTGATGATAACAAGTTAGGCTATTGGAAAGGAGTAAGATTGGGAATAATGATTTTCTTGTTTGCTTCCATTATCGAGTCGGTTATTGTTATTGTACATGTTGTGTGGATAGATCAAACTTTTATATCAACTATCAATCAGCAAAAAATAGAACTTGCTCAAGCACTTGGATTTAGCGATACACTAATGGAAGAACTAAAGAAACAAACCTCTCTTTCTCCGTTTGTTTTCGTTATTAATCAGATATTAAACAATGTATTCATTGGATTTATTTTGTCATTAATCTTATCACCTGTTGCATCAAGAATAGATGTAAAGATTAAGAACATAAATAAGTAATTCTCATTTTTATTAATAAGTAATTTATGGATATTTCTGTCGTAATTCCGTTATACAATGAAGAAGAATCAATTCCAGAACTTCATAGCTGGATTAAGCGAGTAATGGAAGAGAATAACTTTTCGTACGAAATAGTTTTTGTAGACGATGGTAGCACTGATAATTCGTGGGAGGTTATCTCACAATTAAAGAATCAATCCAGTTTTGTGCGAGCCATTAAGTTTCAACGAAACTACGGAAAGTCTCCTGGACTACATTGTGCTTTTCAGAAAGCTAAAGGAGATGTAATAATTACGATGGATGCTGACTTACAAGACAGTCCCGATGAAATACCAGAACTGTACAGAATGATTCGCGAAGAAAACTACGACTTGGTTTCGGGTTGGAAAAAGAAACGTTATGATGGAACATTTACTAAGAACATTCCCTCAAAAATATATAATGCAACAGCCAGGCTGGTTACTGGCATAAAGCTGCACGATATGAACTGCGGACTAAAAGCTTACAAAAAAGAAGTTGTTAAAAACATTGAGGTTTACAACGATATGCACCGTTATATACCTGCATTAGCAAAAAATGCGGGCTTCACCAAGATTGGAGAGAAAGTAGTAGCACACAGCCCTCGCAAATATGGAAAAACAAAGTTTGGATTGAGTCGCTTTTTCAATGGCTACTTAGATTTGCTTACACTGTGGTTTTTATCTATTTTTGGAAGAAAACCGATGCACTTTTTCGGGTTCTTAGGTAGCTTAATGTTCTTTATAGGCTTTGTTGCGATAGTTGTAGTAGGTGCATCAAAGATATATGCCTTGAAACATGGATTAGGCTACCGATTGATTACTGACTCACCTTATTTCTTTTTGGCAATTACAGCAATGATAATTGGAACGCAACTGTTTTTAGCTGGTTTCCTTGGCGAACTTTTTAGCCGAAACTCTGCAGACAGAAACGAATATCAAATTGAAGAGGAATTTTAAACTTTTACAACTATGAAACTTGATAAATTATTTTTGGAAAGAAAGTCGGTAAGATCATTTTCAAATGAGAAGATAGATAAAAGTATCATCATACAATTACTTGATGCAGCACGTGTAGCTCCTTCTGCCGTTAACTATCAACCATGGCGTTTCTTTGTATGCACATCAGACGATATAAAACAAAAAATAACTGAAAGCTATCCCCGTAAATGGTTTGCAACTGCCCCACTCTACATTGTGGCCTGTGCAGATAAATCGCAATCGTGGAAACGTGCATCAGACCAAAAAGATCATGGCAATATTGATGTAGCAATAGCAATCACTCATTTAATGCTGAAAGCAACAGAGCTTGGTTTAGGTACTTGCTGGGTGTGTAACTTTGATGTCGATATACTTAATGATGCACTCAACTTAGACAAAGTGCTTGAGCCTGTAGCAATCATTCCTATCGGTTATCCCTCTTCAGAAGCTTCACCTAAAGAAGAACAGAGCAAGAAGAGAAAATATATCGACGAGTTTACTGAATGGATGTAGGTTTTCTAAAAACTGCAGTGCTTCTCCGAAACTACTACACTAATTACACATTTCTCTCCCTATGAAATCTATCGTTACACCCAGAAATATATTCATATTACTGTTTGCATTACTAACAATTAGCTGCAATACAGAAAGCAAACAGTCCACCTTTCAGTACTATCAAGAAAGTGGAGAGATATTTCATACATACTTTCACATTAAGTATGAATATGACCGCTCTTTGGAAAAAGAAATAATGGAAGCGCTGGAACAGTTTGACCAATCACTTAACCCGTACAAAGAGAACTCTATTATCTACAAAGTAAACAACAATATGTCGGTTGCATTGGACACGCTTTTCACTGAAGTTTTTGAGAGGTCGATGGAGGTATCTCGCAAAACCGATGGTAAGTTTGACATCACTGCATCACCATTTATCAATGCTTGGGGATTTGGTTTTAAAGATATGGAAAACGTCACAAAAGAAAAGATTGATAGCATGAAATCTTTTGTTGGATACGAGATGATAAGAATAGAAAATGGTGTGGTTATAAAAGATGACCCTCGCGTACAGATTAACACTTCTGCCATTGCTAAAGGATACTCCTGTGATGTTGTTGCCGATGTTTTGCAAAGACATGGCATAAAGAATTATATGGTGGAAATAGGTGGTGAAATAACAATGCGTGGCAAAAACGAAAAAGGAAATTGTTGGCGCATTGGCATTGACAAACCTACCGATGATTCATCGGCAATGCAAAGAGAATTACAAACCATTCTTTCAATTTGCGATAAAGCGGTTGCTACATCTGGAAACTACAGAAACTACTATGTGAAAGATGGCATAAAATACGCTCACACTATTGACCCACAAACGGGTTACCCATCAGAGCAAGATATTCTTGGGGCAACTGTAATAGCCGATGACTGTATGACTGCCGATGCTTATGCTACTGCATTTATGGCAATGGGTGTAGAAAAATCTATTGAAGTGGCTAAAACTATTCCAGGATTGCACTACTACTTCATTTATGTAAAACCTAATGGAGAAGTGACAAATATGTTTTCCGAAGATTTTAATCAATTCTTGGCAAATGAAAAGGATTTGTTGGAAGCAAGTTAAAAGCAAGAATCAGATTGCGACAATAAGTTTCATTGCTTAACTTTGGAGTTCTTATAGAGACCAAAGTATATGAACCACAATGAGAACATCGACTTCAAGCGTATAGCATTAGCCATAAACTATATTCGCACCCATTTTAAAGAACAACCCTCTTTGGATGAGATTGCTGATGCTGTACATTTAAGCCCACATCATTTTCATCGACTATTTACCAGATGGGCAGGTGTGAGTCCCAAAAAGTTTCTACAATATACCACCATCGAGTATGCCAAAGAGCACTTAAAGAAGGAGCATACACTTTTTGATGTATCAATTAATGCTGGTTTGTCAGGCACAAGTCGCTTGCACGATCTTTTTGTGTCAGTAGAAGCCATGACTCCTGGAGAATACAAAAATCAAGGCAAGAACCTTACCATCTATCATTCATTAGAACAAACGATATTTGGACCTTCATGTATTGCATCAACTGATAAAGGTATTTGCTATTTAGCTTTTGGCGATATGCCTGTTGCTCAGAAAGAACTCATAGAACTATTTCCTCAAGCTACATTTGTTGACAAATCACAACCCATTCATCACCAAGCCATCTCTTTCTTGCAAGATCCAACAAATGCACTTAATCCATTACAACTTCACATTAAAGGAACGGACTTTCAACTAAAAGTATGGGATGCACTCTTAAAGATACCATTAGGGAATCTAACTACCTATGGTAATATAAGTTTGCAAATAAACAATCCAAAAGCAAACCGTGCAGTGGGTACAGCGGTTGGTTCAAACCCCGTCTCTTTCATCATTCCTTGTCATAGGGTAATTCGGTCAAGCGGAGAACCGGGTGGTTATCATTGGGGACTCGATATTAAGATGGCTATGATTGGGTGGGAAGCAACTCAATCAAAAAAAGATTAAATGCATCCTTAAGAAACAAACAAAAGTCGTATTAATTATATTTACAGCTTTCGTTCGCGTACGAAAGTCGTGTTTTTTATATTAATTGGTTTCGTTCAGGAACGAAAGACGAAATTATCATATTAATTGGTTTCGTTCGTGAACGAAAGTCGAAATTATCATATTTATTGGTTTCGTTCGCGTACGAAAGTCGAAATTATCATATTTATGAGTTTCGTTTGGGTACGAAAGTCGAAATTATTATATTTATTGGTTTCGTTCGTGAACGAAAGTCGAAATTATTATATTTATTGGTTTCGTTCGGGTACAAAGGGTGTAATTATTATATTTATGAGTTTCGTTCGTGAACGAAAGTCGAAATTATCATATTTATTGATTTCGTTCGGGTACAAAAGAAGAAATTATAGTATTAATTGGTTTTGTACAGGTAAAAAGGTCTTTTTCAAAAATAGTAGACAGTTTGTTCCAGTACAAAAGATGTTTTTATTCAAATTAGGAAGATGGAGAATAGAAAACAAGTGACTTTATTGAAATTGAGATGTTTTAGAAGGATCAATAGTGTAAATCTATTTGTTCACTAATTAAAACAAAATATCTGATGTACGTGTTTGAAAAAGCATGCACCAAACAACTGCAAAGCTATAAGATTTGTTATTTAAATTGTGAACTAACAAATGACAAATTAATTGTGTAATTTTGCATCTAAATAAGTGTGATTATAACCATAAAGAAAGAGATATAGAAAAAATGAGAAAATGGCGTATTGAAGATTCAGAGGAAACATACAACATAAATGGTTGGGGAAATAGGTATTTCTCTATAAATGAAAAAGGTAATGTGCTGGTTACTCCTCAAAAAGAAAGCTATGGAGTAGATTTAGATGAGTTGATGAAAGAGTTGGACCTGAAAGACGTTTCTGCTCCAGTATTAATTCGATTTCCCGAAATTCTGGATAGTAGGATTGAGAAAATAAGTACTTGCTTTAAAATTGCAGCCAAAGAGTACGAATACAAAGCACAGAATCATATCGTTTACCCCATCAAGGTAAATCAAATGCGCCAAGTGGTTGAAGAGATTGTTAATCACGGAAAGAAGTTTAACATTGGTCTTGAAGCAGGTTCCAAGCCAGAACTTCATGCTGTGTTGGCTATTGACACAGATCGTGATTCGGTTATAATTTGCAACGGATACAAAGACGAAAACTACATAGAGCTGGCACTGCTGGCTCAAAAGATGGGTAAACAAGTTTTTCTTGTTGTAGAGAAATTAAATGAACTCCATTTAACTTTAAAATTAGCCAAGCGCCTAAAAGTAAGACCCAATATTGGTATCCGCATCAAATTGGCAAGCTCTGGCAGTGGCAAATGGGAAGAATCAGGTGGCGATGGAAGCAAATTTGGACTTAACTCCAGCGAGCTTTTAGAAGCAATGGAAGTGCTCAAGTCATACGATATGATCGACTGTTTCAGGCTCATTCATTTTCATATTGGAAGCCAAATAACAAAAATCCGTCGCATTAAAACAGCTCTACGTGAAGCGGCACAATTCTATGTGCAACTTTATCAACTTGGTTTCAAAGTAGAGTTTGTAGATATAGGTGGAGGACTGGGAGTAGACTATGATGGCACCCGCTCTTCGTATAGCGAAAATAGTATCAACTATTCCATTCAGGAATATGTAAATGACTCTGTTTTCACTTTTGTGGATGCAGCCGACAAAAACGATATACCTCATCCCAACATCATAACCGAATCGGGGCGTGCGCTAACTGCTCATCACTCTGTGCTTATATTTGAAGTGTTGGAAACTACTACCCTACCAGAATGGAGCGAAGAAGTGGATATACAAGAAGACGATCACGAATTGGTGAAAGAGCTTTACAAGATTTGGGATTCGCTCAATCAGCCCAGCATGTTGGAAGCATGGCATGACGCACAACAAATTAGAGAAGAATCGTTGGACTTGTTTAGTTTGGGCATGTTAGATTTAAAAACACGCGCACAAGTAGAGCAACTATATTTCTCCATCATGCGAGAAATAAATGTGGTTATCAATAAAGCCAAACATGCACCCGAAGAGCTTCGTCAGTTGGCAACATTACTACCTGACAAGTATTTCTGTAACTTTTCATTGTTCCAATCACTTCCCGACTCATGGGCCATTGATCAGGTTTTCCCCATCATTCCCATTCATCGGTTAGACGAAAAGCCAACTCGCACAGCAACTTTGCAAGATATGACATGCGACTCTGATGGTAAAATTGCCAACTTTATTTCACACGATGGCAAACAATCACCTTTTCTTCCTGTACATTCACTTAAAAAGAATGAACCTTACTATTTAGGCGTATTTTTAGTGGGAGCCTATCAAGAAATATTGGGCGACTTGCACAATCTATTTGGAGATACAAATGTGGTTCATGTAAGCGTTGATAAAGAGGGTCATAAAATTGAACAAATAATTGATGGTGAAACTGTGGCAGAAGTGTTAGAATATGCACAATACAATTCTAAGAAATTGGTTAGAACAGTTGAAACATGGGTGATGAGCTCTGTAAAACAGGGTGTTATTTCTTCGGAAGAAGGAAAAGAGTTTCTTTCCAATTATCGCTCTGGGTTGTATGGATATACTTATTTGGAGTAAGAAATATGAGCCTACTCTAAATACCCTCCAATGCTGATTATTAGTCTTTATCTGCCCTTTGTCCCTGAAGGGAAAAGCCTAATAATCAGCACTCTGCTAAAGTCCCCTTTAGGGGATTTAGGGGCGAAAATAAATGAGATTGACTTTCAGAGTGGACTCAGATATCAAATTATATAATTTAAAAGCCTTTTGAACTTCAATGTTTGGGAGGTTTTTTTTTGTGTGTATTATGAGACATTTTAGTCTTACGCCATTTTCGAGGGCTTGGGTTTGATTTACATCATGTTCGTAGGGCGATGTGCCCTCGCTATGGTCTTTTACTCTTTCAGAGCTAATGCGTTTAAAACAGAATCATTCTCATTGGCATCATACAATATTTGAAGAAACTCGTATTAGGGCAAAGCCCTATAAGATATCAGCACTGGGCAACGCCCAGTGAATGTGCATATAACAAAAGCAAAAAGCTCTGAAAGAGCGAAAGATTCATTTTGTTATATAATATTTTACTCTCTCTCCAATTTAATTTCAGCGCGATAATGTCTGCAAAGCAATCACAGCACAAGCCTCCGCATCCGCCAAAGCATGATGATGATTGGTCAATTGATAACCACAACGCAGCGCAACAGTGTTGAGTTTATGATTCTCTATATCTTTAAATAATTTTCGAGCAGCTTTCAGTGTACAATGAAACTCATACTCAGGGTAATCCATTCTATAAGTTTTAAACACAGCACGCAAACACCCTGAGTCGAAAGGACTATTATGTGCCACTAATGGCAACCCTTCGATCTTTGGAGCAATAGATGACCATACATCTGGAAACAAAGCAGAGTTGTCTGTATCTTCATTTGTCAAACCATGCACTTGTGAGTTCCAATAATTGTAATAGTTTGGTTCTGGCTTTATTAGTTCGTAAATCTTTTCAGTTATTACGCCATTCTTCACAATAATCAGCCCTACACTGCACACACTACTGCGATAACCATTGGCAGTTTCAAAATCTATTGCTGCAAAATCTTTCATGACAGTTTACTAATATTAAAAACGCAAATATACAAATTGGCTGGGTTATACAAAGGCTTGGAATGGAACTATTTTGATGCTTAATAACTTTTGAAGTTTTTTGAAGGTGGCTTTAAAAAAAAACCTCGCTATTTTTTCCTATTTCAAACATTGTTCGTAAATTTGCGAACAACAAATACAAACATGCACCATCTATGGCAAAAAAAGAACTAACCTCAGAGCAAGAACACATTGCCCGCATAGCAAAAGCATTGGCACATCCAGTGCGCATAGCCATATTGCAAATGTTGGCAGAACAAACCTGTTGCTATCATGGCGATATGTCTGAAGTGATACCTGTTGCCAAAAGCACCTTGTCTCAACATCTAAAAGAGCTAAGAGAAGCAGGATTAATACAAGGAACAATCACCCCACCCTCTGTAAAATATTGCATCAATCAAGAGAATTGGCAAAAGGCAAAGGTGTTAATGGGCGATTTCTTCCGTGAAATTAAATTACAAGAAACATGTCAACTATGAAAGTATTGATTCTTTGCACTGGAAACAGTTGTCGTAGCCAAATGGCTCATGGATTTCTGCAATCATTTGCCCCAAATTGGATTGTTGCATCGGCAGGTACAAAAGCAAGTGGCAAGCTAAATGCAAAAGCCGTTGAAGTAATGCATGATGTGGGAGTTGATATTTCGCATCACACTTCCGATAGCGTAGAGAAATACTTGGACGATGAGTGGGATTATGTAATCACTGTGTGTGGCGGTGCAAAAGAGACATGTCCAATATTCACAGGAAAAGTAAAACACCGTTTACACATCGGTTTTGATGACCCATCTGAAACTGTTGGCACACCCGAAGAAATTCAGGCAGACTTCATAAGGGTAAGAGACCAAATACGAACAGCCTTTTACAAACTATATAACAAGATAAATCAAGATGAACAAGAACGATAAAAAAGAACTGGTAAAACAAAGATATAGCGAATTGGCATTAAATAGCAATCCTTCACAAGGATCTTGCGGTTGTGGTACTAATCCCACTCAGCCTTCCAAAAAGACATTCACCATTATGAGTGAAGACTACTCCCAACTGAAAGGATATGAAGCAGATGCTGACCTGGGTGTAGGATGTGGATTGCCCACGGAGTATGCTGACATAAAAAAGGGCGATACTGTTGTGGATTTGGGCTCAGGTGCAGGCAACGATTGTTTCATTGCACGAGCTGAAGTTGGCGATAATGGACAAGTTGTAGGAATTGATTTTTCTCTACAAATGATAGAAAAAGCACGAAAGAATGCCACTAAACGAGGATACACCAATGTGAAATTTATAGAAGGAGACATTGAGCAAATGCCTCTGCCCGATAGTTTTGCCGATGTGGTGGTGAGTAATTGTGTGCTGAACCTATTGCCCGAAAAGAACAAGATATTCAAAGAAGTTTATCGTGTATTGAAACCTGGTGGACACTTCTGCATTTCGGACGTTGTGTTGGAAGGTCATTTCCCAAAAGAGTTCACCGACAATGCAGCTATGTATGCTGGTTGCATAGCCAGTGCCATACAAAAGGAAGACTACTTAAGTGAAATTGCGAAAGCCAACTTCAAATCTGTCAATATCGATAGAACCAAAACAGTGGAAATTCCCGATGATGTTTTGGAGGAGCATTTAAGCAAGGAAACCATTGCAGATTATAAAGCTGGAAATGTGGGAATCTATTCAATTACGGTGACGGGGAAGAAATAAGTGAAATCACCATCAAATTACTCTTCCAATAATTTTTGGATATCCATGTTGTTTCCGTATAAAACCATAATGTCTCCTTCATTCAAAATGGTATCTGCTTTAGCAACTCCTTGAATTTGAAGTTTTGACGCATTTTTAATAACTCCGCTTATATTTTTCTCTCTAACACCTTTCATAATCGTTAAGACAATAACATTGTAATCTTTGTTGAAACCAATTTCTTCTATAGTTTTGCCAACAAATTTTCCGTGAATTATTACCTCAACTACACTATATTGCTCTGTCAATTCAAAAGAATCAACCAAGCCAGTTGTTGTTAGTTTCTTAGCCCATTTTTCAGCTGCCTCTGCTTCAGGACGTACAATTTCTGTAATATTCATAGAATCTAAAATTGTTTCGTGAATATCTGAAATCGAACGACTAATTAATCTTGGAACATCCATTTTTTTAATCATGGCGGTAGTCAACAAATTTGCACCTACCTCTTCTCCTATTGCTACAATTACGACATCTGTGTTTTTTAACGGTAAGCTATTTATCGCTGCTTGGTGGCTACAGTCCAAACATATGGCATGCATGATTTTATCTTTTATACTCTCGATTTTTTCAATGTTTTTATCAACACCAATTACTTCGTGTCCCAACTGAGTAAGATTTACCGCTAAAGCATATCCAAAATTTCCTAATCCAATAATTGTGAATTTCATTGTTTCTTGTTTCTATATATTAATTGATTAAAATACTTTCTGAGGGATACTTATAAATTTCTGACCTCCCTTTTTTGATTATAGCTATTAAAAAGGTAAGCGTGCTGACACGACCTAAAAACATAGTGAAAATCAAAATCAATTTACTTGCAAAACTCAAATCTGCTGTAATTCCTCTACTAAGGCCAACAGTGCTATATGCCGATACACATTCAAAAGCGATATTCAACAAACCCTTATCGGGTTCAAAGAATGAAATACTTAGAATAGCTATCGAAATTACGAATATAGATAGAATAATTAGAGCAAAAGCTTTACTGACAGTTGTTGAGGGTATTTCTCGGTTATATACTTCTAATCGTGACTTTCCTCTCACAACACTTACAATGTTAAGCACCGCTATTGCCAAAGAGCTGGTTTTAATACCTCCACCAGTTGAACCAGGTGAAGCGCCGACCCACATCAAAAAGATAACAATAAACACAGTTTGAACGCTTAAGGCTCCCGTATCTACCGTATTAAATCCAGCGGTTCTTGTGGTAACTGCACCAAAAAAAGCTGTTGCAATTTTACCTGCAAAGCTATGATTTGATAATGTATTATTATACTCAAACACATAAAACAGCAATGTTCCACCAACAATCAGAACTAAGGTTGTAATTAAAACAATCCGAGTGTTTAAATTTATAAGTCTCGGAATATATTGCTGTTGTTTTTTGTTGTAAAAACCAAGCAGATAAAAATTTATCTTTGCTTTCAAGAACTTTATCAGATTAAATATTATCGGAAAACCTAACCCTCCTAATATAATCAAGGAAGCTATTATTAAATGCATAGGATAATTGAACTGATAGGGACCTTCATAAAAACTGTTTTGCAGAGTTGAAAAACCAGCATTGCAAAAGCCCGATATAGAGTGGAAAACAGAGAAGAAAAGACGTTCAGTAAAAAAAGGAATAATAGCGCTGTCAATACTGTAAAATATGAATAGAGCTCCAATTCCTTCAATCAAAAAAGTGATGAGAATTATTTTTCTCAATACAGTAAAAACTTCCGCTATCTTTTCGGTATTTGTTACTTGACTAAGAACTAACTGGTTTTCGTAGGATGAAACCCCTTTGAAAAAGTAACTGAAATAGCTCGTGAAGGTCATAATACCAATACCACCTGCTTGTATTAACACTAAGATGATGATCTGCCCAAATTGAGTAAAAAAACTTCCAGTGTCAACCACAATTAAACCTGTAACACAAACGGCACTTGTTGATGTAAACATTGCATCAATCAATGTAATTCCAGAGTGCGTTGCATTGGGAAGGGCTAACAGCATACCTCCAATTACAATTAGGATGAAAAAGCTTAATATAAATAATTGAGCTGGATTAAAAATTGCTCTTTTAGAATTCATTTTAATGGCAGATAGCTCACGGATAAAAACAAGGATAATAGCTAAATATAACCAATATGGGTGTCTGAGTATACTAAGTGATTGAAAAAAGTAAAGTTTGAAATATTGGAAAATCAGAACTAACAAAAAACATAAAAGAATAATATCGAATGGTCTGATTATTAATCTTGGCTGTGTTTTCTTATAAAGATATCGCCCTATTATTGAAATAGCTCCTATTAATACAGTTAGAAAGTAAATATTAAGGAATACATCGGCGTTATCAGATTGAGAAAGATAACCAGTATCATATACTAACAAAAACATTGTCAATGTGCTGACAATAATAGGTAGTCTTCTAATTTGCTTGACTATTCTATTGTTTTCCAGGTTTCTGTTATTCACGTCATTTTAGGTTGAAAATAAACTCAGATTCTTTCATTATTGTATTTGACGGTAACTTTTTTGATTATGCTATAAATTAACAACAAGCACAAACATAAAGTTTATAACATGACAATATATATATTACGTCGAAGTATAGTATTTACAAGAGAATACTGCTGAGGAAATAAAACAACCTTCTTTATTCAATTGATGATAAAGAAGGTTATGAAATTATTACACAAAGAGAGCTGTTATTTTTTACCAGCCTTCTTCGCTCTCTTCTCAGCTTTCTTCTCTTTTGGAGTCTTAGTAGCCTCTTTTTTAACGGCCTTCTTAGCATCTTGACTTTTAGCCATAGTATTAACTATTAAATGTTATTGGTTGTTTTATTCTACCTTTAAATTAATTCTAATGTGAATCAATTACTGCACAAATCTATTGAAAATTATTTTGAGATTTATCAAAGGAGCAATATTTTTTATTTGATTTATGCTATCAAATAAGACTGACCCTTACTTTCTTAGTTTTAAGCCTTGTGTTATTGGTTTTTGCTATCAGCTTCTCAGCTATTTCAGCATGTACACCCACATAAGTAACGTCCTGTTTGATCTCAATAACACCAACTTGATCATTTCGGACCTCACCCTGCTTTATAAGTAAACCCGCTACATCTCCTTTTGATATTTTATCGCGTCTTCCTCCTGTTATATACAATGTTTTCCATTTTACTGGTGCAGGGAGCTTCGCATTTTGTTTACCGTCAATTTGTAGGGTTTCGGGAGCAATATCCTGAATAAAATCTGGCAACTCCTCTCCTTTCCAGTGGATAATATAGGCAATGCCATTGCGATTCATTCGTGCAGTTCTTCCATTTCTGTGGGTGAATTCTTTTTCACGTGGCGGAAGGTGGTAATGAAGTATAAACTCTATTTCGGGAACATCAAGACCACGCGCAGCCAAATCGGTTGCCAGAAGCAGTTGACTTGTTCCATTTCTAAATTTAATGAGTGCTCGCTCCCTATCAAACTGTTCCATACCACCATGAAAACATTCATGATGAATACGATGATCAGTTAAAAAATCACTCACTCGATCTAACGCATCCTTGAAGTTGCAAAATATAATACCTGGTTTACGACCAATATAAGCAAGAGTCTTTGCCAAAGTTTCTAACTTATCTTTATCTGGCGAAAGAACTATCTTAACTGTTAGTTCAGCGCTGCCTTTCTCAATGTGGTTAAGAGTAACAGGTCTTTGCAACCCAACAAACGCTGGTATCCTGGCATCGCTGGTAGCTGAAGTTAGTATCCTTTGCTCTACATTGGGGAGTGCTTTTATTATCTCTGTCATCTCCTTTTCGAAGCCTATTTCCAACGATTTATCGAACTCATCCAAAATCAGCGTCTTAATATATTCCAAAGAGAAATTATCTCTTCTCATTCTATCGGCTACACGACCAGGTGTACCAATAAGAATGGCTGGTCGATGTTTTAAATCAATCTTATCCAATGCACCTGCACGCCCACCATAAACAGAATTCACCTTAAAACCCGACCCCATTTGTCGCGCCACTTGTTCTATTTGTTGTGCCAATTCACGTGAAGGAACAAGTATCAGCAATTGAATCTCTGCACAATCTGCATCAAGTGTCTCTATCAAAGGCAATAGAAAAGCAAGTGTTTTTCCAGTGCCTGTAGGTGAAAGCAAAACAACGTCCGATTTCTTCTGTATTGTTTTCATTGCCGCTTCCTGCATTGGATTTAGCGCACTGATTTCAAATTTATCTAAAATTGAGCGAATGAGCGTATCGTTGGATATTTCTGGTTGTTCTTTATTGTTTTCTGACATGTAATAAATACTCTATTTATCTTCTCCTGTTAAACTTCGAATCACCTGATCTATTTTTATTCCTTGCAGCAAAAAACTCCTGTTTTCTTCTGTTTTTCTCTTTCTCAAACTCTTGCCTTTCCTTTGCATTCATTGGTTTTTCTGTTTGAGGAAAAGGATTGTCTTTTATAACCTCTATTTTTTGGTCAATCAGTTTTTCAATGTCCTTTATGTAGGCATTCTCTTCAGGTTCGCAAATGGATATGGAAATACCTTCATCGCCTGCCCTACCACATCTACCTATTCTGTGAACATACGTCTCAGCAATATTCGAAATATCATAATTGATTACATACTTCAATTTATCAATGTCAATACCCCTTGCAGCAATATCAGTTGCTACTAACACCCTTATTTCGCCATCTTTAAACTGTTGCAAGGCGCGCTGTCTTGCATTTTGTGCTTTATCGCCATGTATGGCTGCTGCCTTTATCTTATCCTTCTTCAAGTTTCTGGTTATTCGGTCAGCACCATGTTTGGTTCTCGAAAACAACAATACTTGATCAATTCTGCGATCTTCAAGTATAAAACTAAGTAAATCCTTTTTAGTTGACCTATCTGTATAATAGAGGTATTGTTGTATGGTATCAGCAGTAGAAGAAACCGCACTTGCTTCTACTTTCTTGGGATTCTTCAAAATTTTTCTTGAAAGTCCCACAATATTATCTGGCATGGTTGCAGAGAAAAACAGTGACTGACGTTTAGATGGTAATTTTGCAATGATTTTCTTTATATCATTAATAAAACCCATATCAAGCATACGGTCAGCTTCATCCAGCACAAAATATTCAATCGTATTTAGTCTCACCAAACCTTGATCCATCAGATCCAGTAGTCTTCCAGGCGTTGCTACAAGAATATCGACACCTCTGCGAAGTGCATCCGTTTGGCTACCTTGTTTTACACCGCCAAAAATGACAGTGTTTCTGAGGCCTGTATATCTACCATAAGTCGAAAAGCTTTCGCCAATCTGAATGGCCAATTCGCGTGTAGGAGTTATGATGAGTGCATTTATTTGTCGTGGACTATTTTGTTGCTGACGATCCTCGTAGAGTTGTTGCAAGATGGGGATAGCAAAAGCTGCCGTTTTACCAGTACCCGTTTGAGCACTACCCAACACATCATTTCTATTTAATAGGAGTGGAATTGCTTTCTCTTGTATAGAAGTAGGAGTTGTATATTTTTCTTCTTTTAGTGCCTTTAGTATAGGCTCAATAATTTTTAAATCTTCAAATTGCATTCATAAAATTTTTAAATCCCTTTCTAAGCTATTTCAAAGAACTCATGTGGGAGGATATATATATAATTAAGCTACAAAGGTAGTGTATTTACAAGAGAATGAATAAATAAAAAATAGATGTTGTTAAAACTACATTTGTTTTAAGGGGGGATTGAGGGGGATTCTTTCTGATAAGTGCAATAATGGGTTTGGAATTGAGTTTTGAGGGGAGGGTTTTTGAGTCGGAAAAGCTTTATCAATAATTGACGGAAAATACGCACATGAATAGTAGTGATTGAAGTCAGTGTTTATATGGGATTTAAAATGTCAGAAAAGGTTAGTTTAATGAGAAATAACAACTCTGAGATGGATTATATTTGATTAAAATAATCACAGAAATAGTTAGTTAATACTATTGTTTTAAATTATCTTTATTGTTTATAAATGCAAGAGCAGAAACAAGTAATTTTAATATGGCTTCGGTCTATATATAGACACTTGCACCTCTCTTCTCATGTAATAGATTTATTGATTTAAATTTGAGTAAAATATATGTTTTTATTCTCCATGACAATCAGTTTTTTCAGCATTACACTTTATTTTTAACTTTTTATTGCTTACATTTGTAATGTGAATTTCCAGATAGATAATTATTGCGTATAACATCCAAATTTAAATGTATATACGAATGTTTAAAAGAAAAGTTGCGTAAATAAGACGTTGGGCAACATGCAAAAAGTCGACCGCACATTCAGGCACATTTGGTTTTGCCGACACACAAAGCCAACGCAAAAAAACAAAAGAGCCTGAATTTTTGCCAACGCTCGACAGGAAATTGATAAATTGGCAAAGGAAGAATTGAGTGAAATGAAAAAGGACAAATACTTACAAATATTTAATTACCTCAAAGAGTTCTCGAAACTTAGAAGTAACCCTGTCCGTGACATTGACGCTCAAGAAACACAATATCCTGAGAAATTTTGGCTGAACGACATTCCCGAAAATGAGCTTTTTGAAAACATTATCAGAACCGACTTCAATGAAGACAATGACTATTGGTTAAAAGTAAGAAAGCCTAAAGAGCCAGCGAAACCAGAATTTGCCAAGCTTACAGAAAACTTGGAAAAATGGGTTGACAAGCCAACATTATTAAATGAAGAAGATGAACCCAAGTTAAAGGAAACACTTGAAATCAATGGAGAAACTCTTTCAATTGAAGATTTCCCAGAACTTGAAAAAGAATTACAGCAATACATTGACAAAAAATGGATTGATGACCTGATAGAATATAACGAGAAAATTGAAGCATATAGAATTGAGCATGAGAAGTATGAAAAATTAAACTCTGTCTACAAACAACTATTCCGAATATTCAACAAAACCCAGCAATTTGGAGAAGAGTACGAGTTGGTTGTTGGTATCGGACTATTGAACTTCAAGGAGAATGATGAAAGACCGAAGATTTTCAGACATATTTTAACCCAAAGAGTCGATATTAACTTTGAGTACTCTCAAAAGGACTCACAAATTTTCATTTCGCCAAACTTAGAATCTGCGCCCCAAATTGAAACTGATTCCATCCTTGACTTATTTGACCAGTTTGATTCGCAAAACATCATAGATGCCGAAAAGGCGGTAGAAAACTACATTAAAGAGAAAAATATTGAAACAATTTTTAGCAACACAGAAGATGCTCTACAAATGTTTGCAGAAAGGGTTTCTCCTGATGGCAGCTATAACCACTTAATTGAAAAGCCAAATAGAACACCTTCAAAACCAAATATCACTTTTTCCCCAGCTCTCTTACTTAGAAAAAGAAATACTCGAAGCTTTACCGCTCTATATGAGAAGATATTAGAGAATATTAAAAATGGTGAAGATAGCCTTGAAATTCCGACAATAAATGACCTTATAGGAATCCACCCAAACATTGAAGATGATAATTCTCTATCAGATAACTCATTTAATGGCTCACAGATTGAGCCAATATTTTTCCCGAAGGAATACAATGACGAACAATTAGAGATAGTTGAAAAAGCCAAAAGAAACAATAAAGTTCTCGTTCAAGGCCCTCCAGGCACAGGAAAGTCACACACTATTGCCAATTTAATTTGTCACTTGCTCGCAAACGGTAAAAAGGTTCTAATTACCGCCTATACAAAAAGAGCCTTGGAAGTTCTAAAAGATAAGCTTCCACCTGAATTTCAGGATTTGGCAGTAAACCTTTTGAGTGGGGATTCATCTTCCATCCAAGACTTACAATCAAGTGTCAATGCCATAAATGATGAATTGTCAAGAGCCAATCTAACTCAATATCAATCACAAATTGATGAGTTTGAAAATGAATTAAAGAAAAGGAGAGAATTAATCGCTGAAACCTCAAACAGTCTTGTCAAGATTAAGGAAAAAGCGACAAGAAAACAGGAGGTTAACGAGAAATACAAAGGAACTCTAACTGAAATTGCTGAGAACCTTGAAAGAGATACACCATTATTCGAATGGTACGAAGACGATTTCAGCAATATTGAAAATAATGAGTTGCTTTCTCGCATAACGGAATTCATTCAACTGCATGAAAATTACAAGCAAATTGAAACTGATGAATTTGATTTTGAAATCCCTGACCCTAATAAATTACTTACTTCTGACCAGTTAAAGGAATATTCAAATCTTACTGCCAAGCTTGCCAATGGCTCTTTTCCAAAAGATGCTAACCTAAAAATTTCATGTTCAGATTTTGAACAACTATTTCAACACCTAAATAACCTTCAAAACTTTTACAACGAAGTAGATAAATTCCAGATTGACTTCACTTCTGCTGTCATAGAATCCTTTTTAAAAGGCAGGAATCAGGAATGGTTGCAAATTTTGAATCATTCTAAAGCGGTACTCGAAAAGTTCGAAAAGCATGATTTACGAAAGATTGATAAGGATATTGAAGTCTCTTATCCTCAAGGCAAAAGTTTAAAGCAGCTTAAAAATGATGCTCAAATACTTCTTGCCTACTTAAATGAAGGCAATCCATTAACAGGGTTTACTTTTTCAATTAAAAAGCCCTTTCTACCAAGAGAAATAAAAGAACGACTTTATTTTATTGAATCGGTTCGTGTCAATGGAAGTCCTTGCGATACTATTGAAGAGTATGAAACAGTATTGAAGGATATCACTTTTCAACAAGACTTTATAGAGCTATCGGAAATTTGGAAAAAGGAAGTGCCCAAAGGAAACTTGTTATTCAAAAAGTTTTCATTTTTCCAGCAAATCCAAAATGAAGTTCAGCGACTGTCAAAGTTAATTGATGAAGCTAACGCATTAAAATCGGCTATTGAATCCATTAGTAGTTTGCAAATAAAACTCTTTGATAAAGAAGACCTAAAGATATCTATTCTCAAAGCCGAGTTTAGCAAATTAAACGAGAGCATTTCGGAGTTTGAAGAGCTAATTAATCAATCTACCGCATATCTGAATAAGTATGTTCCAAAAGGCTACCACCCAATTAAGGAAAACATAATTGAAGCATACAACAACCTTGACTTTCACGCTTATGAAGAATTACTAAACAGAATTGAAAAGTTAGCCTATGGAAAAGAGAATTTTCTGAATTTCAAAAATTTACGTTCAGAGCTTTATTCTAATATCCCATCCACAACACAATTGGTAGAGGACAATTCCTTTTCAGCTAAGGATGTAGAAAATTTAAAACAAGCAATCTATTTCAGAAATGCTCAACATCAACTTGAAAAGCTGATGGATGTCAATTATGAAAATCAACTTATTCAGAACCTAAGTGAATTAGAACGGAAGGAAAGGAAACTGACTGCAAAGCTCGCTTCAAAGAAAGCATGGTATAAAGTTGTTGAAGGTCTTCAACAAAACCGCTCCTTGAGACAGCATTTAGATGCTTGGGTAATGGCAGTAAAGAAAATTGGTAAGACGGGAAAAGGAAAAAGAGCAATGAAGTTTCGGAAAATTGCTCAACAAGAAATGGAACATTGCAAAGACTCTGTCCCTTGTTGGATTATGCCGTTATACAAGGTTGCGGAAACGATACAGCCTGAACAAGAAATGTACGACTATGTAATTATTGATGAGGCCAGTCAACTTGGCCCTGATGCGATATTCCTACTCTACATTACAAAGAATATTATAATCGTTGGAGATGACAAACAGACTTCACCTGAATATGTTGGTGTTGATGCAAACACGATGACACCTCACATTAAGCGTCATCTAAATGGAATCCCTTTTTCAGATTATTACGGAACAGAGTTTAGCTTTTTCGACCACGCTAAATTTTTCTGTGATGGAGTTACCGTCCTTAGGGAGCATTTCAGATGTATGCCTGAAATAATTGAATTTTCAAATCGTCATTTTTATGCCCCTGATGGAAAAGGGCTTTATCCACTTAAACAATATTCAGAAAATCGTCTTGAACCTTTAGAAACTGTGTTTTGCTCAAATGGTTATACAGAAGGCAGAGGTGCAAGAATAATAAATGAGCCAGAGGCAAACCACATTGCCGAAACAATTGGAAAGTTAGTTGAAGACGAAAACTATAATGGGAAGACAATCGGAGTGATAACCCTTCAGGGAAATCAACAAGCAAGTGTCATTGAAAACCTACTCCTGAAAAGAATTGGAGAAAAGGAATTTCATAAGCGTAAAATTGTTTGTGGGAACTCTTCATCCTTTCAGGGAGATGAAAGGGATATTATCTTTTTAAGCTTGGTAACAGCTCACAATCACAATAGGTCAGCACTTGTGAAGCCAGAAGACGAAAGACGGTTCAATGTTGCTGTAAGTCGAGCCAAAGAGCAGATTTATTTATTCCATTCGGTTCAGTTGGACGATTTGAGTAATACAAATGATTTACGTTACAAACTATTAGACCATTTCAAAAATTACAACTCCTATCAACCGATTTTCAACACGCCAATAGAAAGGCGAATGGGTACACAACCTGAGCCTTTCGACAGTTGGTTTGAAGTTGACGTTTACAATGATATTGTACGGAAGCAACTTAGCATTATTCCTCAATACGAAGTGGCGAAAGGTCGATACAAGATTGATATGGTTGCTCTATTACCTGATGGAACTAAAATAGCCATAGAATGTGATGGTGATAAATGGCATGGCCCCGAACAGCATCAAAATGACATAATGCGCCAAAAAGTACTTGAAAGATGCGGTTGGCAGTTCTTCAGAGTTCGTGGCTATGAGTATTACACCAACAGAGAGAAAGCATTAGAACCCCTTTGGAACATGATTCCTGTATTTGAAGAGAAAGAGATAGAACCACTTTCAGATTATGGCTATCAAGAATCTAATATTCAACAGGAAGAAGAAGTAAGAGCGGATGATTCATTAGATGTGCAAAGTTCAGATTTGGTCATTGACACTTATGATGAAGAAACTCCCGAAGAACAATTTGAACCATTTGATTCAAGACCAAGAACAGATAAAATACTTCGATACTTCAACCTATTTAAATCAGGGACATATATTCTGACAGATAAAGAGCCATTGGAAGCTGATTATGTAATTCCAATACAAGAAATTTACCAGACAGGTTTTCTTCTACAATGCTATAAATCAGGTCATGTCAATAAAGTCCATATTCCAATACTTCTTTCAAGGAGAATTGGGAAAGAATATATGAACGGATTGAATAAAGATGGGGAGTTGGTGCATATCGAAGCTGTTGAAACTGAAAAAATAATTGGCATTTACTTCAATGAGAATGGTCGTAGAAAATTCAAAGCACATTTGACCGAAAACATTTCGACACGGGAGCAACTTCACTTACAAGGCTACAAAGTAATTTACAATGATTTTGAACGAATAGATTACAATATCTTGCCTTTAGATATCTACAATGACATCAGTCGATTAGTATTCCAAAGTTTTACTGCCAACGGAAAACCAGTTGATAATAATTATTACGAATCTGAATGGTCTATAATTAAACGGCATTCGAAAAAAGACCAAGAACCAATAGTAGAACGAGTAGAATTCATTCCAAACTCTCTCTTTGACAATAGAGTCGAACTTAATAGCACAGTTAAAATCAAATTCCTAAGTAATGAAAAGGAATTGAAAGTGAAATTGGTGGACTATCATACTAATGGTGCTGAAATTATTGATGGAGTGCAAATTGTAAATATTATGAAGCCTTTAGCTGCTTCAATAAAAGGTAGAACAATTGGAGACAGGGTAACAATAGGCGACACAAACAGTGAAGTTGAAATAATTGAAATAAGATAACCAATGACTCCAACGCTCAACAGCCACACACATTGCCAAGCCGCTCAAAGCCAACGCACCAGTCAAAGCTTGTCAAAGAGTGTGTCTGAGCCAACGCACGGACAGAAAAGAAAAAGCACGATTGCCCAACATTGTGTATAAGCAATAGCGGGTTTAGTGCTATTTTGAAACGTAGTATAATAAATCAAAGGTCGGTGCTATCTGTCAGTTTAGTGGGTTGAAATCCGCTACTGCTCATACACGAGACCGTTATCGGTCAGGCTAAAAATCGACACCCCAACAAGAAATGGCAAACAAAAAAAGAAAAGGTCGTATTAGACAAACAAAGACGGAGTGGCAAAAAGTATTTGACCCACACCCAGGAATGATACAGCCTTTTTCTTGGTCTGACAGGCTTCCTGAATTCATTCACATTTCAATTGCACTTATTGACCACGACTATCAAACAGTAAAAGGAGATTTTTACACAATATGTGATTTCATAAACAGTAAGGTTAAAATGAAGCGAAGATTTCATTTTAATTTAACTCATACAATCGAATTAATAAAAAGTGACACAGCAATCCTTGACAAAATACTTGAAACAGTATTCAAGGACGCATTACATAACATTCTAACTTTTTATCACGACCTTTTTCAAATACCAATCAACTTTGAATTTAGAGCAAATCCGAAACTATTATTTCTTGGCTACAGACAAATACTTGACGGAAGAGCAGATACTTCAATATTGTGCAAGTATTTAATGATTCAGTATGAACAACACGGTAGACAAGACCCATTTGGACATTTTAATTGGCAGTCAAAAGAAGAAATACTTGAGCCTATGAATGTTTCAAGTATAATGGCATTATTTCCTCCATCTGTTGGACTATCAGAAAATTTAGATTTAGAAAAGTGCCAAGAAATATGGATGTATAATTATGTAGTTTCACCATTATTACTAAAACCAGACGACAGCAAAATGGAAGAAGAACATTATACAGAAATGGCTATTCACCAATTCAAAGAAGAATTTGAAATGCTGTATAACGGGTTTAAAGAGTTAAATTTATTGGCTATTTATCCCACGTTTATAGCGGAAGTTAATATGGGATTTGTTGCTAGAATTTGCAATCTCAGTTTAGATGCGGTGGCTTTTGTAAAAAATCACAAAGGAGAAATTGCGGAAATGGTTTTTAGAACAACTCTTGAAACTTTTATAGTTGCTTCTTGGCTTCTAAAGAGAAAAGATATTGAATTACATAAGCGATTTCGAGAATATAGCACAGGACGAGAGCGGTTTTTTGGACAACAACTTGCTGAAAAAGCTCCGACAGAAGATTTCAAGAAAGAAGCAGACAAAATGGTAACTGATGCTATAAAACAAGCCGGAGTTAGAGAAATTGAAGTCGCAACTGAAAGGGGTGACATTTTCAATTTAAGAATTGACCAGATGGCTGATGAAGTTTGGGGAGTTGACAATCAATATTACTTTCTTTACAAAAGGTCATCAGAAGTAATTCACGGTCATTGGAGAGTAATTGCTAAATACCATTTGGCAAAAAGTTTTAATCCTATGCACAACGGACTTTATTGGTATAACGAAAACACAAACAGGTTTGCAGGACTAATTCCTGCGTTTATTTGTTTGCAAACAGCGACAGAGTTTTTAATTACAATTCTAAACGACATTCAATCAGAGCAGACTAAAGAATTACAAGAAAAACTAATTGACTACCGAAAAAGACTTTTGAAACAATATATGGTTTACTTCAATAAATACATTATGCCAGCAGGTAATGGAGACAACGAAAGCGCAGAAAAAAGAAGCCCGAGTTCAAACATTGACAAGACTAATAAAGAAATGAAATAATGAATATTCACGACCTTAGGGAAGCGCAAGTACGATATGAGAATCGAAAAGATGAAATTCTAAAATCAAGAGAAGAATTATATCAACTGCGTACCTCATTTACTCGGCATTTCAGTCAAAATCGAATCAAGAATATGCAAATTGACGACTATGTAGCGGGCGTTGATTTACCTAATAAAGGATATAACTTCTGTTACGCTTTAGAAAGGCAATTAGACGGACTAGGCAGAATTATTGGTGCTACTGCATTCAAATTTGGAGTTTACTACGGGAGAACTAAGTCTGACGATAATTACGAATATCGATTTACAAAAAAATTTGGCGACACTTATCAAGAAGCATTTGAAAGTGTTCGAGAAACAATTTTAGAACTATTGATTGCAGGAGAAAACGAAGATATTGAAGCGATTGCTGAAAACATTTTATCTCCAATGTTTAAGGGTAAAATTTTGTGTACTTACTTTCCTGATAGGTATTTAAATGTTTTTTCACCCGACCACCTAAATTATTTTTTAACTCAACTAGACTTAGATAATGAAGATAATATTTGGAGTGATGCTGTATATAAGAGAGAAGCTTTGATTGAATTCAAAAATAAAGACAAAGTGATGAAAAATTGGTCGGTTGACCTATTTTCTAATTTTCTTTATTCAGAATACCCAGGGCGACCACCAAAGCAAGGTCAAGGTATTGATGAGAAATCAGAACCTTTAGCCGATTATAGACAACCTGACTTCACCCCGAATCCGTCACCAACATTTATTGAACTTGATATTTTGCCACCTAGCCAACCGAATAGCAAATTTACTACCCCAAAAACTTCAAAAAATGGTAATCCTGACTATGAAAAAGAAACAAGGAAACTTAAGAAACTTGGCGACAGGGGAGAAAAAATTGTAATGGACTTAGAGAAAAAAAGATTAACTGATGCAAACAAAAAAGACTTAGCAAGAAAAATAGAGAGAGTTTCACTTCATTCAGATTCCTTAGGTTATGACATTCTTTCGTTCGACTTGGACGGAACAAAAAGATATATTGAAGTTAAAGCAACTCGCTCTAAAGTTGGAAATGCTAATTTTTTCTTTTCAGCAAATGAACTTAGGACTGCTCAAAATATTGATAACTATTACATTTACATGGTATATGATGTAACTTCAGAAACACCAAAAATTTGGGCTATTAAGAATCCGTTTAATCCAGAAAACAAAAGCACAATTAAAACACCGATAAACTATAGAGTAACTATAAATGCAGGCAGACAGAAGAAATGACGAAGAAAAAAGAAGCCCGAACCGATAACAGCACCTACCCAAAAGTGGCGGTTCAGTGGTTAAATCAAGCTTTGTGCTTCTATCAAAGTTTCTGCTTGGTTGACCGTGAAGTGCTTCGAAATCGCCACCTTCGGGTAGCTGCAAAACGTTACCGCACATTTAAAACAGACAGACAATGACAACATTGACAGTGACTAAAGACCAAATCCGAGGAAAAATTGGAAAAAATGGTGGCTTGACGACCAACAAGTTCTTGCCGCCAAATTAGACTACAAAAACGGAATTGACCTATTCGACCAGATTCTTGACGGAAAGACACTAAAAGAAATTGATGGTGTAATTCATCTTGAAAAATACCCGAAAGGACTTCTTTTCAAAATAGCAAGGGGATTTGGTGGTTTCAAGACACATCCATTTCCTGTTGCAAAAAATGAAATTCAAAAAGTGGTGCTTGCAGAAACACAATACGGTGGTGGACAATTAACATTTGACTTGAAAGAGGCGAAAAATATCGAGTTCCAAATTAGGAAAGATGACATTAGGGAAGTCAAGGATTTTTTGAACAAGATTAAACTCAATTACGAAACAGAGAAAATAAAGAGACCCGCTACACCAAAAGAGAAGAAAGTAGAAAACACTCAAAAACATAGCGTTCCGACTTTGATTTCATTTTTTGTGCCAGGAGTTGGACAACTAATCAAAGGACATATAATGAAAGCATTTGGAATTTGGGTAATTGGCGGATTTGTTGGCTTTTTCCTTTGGTGGACATATATTGCTCCATTCATTGTTTGGGTTTGGAATGTTTATGATGCTTATAATTCCAATTTTGATTGGAGAGGCAGCGAAAAAAACACAAGTGAAGATTAATCCGATTTTGAAAATGAAGAAAGAAAAACGTGCGATCATTATAAAACGATCCAACACAACGACATCCAACAATATATGATATTGACAACTTAAAAAGGTCAAAAATTAGTTAGTGACTTTGAAGAGATATTTCAGATATAACAATATATTTATTTAACATAATTCTTTTCCCATGATACATGTTTTGATACATTGGTATATAACTTGTTGATATACAGTATGAATGTTGGTTCCTCCAGAGAAATACACCCCATCCATCCAAAATAAAACTACTCATCCCAACTCTCTCCGCCAATAAAATATATTTCTATCTTCGATGAGATATAAAACCAAGAATAAAAGTGTTTTTTACTCTTTTAGCGATACAAAACTGATATTCAAAGTGAATTGCACTTTTGCAGTATATATAACTATAATTTTTATTCCAGCCATTGTAAGTTTTCGTATATTTGACATATAAAACAACCCCTCATAAACCATACAATTATGACAGAAAAAGCCATCCGAATTACCTCCAAAGAAATGCAGCAACTATTTTACAAAGTCTTTATAAAATATAAGTTCATTGAAGAGAAATCCAAGTTATTAGCCGATGTATATACTGAGAGTACGTTGGTTGGTGTAAATTCTCATGGAATCAACCGATTGCCTCTTTTTATTGAATATGTGGAAAAGGGGTTAGTTAAGATTGATGCTGAAGCAGAAAGAGTCGCATCTTTTGGTAGCATAGAAAGATGGGATGGTAATCTTGGACCAGGCATTGTGAATGCAACAAAGTGTACAAACAGAGCCATAGAATTGGCGAAAGAACATGGAATGGGATTGGTGGCACTACGCAACACCAATCACTGGATGAGAGGTGGAACATATGGAAAGCAGGCGGCAGATGCTGGTTGCATTTCTATTCTATTTACAAATACGCAACCAAACATGCCACCTTGGGGCGGTAAGGACAGCCGAATTGGTAACAATCCTCTTGTTGTATCAATACCACGTGAGCAGGGTCATGTTGTGTTGGATATGTCTATCTCGCAGTTTGCATTCGGCAAAATCAACGACTATAAACTAAAAGGCGAAAAGCTACCTTACCCTGGAGGTTGGGATGACAACAATGAGCTTTCCAATGATCCTGAAAAGATATTAACGAAAGAACGTGGATTACCAATTGGTTATTGGAAGGGTTCTGCTCTTTCAATAATTCTGGATATGTTGGCTTCTTTATTGTCTGCGGGTGATTCTACTTATAGAATAAGCTTAAAAGAAATTGAGACAGGAATTTCTCAAGTGTTTCTCTGTATCTACCCTGAGGTTTTTGGCGATAAAGCGTTACAGCAGAAACTACTCAATGAAATAATTGCTTACACCCATGATGTAGAACCCATGCATTCTGAAGATAAAATTTATTATCCTGGAGAACGAAGTTCACAAACCAGAGCTAAGAATATAAAAGATGGAATGTATGTCAACAAGGGTATTTGGGAAAAGATTGTGTTATTAGCAGAATGAAATACAATAGGTTTGTGCTGCGATAAGTGCGGACTGTAAGTTGCCAAAAAAAGTAAAAACCTACCGGTAAAACGCAGATTTTTATTATTTTTATGGTCTAATCAATAAACACTACTTATGGAAATTGAAAAGTACTATGATATTATAGTTGAAAAATTAATTGGATGGAGTGAGCAAATAGTAAAATTGTTACCCAATTTTATACTTGCAATTTTAGTTCTCATTGCATTTGTTTTTGTTGGTAGGATCATTAAAAAATTAGCCCAACAACTGTTTGATAGAACATTCAAGAATAGATCTCTCTCTTCAATTATTTCAAAAGTTATTTATATAATTGTTATATCGATTGGTGCATTTGTAGCGTTGAGTTTATTGAATCTTGATAAAGCAGTAACTTCTCTGCTTGCTGGAGCAGGAATAATCGGTTTGGCACTTGGTTTTGCATTTCAAGATATTGCTACCAATTTCATAGCTGGATTTTTTATGGCTATTAAACGTCCATTTAAAATTGGACAGGTTATTCATTGTGAAGGTCACAGCGGTACTATAAGATTCATTGGAATTCGTACAACAGAAATCACTTCATTTCAGGGACAAGAAGTAATTATTCCCAATAAAATGCTATTTCAAAATCCTTTGATAAACGATTCTGAAAACATTTATAAAAGGATAGACCTAAATGTAGGTGTATCATATGGTGAAGATTTGGAGCGTGTAAGAGACATTGCAATTGAAGCGGTGAAAAACACGCCAAACATCAATAAAAACAAAGATATCGACCTTGTTTATTTAGCTTTTGGTGATAGTTCTATTAATTTTAGAATTATGATTTGGGTAGAATATAAAAGTCAATTGGAATTCTTGAAAAGTCAAAGCGAAGCGATCATAGCAATCAAAAAAGCGTTTGATAAAGAAGATATCATGATTCCTTTCCCAATCAGAACATTGGATTTTGGTATTAAAGGTGGTGAAAAGTTGAATGAAGTGTTACCTCAAGAAAAAAGCATAAGCTAAAGCGGGAACAAAAGCCAACGATAGATGTTGAATTGAACAAACAAATTTGAATATCAGATAATAGATGCACAATATGAAAACCTTGTACTGCATTATTTTGACTTTGATGTTTACACCATTTACTTTCTCACAAGAACCTCTGTTGAAAATTGGGTTGATGGCTGATCCACAATATGCTGATAAACCAACCACAGGATTGAGACACTACAAACAATCGTTGTTGAAATTAGAAGAAGCCATTGATACTTTTAATTTACAGCATGTTGATGTTGTTCAAAACCTTGGGGATATTATAGATGATGAATGGGATAGTTTTGACGCAATTTTACCTATTTACAATAAGCTTAAACTTACTATTGTGAACTATCACCTATTGGGAAACCACGATTTTTCTGTCGATTCAATTCATTTGAGTGGTTTGCTTGAAAAGCTATCCATGCCTGATTACTATTACTCCTATTCGAAACAGGGTTGGCGGTTTATAGTATTGGATGCTACTGATTATTCCTATTTCTCAAATCCATTGCACAATCACGATATAGATAAAGTGAATGCGTATTTCGAAAATACGAAAGATGATTCAAACAAAAAACTTTGGAATAGTGCAATAGGAGAAGAGCAACAAAACTGGCTAAAGCAAGAATTAGATAGCGCCCGTTTATTGAATCAAAAAGTCATTCTATTTTCCCATCTACCCATTAGAGCCAATCGGAATGCACATAATTTGTGGAACGATTATGAAATAGTTGACATTGTAGAAAACAGCTCCAATGTAGTTGCTTTTATTAATGGACATAATCATTCGGGAGATTATCTTTTGAAAAACGGAATTCACTACATTACAGTATTTGGCATGGTAGATACTGATATTAGTTCTTATGGAATTCTTGAAATTCACAAAGATAGTTTAGTATTGAAAGGTTATGGTAATCAAAAAACATTGCATTTGGGTATTGAATAATGGGTTGTGCTCAGAGCTGTAAAACTGCTTATCTTCTGCCCCTAAATCCCCTGAAGGGGACTTTGCTGAGTGCTGATATTTGGGATATTATCACGTTGAAACAGAGGATAGAAAAGACTAATTATTTATAATCTCCCTCAATAAAAGCCTGCGTAAATACACCCTGATCCAAGTTTAGTGAATCTGTTGTGTTGACATTATTTAGTGAAGCATGGTGCATGTCAAGTTGCATCATCATTTTGTCACGAATCACCATAAAGCTATCCCTCAACTCAGGTTTCACAGGATAGGATGGAGGTGCCTCCATTGTAAGCGGATTGATGGGTTGGTTGTTTTTATGCACCCTAAAATCGAGGTGAGGCCCCGTGGAGAGTCCAGTAGAGCCTACATATGCAATTATTTGCCCCTGCTTTACAGAGCTTCCCTTTTGTATTCCCTTCGCAAAACCGTTTAGATGCATGTAGGTGGTTGTATATACCGAATTATGCTTAACCTTCATATAGTTACCTCCGCCACCTCTCTGATATCCTTTTGCAATTACAACCCCATCGCCAATAGTTTTTACAGGTGTGCCTGTTGGAGCAGCATAATCTACGCCATGATGTGCCCTGTAGCGTTTCAGCACTGGATGAAAGCGAGAGTTAGAGAACTTAGAGCTGATACGGAAAAAGTCAAGAGGAGCTTTAAGAAACTGTTTTCGCAAACTGTTGCCCTCTTCATCGAAATACTCCCTCGTAGAATCCTGCTGGAAGGGAACAGCAATATATTTTCGGTCATGGTGATTGAACACAGCCCCTTCTATAGAAGCAATATCCAAAAAAGTTGTATCATCTATCCAAGCCTCATCGTAGATTAAACGAAATGAATCTCCTTGTTTAATACCGAAAAAATCGACCTGCCAAGCATAAAGATCAGACAATTTGAGTGCCAACATGGGTGATGACCCCGCCTCAACGATAGCATTCCAAAGCGAAGAGTTGATACTACCTTCCACATATTTACGCTGAAGGGTTACTGGTTTTGTTGATTCATGGACTTTCAGACTATCTGTGCAGAGATTTACCACCAAGTAATCTGTTTTCGATTTTTCAAACACAAGGTATTGTATGGCCGATGTCGAATCGCATGTGGTGATGGTAGCATAAGTATTGCCTATCTGTAGTTTGGAAGGAGGATAAAGAGGCGCAATAGTCCCAGTTATCTGTTCGGCATCTCTGCCAGTAAAGCCCAGATTCATTAAAATTAAAGAAAGATGATCACCACTTTCTATTTTGTAATGATTCAGCGTCAATGAGTCTACACATATCCCATAGGCATACGTTTGATTCATCTCCTCTACCAAAGTGTTATCTACATCTTGTTTATCCTGCTTAGTTGTGCAAGAAACACCGATGACGACCATGAGCAGGCAAGCGATGTTCTTGATTATGTTGTTTCGTTTAAACATATTTCAAAGATAGTTTTTTCAATGTTAATACCAAAGAAGAGAACCTTAAAATCACACCAAATGCCTTTGGTTGCTTTGATTTTTTTTATTATTCCGTCTTTGACTAATAATAATGTAAGTTGTCAGTTAAAATTTGTACTTTTACTCATGAATGCAGTTAAAAGTAAAATATAATCATGAGACAGCTTCGAAATCCATCAATTGCTGATTATTAATCTTTTTCTGCCCTGTGTCCCTGAAGGGAAAAGCCTAACAATTAACACACTGTCAAAGTCCTCTTTAGGGGATTTAGGGGCGGATGTTAGTGTAGTTGACTTTTCGAAGTAGATACAATCTTTAAAATATAAACTATTGGATACAAAAGAACTTTTTATTACTAAATGTGCAGCGATTGAAAAAGAGATATTGGCAATCAAAACTGATAATCCTAATATACTACCAATTTCGGATGGGATCGTAAATGTTGATAATTATTTGAGTGCTAAATATAAGATACTTTGGATACTTAAAGAGTCGAACGATTTAGATGAAAATAATGAGGGAGGCGGTTGGTCTTTAACAAAAGCCATAAATGGATTAAACAGTTGGGAAGAGCAACCACAAAGAGGACGAACCACATTTCAAAGGATTATATATTCGACTTATGGACTGTTAAATGATTTTGTTTTATGGAAGGATATGCCTTATATTTCAAATGAAGAGGTTTTTGAGAGTATAAAAAAAATTGCATATATAAACATTAAAAAGCATCCAGGATATGCCACGTCTAAACCTAAGGAAATTGACCAAGCCTACGAGGAGAATAAAATTTTATTGAAGAGACAGATTGATTTATATAATCCAGATATTATAATTGCAGGTAATACCTTGAAATATTTCTTCGAGGATTTGTCTATACCATTTGATAATAAGAAAAGTAATGGTAAAACCGCTTATTATCCTACGAAGGAGAGACTGTATATTCATCCTTATCATCCAAATGTAAGGCCTGTAAGTATTAGTGAAGAGAATTACTGTAATGATATAATTTTTGCAGGTAAAGATTGGGTAGAAAATAAAAAGAACTATCTATAACACGCATTTCAATATATGCAACATTTTATACATACTGATAATTATTGTACATAAATTTCATCGTTACTTCATCCTCACTTCACAATGGGTGAAATCTCCCTTCTGTTTTATTTTAGGTAAATAGTGCCAATTCTTTTTCGCACTATCATCTAAAATCACTCTTTTGATTATCGAATTTGCACCGATCACAGGCAAGCTTTCCAAATCTATTGAGACTATTCTATCTGATTCTGCCAAAGGAGTGTGCTCAGAGGTTATCGAAAGAGGTGTACCTGAATTTGGCAATTGGACAGTTGCTGATTTTGCTGAAAGATCATTTTCACTCTCCTCTACTCCAACGGGCAACAATTTCTGTTTCTCTCTTTGCATCTTTATCAAATGCATCATATTCACATCAATTGCTTTTCTGTTTTTCCTTTTTGTGTTGCGCGACTTCATAGCAGTGCGGAAATTTTTCATTATACCATTAATATATAATAGATAAGTTCTTCCACTACAATCATTTTCTCCTCATTGTGCTGATTGATAACAGCCATAAAATTAATGGCATCAGCCATAATTTTCATATCGCGATAGGCTGCTTCTTTTACACCCGCTCTTTTGCTTTTAGTTTCACCACTTTCATTAACACGCAACTGATAGTTTACTATTATCTCAGCTGTCATATCTATTATGGTACCTATCAAGTCACTAAGACCCAATAGCGAAACTGCCTCTCTAAAATCTTTGCTTGGTTTTAGATGTTCCTTCAAATCGTCTGCTAATATGGATTGAGGAAGAATAGGACTTAACCCTCAGTCGCAAAGAGATAAGATAATCGTTTCGCAAACGTGTCAACTTCTTGTTTTCGATAGAAAAGCAACTGCGTTTTCGCACGCCCATGTTTAATAGTTTTATTTCGTTAGATTTCACCATCTTAAATGCAATATTGACATTGGTATCATCAACTTGTTGTTTTTCGATGTAATTGATAATTTGGCTGTACAGCTCTACAAACTCATGGTTACGTAGATCCTTCATGAAGTTAACGTGTATTTTTCTCATAATGGTGGTTGTGTGTTGTAAAATTTAAAAGATTTGTATTAACTCTCTTATAAAGTTAAGAAATAAATATGATATTACCTAACAAAATGGCTCATAATTACATCATTTTTGTTGTCATTTTCTGTCATTTAGTCATCGCAAGTGTAAAATTGCAGAATAATATTGCTTCACACGCTGTTAGCGTACTCAAATAGCACTTGAATTTACCTTTTCTCACTCTCTCCACACCCATATTTAGTGAGGATAAAGCTCTGTTCGACGAATGGTTACCCTCATCGAATAAAGATACTGTTAAAATGAGCATATGATTACTCATTTAGCAATAGATTATTCTTAGAATCAGTGACTGTTTACTCATTTTGTGATACAAGTCAAAGAGAACTGCTTTTTCAATTGAACTATACCTGAACAGGTAAGACCGAATTGAATGTGCAGTGCTACTTCACCCATGCAGGTTTTATAGTTCTGCTTTTGCATCGCTATAAAGCCTATGTGGGTTATATTGCGTTGCCAAAGCAATTTCACTATACTTGTACAGGTTATACAGAGTTGCCAATACAATAGCTTTTCACCCGCGTTACAATTAGAGTAACATGAGAGTGATTCTAACCAAATACGATTGTAATTATAGTGATAGTAGATCGACGAGGAATATATTTTTCTACAATTAAAGTGATGGCATAGGGAGGATGGCTAAAAATCTTTTACTATTTGTCTATTCTATCGTCAAGAATAGCATTTTTGCTTTGCAATTGGAGTAATCGCATAGGCAGAAGGAGTAAAATTGCTTGGAAATGAAGTAAAGCAAAGTATGATAGAGTAAAATGTTTTTGCTTTTGGAATAATAAAGGAGTGAAATAAGGTGTAATAAAACTACATTATTTTAACTCAAACTCAAAATTTTGTAGGATAACTTACAGAAATTGTGTAGTTTTGGTTCTTGCATTTTAAAAACAAAAAGATATGGGAAAAACAATTATAGAGCTGTTGAATGAGTCGGTTGAGAAGTATGGGAACAACCCTTATCTCTATGAAGCGCGTAATGATATAGAATATACTGCACTCACCTTCAGTGAAGTGAAGGAGCAATCAATGCGTTTTGCAGCAGGATTAATGGCAATGGACGTTAATGCGGGCGAACGAATCGCTCTGATGTCTGAAGGAAAAAACAATTGGGTGATTGGTGAATTGGGAGTGCTTCATGCTGGTGCTGTTTGTGTACCCCTTTCGGTGAAACTGGAAACGGAACAGGATATTACCTTCCGTATCAATCATTCCGACACTGTAATGGTGATGGCATCCAATCAGCAAATTAAAAGGCTGCGGTTGATAAAGGATAAGATGCCTACGGTTAAAAAATATATTTTACTTGATTCTGAAGTAGCGGCTGAAGAAAACGAAATCCACTTCGAAGACGTTATGAAACTGGGTGATGCGCTTCTCTCAACTAATAGTGCAAAGGTGGAAGATCGAATAGCGAGTGTAGCACCTGACAGTCTGGCCAATATATCTTACACATCTGGAACTACTGCCAATCCTAAAGGCATTATGCTGTCACACGACAACTATGTTTGCAATGTGGAGCAAGCAGTTGATCTTCTCAATGGTATTCCCTCCCACTTTCGAACACTTTTGATTCTTCCTTGGGATCATTCATTTGGCCACACTGCTGGTGTTTATGCTTTTATGAAGACTGGTGCCTCAATTGCTTCCGTAGCAGCTGGTCAGAGTGCCATGGAAATTCTGCGCAATGTACCAAAGAGCCTCAAGGCTATTAATCCACACATACTGATGAGCGTTCCAGCACTTGCTTCAAATTTTAGGAATAATATTGAGAGCGGAATAAAGAAACAAGGAAAGACTGCTTACCGACTTTTCCAACAAGGATTAAAAGTGGTATATGCTTATAACGGAGAGGGGCATAACAAAGGACGTGGAAGCCGTGCACTTCTTAAACCATTAGTGGCGCTATATGACCGTATTATCTTCTCAAAGATTAGGCAGAACTTTGCCAGTAACTTAGAATACTTTATTGGTGGCGGTGCCCTTCTTGACATTGAATTGCAGCGTTTTTTCTATGCTATCGGTATTCCCATGTATCAGGGTTATGGACTCTCGGAAGCTTCACCCATTATCTCGGCCAATAGCCAAGAAGCACACAAATTGGGTTCCTCGGGCAAACCAGTGCCTCGCATGGAAATTGAGATTGCTGATGACGATATGAACATCCTTCCTGTGGGAGAAAAAGGGGAGATTATTGTTCGTGGAGACAATGTGATGAAGGGGTATTGGAAAAATCCAGAGGCGACAGCAGAAACCATCGTTGATGGTTGGCTACGCACGGGAGATATGGGTTATCTTGATACTGACGGTTACCTCTATGTGTTGGGTCGCACGAAATCCTTGCTGATTAGTAACGACGGTGAGAAATTCTCTCCCGAGGGAATTGAAGAGTCCATCATGGCTAAATCTCAATATATCGATCAGTGTGTGCTGCACAATAATCAGAGTCCATATACTACTGCACTATTGACGCTCAATAGTGATGCTTTGAAACAACGCACCACCAACCCTAATGAAGCAGCCAAGATTATTGCAGCTGAACTTGCTGAGTATCTGAAAGGGGGAAGCAACGACGGTCTTTTCCCTTATCGCTGGATTCCTTCGGCTTTTGCTGTAATAGAAGAACCCTTTAGTGAAAAGAATGGACTGATTAACTCCACCATGAAGATTATGAAACATAAGGTGTATGAACGGTATGCGCAAGAGATAGAGATGCTGCATACAGCGGAAGGAAAACTTCACGAATCGGTGAGTAATTTGGAGGTGTTGGAGAAATTATTGTCTAAATAAGTTTAGTGTAGAAATTCTAAATTAGTTGCACAGTTTGTAGGGACGTATCGCATACGTCCTCATTTACCAATGATTTAATCAAGGTACTCAAACCTCGATTTCCGCTCAAATCTCTTCGTATAGTCTAAATCACTATCTCCATTCCGTCATGAGGAACAATCATTTGTTCGACGGCAGCTTTTCTTTTTAGTTCTTGGAGTGATGGGTGATAATTACGCCCAAGATGTGATAGTATTACTTTGGTATCGGCATTAAAAATCTTTTCTTTCATAAATGGGTCCATCATCATCCTAATCATTGGCAAATTATTATGACTGAAAAGACAATAATAGTTATCATCTCCCCAAGTGGTATCCCATACAATGGCATCTATTTTAAGTCCTTTCAGCGTATTCCAAGTTTTTGTTGTGAACCATCCACCATCAAGCGCATAAAACAATCTTTCATTTTTTGCTTTCAAAATATAGTGCAAGCATTGTTCTCCCGTATCTGCACGATCATGATTTGCTTCTACTGACGTTACGTCCAATCCATTTATAGAAAAATCTTCAAAGCATTTGATACTATTTACTTCACACCCTGTGTCATTGGCTAAAGTAGTGAAATAAGATGAAACACCCTCATGTACCCAAAGATTAATTTTGGCGTTATTTGATCGTTTCGTTTGAATCTCATTGATAGACTTCACGTTAAAATGATCGGCATGCGAATGGGTGATTAAAATATCTGTAATGCCATTCACATCTACTCGAAACATATCTAATGCTCTTGGAACAGTGGGTCCACAATCAACCAAGATGGAGTTATTTATGAGAATAGAAGAAAGTCCTCTATGAAATCCTGCAATAAGATCACTCTTGTTTTTAGGATACAACTTTTCGTCCCAATCAGCAGCACCTGTTCCTAAAAAGAGGATAGACATTTCATCGAAGAGGTTGCTGTTTGTATGATTATCAGTAGATGACTCATTGTTAGTATCCTTAAAAGGAATAGTCAAGAAGCTACTAAGAGGCAAGGCAAGGGAACAAGAAATCATATTATTTAGAAATGATCTCCTTGATAATTTTTTCATAATATATTAATTTACTATTTTTTATTTATACATTTCTTTCTATTTATACTCGTCATTATGTGACAATTCAGGTTAAGAAGAAACAATGAAGAGCTTAAAAACTCCATTTCTCAAAGCTAAAGAAAGGGCTTGCTTATAATATTATTTGGCGCAGAATATTTTCGCTGAAAATGAAACAAGAAATTATCAGAAAACTTCAGCTGCTACTAAGGCAATGCCAACAACACTATCGATACCACCACGACAGTCATTATAATAAAAACAGAGATTAGTAGCTTTAATTCCACTCGTAAATTTCCAATCAAAGGCAATTTGGAGGTCCATTTATCAAGTTTGATTAATAATTTATTCGGTTTACTTTCGTGTTCTTGTATGTATCCCGATTCAACTAATATATGATGCGCCGTATCAACATCCGCACTTCTTACTTGCAGTTTCACTCCACCTATTGCATTCGAGTAAAAGTTGTGAACTTGAACAGTCATTTCGTCTTTTAGGAAAACCTCAACACCTTCCGATTCAAGTTTTGCTTTCGCAAGGTGAGCATCGTGAGGAAATGTAAAAGTAATTGCTGTTATTAATCTGTCCATGTTGATGTATGTTTATTATTCTATATAAAGTAATCATCGTTAATAGCGATTGTCTATACCTTAAAGTTAGATGAAACATAAAGATAGACTCAAATAACATATTTTACAAATATTGTTTTGTTATTACTTGTTCTACATTTAAAAGTCGAATGCTAACCTTAACTTATTATCTCAAATAAGTTTGTATGTCCAAACAAGTTTACTTACATTTGTTTAACATTGTTTTTTTGCTTAAAAGGCTCAAAAGATAAAATGTAGCGTTCCGAAGCAATGGTTTTTTAACGCAATACTATGCTCTAATCAGAAGTGCAGCATTTCGCTGTTTTTTTTACAAAGTATAAACTTTACAAAAGCAATTTAATAATTTGAATACAATGCATATAACTAAAATAAAGTCCCTATTATTACTCTCCTTCATATTTTTACTCTCTGCTTGCTCCAACACCAATTTGTCTTCTTTGAAGGTGGAGTATGAAACAACTCCATTGGGTATTGATATAGAAAAGCCACGGTTTAGTTGGCAGATGACTTCTGACAAACAGAAACAATCACAATCTGCTTATCAGATTATTGTCATAGACGAGGCAGGGGAAGAGATGTGGAATACGCAGAAAGTTGTGAGTGATATTTCCTTAAATATTGAATATGCAGGAAATCCTTTGGAAGCTACCACACGATATGACTGGACATTGCACGTTTGGAATCAGGACGATAAGTTGTTATCGGCTGCATCGTGGTTCGAGACGGGTTTGATGAATCCTTCAATTACTGCTTGGGACGGTGCAAAGTGGATTGGTGGAGGAGACGAAGATTTAATTTTATATTCTGATTACCTACCTACTTACAATATTAGCTACACTGTGCAGTTGGACAAGGAGAGTGGCACTACAAAAGCTGGTTTTGTTTATGGAGCAAATGATCCCCGTTTGATGGACAAGAATAAGAACATCTACAACCTGCAAAACGCCAAAGATGAATCATATGTTGAAGTAGAACTTGATATTTCGGAATTGAATACATCTGGTAATGCCTTTCTAAATGTGTACCGTGTAGGTTATGCACCTACAGATAGCAAAGATAGCCCTTTGCAAAGCTTAGCTATACCAGGTTCAATTATAAACAGCGAGAATAAATACGACAAACATACCCTCTATCTTAAAACCATGTATAGCGTCACCGATTTCTACATTGGTGGCGAGGACGAATCAAACAAAATAGGAACAGTAACAATCAACCCAATTGGGAATAGTTGGGATTATATTTCCTTTCCCCTGCTTTGTGAAATTGGTTTTGCAGCAAAACCCAGTCAAGTGGCAAGTTTTTCAGATGTGGAAGTTCGAAACTATCGTGTACCAAACAATATCCTGTTCACAGAACAATTGGATGGAGCCGATATGAAGAGTGTTTTTGCAGAAAAGAAAAACCTGTCGATTGAAAACAACTCTTATCAGATCAACGGTGACAATTCGGGAACATTGATTACTGCTGATATAAGTAAGAAATCGATGCCGATGCTCAGAACATCTTTTTCAACTGACAGGCAAAAAATTGCAAAAGCCCGTCTATATATTACATCGAGGGGAATTTACGAAGTGTATATGAATGGGAAAAGAATTGGAGACGATTACTTCAACCCTGGACTGACGCAATATAACAAACACCACATGTATCAGACATTTGATGTTACCGATCAAATACTATCGGGCAATAATGCTTTGGGGGTAATGCTTGGCGAAGGTTGGTGGAGCGGAGCTATCACCTATATGGGCTATCTGTGGAACTTGTTTGGTGACAGACAATCTGTTCTTGCCAAGTTAGTCATCACTTATGCCGATGGTACAGAACAAAAGTTAGTAAGCGATAATGAATCATGGAGCTATTTTGACAACGGTCCAATAGTCTATAGTAGTTTCTTTCAAGGGGAAGTATATGATGCACGAAAAGAGTCATTGACTGAAGGCTGGTCGGAAGCTTCGTATAACGATTCCACATGGGAAAAGACAGTGGTAGTGAATCAGGAAAATGCGATTACCGAAGATAAAGCAATAGAGTCTAACAGTATGCCTGCCGTCAACGATTTCTCAACCATGAAGCTGATTGGGCAATATGGGAAAACAGTCAAAAAAGTTAAAGAACTTACCTCCATCTCAATGGAAGAAGTAAGACCTGGAGTATATATCTATGATATGGGACAGAACATGGTGGGCGTACCCCGGATCAGCTTATCTGGAGAGCAAGAAGGAAAAGAAATAAAACTGCGATTTGCAGAAGTGAAATATCCCGATCTCCCTGAATTTAAGAACAACGTGGGGATGATAATGTTAGAAAACATTCGTGGTGCAATGGCGCAAGATATTTATATTACTAAAGGTGGTAATGAAGTGATTCATCCACTTTTTACATATCACGGTTATCGCTTTATAGAAATAACGGGAATAGATAAGCCCCTGCCTTTGAAGGCTGTGAAAGGGGAGGTTTTAAGTTCGATTCACGAATTGGCATCAAGTTACGAGACCTCTAACAGTCAAGTGAACAAACTGTGGGAAAACATAACCTGGTCTGCAATGGGTAACTTCCTGTCGATACCTACCGATTGCCCCCAGCGTAATGAACGAATGGGTTGGGGTGGAGATATATCCGTATTCTCGCGCACAGCAACTTATCTATCCAATATGCCCCAATTTCTAAGGCGACACATGTTGGCTATGCGCGACACACAGCGTGAAGATGGTAGATTTGCAGATGTTGCTCCTGTAGGAGGTGGTTTTGGTGGAATTTTGTGGGGTAGTGCAGGAATTACTGTGGCGTGGGAAAGCTACCTACAGTACAATGATACAAAAATGTTGTCTGAGCATTACGACTCAATGAATTCGTATATAGATTACTTACTGGAATATATCGATCCTGATACGGGGATAATGACCGAAGGAAATCTTGGTGACTGGCTCGGTCCTGAACAGGGTAAAAATGACAACTCGCTATTGTGGGAAGCTTATTTCATCTTCGACCTCGAGTTAATGCATCGCATGGCAACAGTATTGAATAAAAACGAAGACTCCAAAAGGTTCAGCAAACTGCATCAAGAGCGAAAGTCGTTTTTCAATAAAACTTACCTCAATCCTGAGACAGGAGAAACAATTCATTCTGGATTCGGAAATCCTAAGCGAAAAGGGCAATCTGTAGGTACACAAACATCTTACGTACTTCCTTTGGCATTCGATATTTGTGACGATGGGGTAAAAGACCTCGTAGTTAAACAGCTGATGACTCGCATTGAGAATGAAAGGGCGTACCCACCCTACTCACTTATGACGGGCTTCATTGGTACAGCATGGATTAACAGGGTGCTCTCAGATTTGGGATATTCGGAGGCAGCATATCGTATATTGCAGCAAAAAACATATCCTTCGTGGTTGTATTCAGTAGAAGAAGGTGCAACAACCATCTGGGAGCGACTTAACTCATATACAGAGGAACATGGATTTAGTGGAAACAACTCTATGAATTCATTCAACCACTACTCATTCGGTGCAATTGGTTCATGGATGTATAACCATTCGTTGGGAATAGAGCGTGACGAAAACTATCCCGGATTTAAGCACTTTATCTTGCAACCAACCCCCGACCCTACAGGTCAAATGACTTCGGCAAAAGGGCACTATGATTCGATGTATGGACGAATTGAGAGTAGTTGGGTATTAAAAGATGGTGTCTGCAACTATCTGTTTCAGGTGCCAGCAAACTCTACTGCTACCCTCTATTTGAAGGCAACAGACGCAGAAAAAGTAAGTTTGGGTGAAAAACCAATTAAACAATCGACAGATATTGAAGTAATGGGTGAAGAGAATGGAAGTGTGATCATGATACTCCCTTCAGGAGAGCATCAGTTCTCTGTGAGAGGGGAATAAGGGAATATATATTATTATAAAGTAGATAAAATATTACTGTGCTCTTTTGTAGTGAGTTGTTATTTCAAGTAACTATTCAGCCAAAGTCAAATAGCTTTGCTCGCATTCAATAGAGTGTGAGTATAGCTTCAAAAAGTGATTGATTTTTTCCAAGCGGTATCAGTTATGGAATGTAATGTCATAAAAGCATCGGCTCCATTATCAGACCGGAATGCTCCACTAATTTTTTGTTTTATCTTCAGTTTTCGTATTCCTCGCTCGCTACCATTATTGCTGTATGGTATAGCCGGATTTTCCAAGAAATTGAAAATATAATTCCTGCACTTTATCAACCCAATTCAATACCCTTTATTACTAATTCATTTGATGTCTAATAGATTTATAAAAATGACTAATCTATATATTCTTCCCTGTTCAGAATTTCTAAGCGGTGCCACCTCAATCTCTTTTCAACATGTTGATGAGAATAATACTCATGAATAATTGCCCAAACAGATACAACTACAAAACTACCTCCTGGTTTCGAACACGTCCGATGGTAGAAAAATATTATTATATTGGTTTCGAACACCTTCGAAAGCAGGTGGGAATTATGAATATCGGTTTCGAACACCTTCGATAGCATGAAGGAATTGTGAATATTGGTTTCGAACCAGTCCGAAAGCATAAAGAAACTCTCATTTGTGGTTTAGAACGCGTTCGATAGTGGAAAGGAACTCTCCTTTGTGGTTTCGTATGCATCCGAAAGCAGGAAGTATTTGTGAATATCGGTTTCGAACCCGTCCGAAAGTAGAAAAATATTTGCATATCGGTTTCGAACCAGTTCGATAGTAGAAAGGAACTCTCCTTTGCGGTTTCGAACAGGTCCGATAGCTTGGTTTTATTTTCCTTTTGCTTAAGCATCCGTTCGATAGTAGAAATAAATTATGATATCGCTTGTTGCTGCTGGCGAAGGATGTATTTATTTTTGATATTGGTTGCGTACTCGTCCGAAGGATGAAATAAAATTGTATTTTGGTTTCTTGCATTGGCGAAAGGAGAAAAAAAATCTAATTTTGGTTGAGCATCTATTCGAAGGGATGGTTTATATATTTTTCGAGTGGTGTTTGTGGAGGGATGGGTGAATTAAAAGAAGGGAGGATTGGTGAGAATGCGTAATGGGGATAGAGAAAATGTATTACAATTGAAGAAAAAAGGATGTGGAAATCAAGTGTAATTGCATTTAGTACATGACAAAAATTA
>DEZB01000070.1 GCA_002364735.1 Bacteroidales bacterium UBA3143
CATCATTGTCACTTTCCTGCCCTGAGCAGAGTCGAAGGGTCTATTATTCCCTCCTCATTTACCTCGAGACGCGATAAATCGGCGTCTCTACTGCTGTTCCCCCACACCACATACCGCATTTTCAACTCATAACCCAATTGTCTGAACCATGATTAAAGGATTATTTGATTAACATGATTAATCGTGCATCTATCACATATTTGCAAAATGATTCAATATACACACCTCATAACCTACAACCCAAACCCCAAATCCCATTTCAACTATTCAAACTTCACCATCGGCGACAACTTATTTCTCTCCAACACATGCAGTTGTAACTGTTCACCCATCTTCACACCTTTTTCTTTAAGATGTCTTTCCACGGTTTGGTACGCCAATTCGGGCGTGTTGTTATCGTTACTCAGGTGACACAGCCAAATGTTGCGCAAGTGACTTTTAATATTTTTTGCAAGAAATTCAGCAGTCATTCGGTTACTAATATGTCCACGTCCCGATGTGATGCGCTGTTTGAGGTGGTAAGGATAATTACCAGTCCGCAACATCTCCTCGTCATAATTACTTTCGATAATGAGGTGGTGCGCCTTCAGCAAATAAGGCGTCATTTCCGCGGTGAGTTCACCAATGTCTGTAGCCAATGTCATTTTGTGAGTGCCAAACTCAATGAAGTAGCCCGAGTTGTCGTAACTATCATGTGGCACATCAAAGGCAGTAAAACGAAAATCTTCTATTTGAAATGATACCCCTTTTTCAATGAAGCGTCGCGATGTACCAATGTCGTACTTCATCAATCGGTGTATGCTGATGGCATGGTGCACCTCTTTAGTAGCAAATACGGGTATGTGGTGACGGTGCGCAAATGTGGTTACCGATTTGATGTGGTCCATGTGGTCGTGGGTAATCAGTATGGCTCTGATGTGTGGCAAGTCGTAACCATGCTCTTGCAGACGTTTGCGGATAGTACGCACACCAATGCCAACATCAATCAGAATGCCGTAGTCGCCATTGCCCACGAAATAACAGTTGCCGCAACTTCCACTGCTGAGGCAAAAAAATGTATATTGATCGGATGAAAATAAGTTGTATTGCATAAGGGGGACAAAGGTAAGAAAAGAATTTGTATGGAAGAAAGGGTGAAGGGTAAAGGGTGAATAGTAAGCAGTTAATAGTAAGCAGTGAATAGTGGAACTGGGGATTAGGGAATTAGGGATTAGGTGTTAGGTGTTAGGAGGTTGTCATTGCAACATGTTTGTAGCGGCGTATTGGATACGACTTTAGTCGATTGTTTGAAACGTTGATTAATTGATTTTGATGATTTTTTTAACCACAAAGTTCACAAAGTAGGCGCAAAGAGAGTAAAGAAATACAAGATAACTTCTAAAGGTTGCAGAATGATTGAATAACAGTCCCCATACCTCAAAACACAGACCTCATACCTCTTGCCGCAACTGTCTGAACCGTTGATTAATATGATTGAATTATTAAAATTTTTTTTAACCGCAAAGTTCACAAAGAAGGCACAAATGGCGCAAAGAAATACAGAAAAAGGAGTGAGGATTGCAGAATGATTTAATGTCATACCCCATAACACAGAACACAGACCTCATTCCTCTTACCGCAACTGTCTAAATCAAGATTAAAGGATTATTTGATTACCATGATTAATCATACATCTATTACACATTTGCAGAATGATCAATTGTTGCACCTCTCCCCCTTCAGGGGGCTGGGGGGCGGCCATTAAGGCCTGTAATAAAATCTTCCTGCGCTGAGCGAAGTCGAAGGGTCAATTGTCAATTAATGTCCTCATAACCCACACCCCCAGAACGCATATCTCATACCCCATACATCACATCCAAACCGTCTGAACCATGATTTACAGGATTAAATAATTACCATGATTTTTTTAACCACAAAGTTCACAAAGAAGGCACAAAGGGCGCAAAGAAATACAAGATAATTATTGAAAGTTGCAGAATGATTAACCGTCACAAACTCACACCCCATACCTCAGACCTCATTCATCACTGTCACTTTCCTGCCCTGAGCTTAGTTGAAGGGTCAATTATTCCCTCCTCATTTACCTCGAGACGCGATAAATCGGCGTCTCTACTGCTGTTCCCCCACACCACATACCGCATTTTCTCATAACCCATACCTCATTCCCCATACCTCATTCCCCACACCTCACACCCCATTTCTCTATAATCCGCCCCTAAATCCCCTAAAGGGGACTTTGCAGTCTGCAAGTTTTGGGGTGGAAGTTGTATTACCCAAACCCAGAGGGTTGATATTATTATAGGAGTAATGTATAACACCCAACACAAACCCCAATAGGGGTGACATTATGAATGTGGAACAAGAGAATTGAAAATAGCTGTTAGATGATAGCTGTTGACTATTAGCAGAATATTTTTGTAGAGTTGTATTACCCAAACCCAGCGGGTTGATATTATTATAGCATAAACTCATAACCCAATTGTCTGAATCAAGATTAAAGGATGATTAGATTGATATGATTAATTATTCACCTATCACACATTTGCAGAATGATTCAATTGTTGCACCTCTCCCCCTTCAGGGGGCTGGGGGGCGGCCATTAAGGCCTGTAATAAAATCTTCCTGCGCTGAGCGAAGTCGAAGGGTCAATTATTCCCGCCTCATTTACCTCGAGACGCGATAAATCGGCGTCTCTACTGCTGTTCCCCCACACCACATACCGCATTTTCAACTCATAACCCAATTGTTTGAATCAAGATTAAAGGATTATTTGATTACCATGATTAATTGTCCATCTATTACACATTTGCAGAATGATCAATTGTTGCACCTCTCCCCCTTCAGGGGGCTGGGGGCGGCCATTACGGCCTGTAATAAAATCTTCCTGCGCTGAGCGAAGTCGAAGGGTCAACTGTCAATTATTTATTCATTGTCAACTGTCAATTGTCAATTTTCCATTATTTACCCCTATCTTTACCCCCACTATTCAATTCTTTTAATATTTTCAGAGAAGAGCCTAACCGCATTATTTGTTTACTATTTTATGTGTATTGATGAAACAAAACACGTTTTTTTATGTTAGACTAAATAAATATAAACAATGATACCTATTACTCGTCCTTTTTTACCCCCTCAAGAAGAGTATGACAAATACCTTGCTGGTATTTGGAAACGCCAATGGTTGACCAATATGGGTCCGCTATCCAGCGAATTGGAGATAAAGTTGAAGCTCCACCTCAAGGTGAAACACCTGCTCTTTGTAACCAATGGCACTGTAGCACTGCAAATGGCCATTAAGGCGTTGGAGTTAGAGGGAGAAATCATTACAACCCCATTCTCGTTCATTGCCACCACCAGTAGCATCGTGTGGGAAGGTTGCCAACCCGTGTTTGTAGATATCGATAAGGATACGCTCAACATCGACTCAACAAAAATTGAGGCTGCCATCACCGATAAAACATCGGCTATCTTGGCTACGCATGTTTATGGAAACCCCTGTGATGTGGAAGCGATAGAAAAGATTGCTCACAAACATAACCTGAAGGTGATATACGATGGTGCACATGCATTTGGCGTGGAGGTGAAAGGAAAATCGATTTTCGAATATGGCGATATCAGCATTTGCAGTTTACACGCCACCAAGCTGTATCATTCCATTGAAGGAGGACTTATTGTAACAAACGATGCAGCGCTTTTGAAAAAACTGGCTTCCATGCGCAATTTCGGGTTCGATGGCTATGAAGCGTTTGACGAATTGGGTATCAATGGCAAAAACTCCGAATTTCATGCAGCAATGGGATTGGCAAATTTGCCCTACATAGAAACCATTCACAACCACCGGAAAGAAGTTACGGAGTCGTACAACGCTAAACTAAAAAACTTGAAAGCAGTTAGACCCAAATGGCATGCCGACGGCACAAACAATTATGCCTACTATCCCATCGTGTTTCAATCAGAAGAGGCAATGCTTAAAGCAAGGGACTACTTGAAGTTGCACGACATATTCACGCGTCGCTATTTCTACCCATCATTGGCGGCAGTATTGCCCTACCTCGAACCACAACAAATGCCCATTACCGACGATATCGCCAAAAAAGTAATGTGTTTACCTCTTTACCACGATTTGACCTTAGAAGAAGTTGAATTGATATGTAGGTTGTTATTACGTGTTCAAAACAATTAAGTAATTATGTTGATAATTGGAGCAAAAGGATTTGCAAAAGAAGTGTTAGAAGTATGTCATCAAAACAATGAGTTGAAAGACTTGGCTTTTTACGATGACGTAAACGAAGAAGTTAAGGGTTTGCTGTTCGACAAATTTCCCATACTTAAAACACCAGAACAAGTAAAAGATTATTTTTCTAAATACGGACCCAATTTCACAATCGGTATTGGCGACCCCCATTTGCGAGAAATGATGAGCGATAAATTCACAGCACTTGGTGGCAAACTTACTTCCACTGTAAGCTATAGAGCGCAAATAGGTTCGTACGACGTACATATTGGTGATGGCTGCAATGTTTTGTGCAATTCCACCATCTCCAACAGTGTCAACATTGGTAAGGGAGGTCTCATTTACTACCATTGCATCATTGCACACGACGTAACTTTGGGCGACTACGTTCAGATTTCACCCCGTACCACACTTTTGGGCCGCATCACGGTGGGCGATCACACAAATATTGGCGCCAATGCCATCATTCTTCCCGACATCACAGTGGGTAGCAATGTTGTAATTGGTGCTGGAGCAATTGTTACCAAAGACTTGCCCGACAATACGGTAGTAGTTGGCATACCCGCCCGTGTCATCAAACAGCGATAATTTGTTTTTATGTCTATCAGCACATCTTCCACATCTCAACTACCTATGGTGAGCGTAGTAATGATAACCTACAACCACGAACGCTACATCTTGCAAGCCATTGAAAGCGTTTTCATGCAGCAAGTAAATTTCCCGCTGGAATTGATTATTGCGGACGATCATTCAACTGACAATACCCCGCAAGTGGTGCAATCTTTTATAGACACACATTCCACCAGACATCTAATTCGCTACACCTACCACACCCCCAACAAAGGTATGTCGCCCAATTTTGCGTGGGCCTTGCAACAAGCATCTGGTAAATACATAGCATTGCTTGAGGGCGATGACTTTTGGACAGACCCACACAAATTGCAAAAGCAAGTCGATTTTTTGGAACAACACGACGAATTTGTCCTCACTGCTGGCGGATTCACCACCCATCTTGAAGACCAACCTATCCGGGAAGAAATATATCCTCCAACCGAGCGTAACAAAAGCGATTTCAGTTTCGGTTACCCTTTCGACCTTGTTGATATCACCCATCGCTACCTCACCAAAACTCTCACGCTTGTGTTTCGTACCCGTTGCCTCACAGAGGTAATGAAGCACATCGACCAGCTCCACTATTTCCGCGATATTCACCTCACCTACCTACTCATGCGGCAAGGCAAAGGTTTCTATTTCACCACCAATTTCGGCACGTTCAACATCCACGAAGGAGGTGTCAATAGCATGAAAACTACTGAGGCGCAATATCTATCTGGCTACAACTCATTACGTGAATTGTTCCAGATCCACAAAGATTATCATACATCCTACACTTTGCGCCGTATCATAAAGGGTTATATCAAAGTGTCCGTGCTAAATGGACATTGGAGGAATGTGACAGTGGGGGTGGTGAGGGATTTGTTGAAAACAATGAGGAAATAGGGACAAGAGACAAGAGACAAGAGACAAGGGACAAGGGACAAGGGACAAGGGACAAGGGACAAGGGACAAGGGACAAGGAACAAGGGACAAGGAACAAGGAACAAGGAACAAGGAACAAGGGACAAGAGACAAGAGACAAGGGACAAGGAATTTGCGATTAGAGGTAATAGCTGTTGGGTGTTGGCTTTTTGCTTTTGGCTATTAGCAGTTAGCTATTTTGCATTTCAGCCCAGAATGGGCGATAGTAAAGTTTTAGGGATGAAACCCAGAGGGTTGACATTTTTATAGAAGTAATGTATATCACCCAACCTAAACCCCAATAGGAGTGACATTATGAATGTGGAACAAGAGAAGTGGAAATAGGCGTTAGATGATAGCTATTAGCAGTTAACTATTTTACATTTCAGCCCAGGATGGGTGACATATTTCAGCCCGTGGTGAAGACTCGGGTATCAATTGGTTATAAGGGATTGAGGCCTGGAAGGCTGGCATAAAAATTGTCTGAACCATGATTGAAGGATGGATGGATTTACATGATTAATGTGCAGGTGTTATACATTTGCAGTTTCCACCATTACTTCAAATGCTCTAATCAGTCTAATCAATAAATCATACAACGAATAACATTCTACCACCCGTCCCGGGTTTTCACTTTATTATCGGTGTTGCTACTATAATAATGTCAGCCCACAGGGCTTGAAGACGTTTCGTGAAACGTCTCTACAAAATGCCCTGCACAACATCACAAATGTGCCTAAAACATCTATATCTATTTAATGCTTACCGTCCCATAACCCACACCCCATAACACATACCTCCCCAACTGTCTGAACCGCAGATTAATATGATTAATTGATTTACATGATTATTTTTGACCACAAAGTTCGCAAAGAAGGCGCAAAGGGCGCAAGGAAATACAAGATAACTATTGAAGGTTGCAGAATGATTAACCCTCTCAAACCCATAACCCAAAANNCCACACCCCAACTGTCTGAACCGCAGATTAATATGATTAATTGATTATCATGATTTTTTTAACCACAAAGTTCACAAAGAAGGCGCAAAGGACGCAAGGAAATACAAGATAACTATTGATGGTCGCAGAATGATTAACTCTCTCAAACCCATAACACATAACACACACCCCACACCCCAACTGTCCGAACCGCAGATTAATGTGATTAATTGATTTACATGATTATTTTTAACCACAAAGTTCACAAAGAAGGCGCAAGGGCGCAAAGAAATACAAGATAACTCTTGAAGGTTGCAGAATAATTAACTCTCTCAAACCCATAACCCAAAANNCCACACCCCAACTGTCTGAACCATGATTAAAGGATTAATTGATTAACATGATTAATCGTGCATCTATCATACATTTGCAGAATGATTGAATCCCATACCCCACACCCCAGAACACAAAACCCATACCACATTCTGTCCACTTTCCATTTTCATTTATTATGCCCTCATATTTGACTCATTTTTAACCACACCCCAATGAAATAAAAAATAATTTCATAGGGCAAGCCGTTTACAAAACCGCACGAGCGACTGCATCTATTACACATTTACAGAATGATTGAATATCCCCTCATTGTCAACTGTCAATTGTCAATTGTCAATTGAATTACACTCTTAACAAATATTGTTGCACTTTTAATATTTCTTTTTCCTACATTTGTCCCACACTATTGTTATATACATTGTATATAAAGATAGTTACTATCAAATTTTGCATTCAATCCTTGTGATTCGGGCATAAAAAAACCCCGGGCACAAGCATCCCGAGGCTCTTTTAGTAAAGATATAAATTGAAAATTAAATCAATTTATTTTGCCTCATCATCAATAGAAGGCAGTTGCTCATTTTTCGACGAAGAGGCAGCTGTCTTTTCTACATTTAAAAGAGAATTTTCCACACCATTTTCTTGCACGTTCTCCATTTTAGGAGCTAATAAAGTTGGCGTAGATTCGGTCATGGTGATAGTTGGCTCTATAGAACCATTTTCGCTGTTACCATTGTCCATTTCAACATCGTTTTTCACTCCGTCTTCATTTTCAATGGGCCCTTCGTTTTCCGTAGTATCCTCCAATTCACCCTTCTTCTTTTTCAAGATAGTAGCACGTGTATTGATGAGGTTGTCATACGAAATCAGCTCCACATTCAGCCTTTCAATAAATCCGTCATAATTAATTTCGGGATATTGTCGTTTTGCATAATTAATTTGTCGAAACAGATTATATAATGCAGTGCGCACAGATTGAATATAGCCGCGCGTGGATTTACGTGGTCTTTTTGCAATCGAATCAAAGCGTTGTTTAGACAGCTCTAAAATTTCAGCTTGAACACTACGCAACTCGTCAACATAACTTGATAGGTTGAACGTAGTTAATGCTTCTTCAAGAACTTCATCTGCATCAATCTTTTTGAAAAACTGAAAAAGTCTTTGACTAATCTCCTTTTCGTTTTCTGCTCTCAAATTGAGCAAATAGCGGTTAATCAACATTTGAGTCGTTTTTACGGCATAACCTGGATCATCGTGCATTGTTTTAATTACAACACCCATCTGCACTGTTATTGCAGAAGCAAAAGCATGGCGTTTTTCGCGCAGTGTTCTCAACTGAGATGTCAATGGATGCGGTCCATAACCCACTTCGAGAAAATCAATCATAAATTTTTTCTCGGTAAGTAACTTAAAAGCTTCTGTGATTTTGAGTGCTTCAGGATCTTGCATTTCAACAAGCTCTATCACACTGTTTGCTAACTCAGGTAATTCTAACTTGGTTAGCTTTTCTAAATGAATACGTTTAATAAACATATAAAATTTAATTTAAATTTGAAAAAATAATTTTTTAGTATTTCAATACCTTCATTCGGTCTCTTACTTAGCTTGTTTTTTCAGAATGGAAATGAAAAAATATCATACTGCGCATTCCAGTTAATCGGATATGCTTTTACAAAATTATAAAGAATATTTTAACTTGCAAGCATCGCTATTTCGTTAAAACTATAAAAAGTTCATATTTGAAAAAGTTTTTGTCAAACTGCTTAAAATACAGCGTTATACAAGGTAGTTAATAATGTATAAATGTTTAATTTGTGTCTTAGTATATATAAGTTTGTTTGTATGTATATATAACATATATGTATATATTATTGTGTAAATATCAGAGTATAACAGTAATCAACAAAAAAAGAACAAATTGTTTGCAAAAAAAAGAACACTTTTATTGCTCTTTGCAAATAATAAATTGCTCTTTGTCCATTTTTAATTTCTTGATGCCAATTACTTGTGTAATACATTGTCTATTGTTAATTAATTAATAAATAAATATCAAAATCAGGTTTTCTTTAAACAGTAATATTTTTCTTGGGTTAAAAATGTCTCTACTTTTTTGATTAACAATAAAGTACAAGATGTGAAACTAATGCGAAGACTTCTTTATTTGACTCACTCTTAAACACATTAGCTCTTAAAAAACAACAGAATGTAGCGTAGAGCACATCGCTTTACTATTATAGAAAAATAAAAACAAGCTCTGAAAGCGGCGTAAAACTCCTATTTATTAAATGCCCTTTTCTGCATCTCCACTGTAAAAGAGTTTTTCATTTTGAAATCCTTTTGTACATTATATATATCATTAAGCATGTCTCATATTTTTAGATTTAAAATATTTAATACGATCACTTCCTTCTGCGTTATTCCCATTTTCAACTATTTAAATCTCACATTTCATCAGTTCCATCACAATTCTCTTTTTTTCATCCATCACTTATAAACTCTCCAAAATAATCATTTTGTTATTTCATGCTCTCTATTTAATAAATGGGTGTCCACTTTGTCAATGTCACATGGAGTAACTTTTCAACTACTTGTCCAGTCCAACACGGCACCGTTTTATACTTTTCAACTACTTGTCCACTTAGTCAATGTCACATTGAATAACTTTTCAACTACTTGTCCAGTCCAACACGGCGCCGTTTTATACTTTTCAACTACTTGTCCACTTAGTCCATGTCACATTGAGTAACTTTTCAACTACTTGTCCAGTTCAACACGGCACCGTTTTATACTTTTCAATTAGTTGTCCACTTAGTCAATGTCACATTGAGTAACTTTCTAACTACTTGTCCACCTATTCCATGTCACATGGAGTAACTTTTCAAGTAGTTGTCCAGTTGTTTTTGTCACCGTTTTATACTTTCCAACTACTTGTCCACTTACTCCATGTCACATTGAGTAACTTTTCAAGTAGTTGTAAAGTCCTTCCATGTCACTTTTAATTCTGCCAGTTGACATGCTTAGTATGCTTACTAACAGTTGAATACAATAAATTTTTTCGGTAGATAAACCAGTTCCAACTTTCACCTCGTTCCATAAATATGACTAATGAAGAGGTACACATCTTATAATATGACCTCAATAATTTTTTGATATTACCCAAAGAGTTTAATCATTTAGTCTCTGTTAAAACTCAAATTATGCGTTTATAAAGTAGAATTCACAAATTTAGATAATAGCAAATAGTAAGTTATTCATGATTGTTTAAAACAAAAAGTCATTTTTTATCCATCTGTTATTTATTTTAATTGGTATCATTATACTGGTTAAGTCATATAATTTCTGTATTTTTGCATGTTGTAATTAATAAGTGCCATTACTGACCGTCTGCCCCTAAATCCCCTGAAGGGGACTTTGCAGCGTATAGAGCTTGAAGCGGTAGGAGTGACGATTAAATACAGCACTTCTCCAACTCCCCCTTTAGGGGGCTGGGGGGCGGACTAAACAGCACTCCCCCTTCGGGGGGGCGAGGGCAAAAAGACGACAAAAGAAAGTAAAATAATATATTAATGACTAACGAGCAACATACAAATAAAGGTGTAAAGGCAGACTATCAGTCCACCCCACACCCCACACCCCACACCTCATACCGCATTCTCATCACAGGCGCCGCTGGTTTCATCGGCTCCAACCTCACCGAATACTTCCTCAGTAAAGGACACTTTGTTCGTTGCTTAGATAATTTTGCAACGGGACACCGTTATAATATAGAGCCATTCTTAGAGAATGACCGCTATGAATTGATAGAAGGAGATATTCGTAATCCAGAAGATTGTGCACGAGCAGTAGCCAGTATGGACTATGTTTTGCATCAAGCAGCATTAGGCAGTGTACCTCGGTCGATAAAAGATCCTGTGACAACCAATGAAGTAAATGTGTCAGGATTCTTGAATTTGTTAGTAGCAGCTCGTGATGCAAACATAAAACGATTTGTATATGCAGCCAGCTCCAGTACTTATGGCGATAGCGCATCTCTGCCCAAAGTAGAAGATAAGATTGGTAAACCATTGTCACCCTACGCCATCACTAAATATGTAAACGAACTATATGCCGATATTTTCAGTAAAACATACGGTTTAGAAACCATCGGCTTGCGCTATTTCAATGTCTTTGGTCGTCGTCAAGACCCCAATGGTGCATACGCAGCAGTTATTCCTTTGTTTGTAAAGCAATTTATGAATCACGAGAGCCCCATCATCAATGGCAAAGGCGACTACTCACGCGACTTCACCTATATAGACAATGTAATTCAAATGAACGAACTGGCAATGTTAACTGTTAATCCCGATGCTGTAAATACAGTGTATAACACAGCAGTGGGAGATAGGACTACGTTGATTGAGTTGGTGAACTACCTAAAAGAGTTCCTCTCTGAATATGATGCTAAAATAGCAGATGTTGAGATTGTGCATGGACCTAATAGGGCAGGGGATATTCCGCATTCGTTGGCTAGTATTGAGAAAGCGAAGGAATTACTTGGGTATGAACCGACGCATCGTATAAATGAAGGACTTAGAGAAGCTGTTTCTTGGTACTGGGAAAATCTTTGATAAACGAATAAGACGAATGGAGACGAATAAAATTGGTAAACTAATTAAACGAATTAATAACGAATTAAACTAATTTTTTATGGAAACAGAGGTTAGGAATAAAGTAGACCTGATATTTAAATCTGAGTCATACGATATTAATGGAGCTTGCATGAATGTTCATAGAAAATTAGGTGCAGGTTTCCTTGAGTCAGTTTATTCCGAAGCATTATCCATAGAGTTCGAAAGATTAGATATTCCTTATGAAGTTGAGAAAAAACTAGATATATATTATGGAGACATAAAACTTAGAAAATATTTTAGAGCAGACTATATATGTTACGATTCTATAGTGGTTGAAATAAAAACAACCCCTTACTTAACAAAGTTGGATGAGGCACAGTTAATAAATTATCTTAGAGCAACTCGATTGAAATTAGGAATACTTGTTACTTTCGGTGGTGCTTCTTTAATTTATAAACGTCTCATCAATCCCAATATTAACAAGTTATAATCAGTTTCTTTTTAGTTGAATTAGTTTCAAATCAGTTGAATTAGTTTACCAACAAAATTAGTTGAATCAGATATAAAATAAATATGAATAAAATAGCAGTAATCGGCCTCGGCTACGTAGGTCTCCCCCTCGCCCGCCTCTTCGCAACAAAGTACCCCGTAGTAGGTTTCGATGTAAACCAAGCAAGGATAAAAGCCCTCAACGCAGGTCACGATAGCACCCTAGAAGTAGAAGATGAAGTATTGCAATCCGTCTTAATAGCTAACAACCCTTTCACTACAGCACCCTCATACCCCACACCCCACACCCCACACCCCACACCTGGCTTATATTGCTCTGCCAACATCAAAGACATCGAACAGGCAAATATATATGTAATCACCGTCCCCACTCCCGTTGACAAACACAACCGCCCCGACCTCACTCCTTTATATAAGGCCAGCGAAACCGTAGGCAAGGTATTGACCAAAGGCGACATTGTGATTTACGAATCAACCGTATATCCAGGAGCAACAGAAGATGAATGCGTACCAGTACTTGAGCGTGTATCAGGATTGGTGTTCAACCAAGATTTCTTTGCAGGCTATTCGCCCGAACGCATCAATCCGGGAGACAAAGAGCACACCGTAGAAAAAATATTGAAAGTAACTTCAGGCTCCACTCCCGAAATAGGAGAGAGAGTTGACGAACTATACAAATCGGTTATTACTGCCGGTACGCACCTTGCGCCCACCATCAAAGTGGCAGAAGCTGCAAAAGTAATCGAAAATGCACAGCGCGATATCAACATTGCATTTGTAAACGAATTGGCAAAAATATTCAACATTTTAGAGATTGACACACAAGCCGTGTTAGCAGCAGCAGGCACCAAATGGAACTTCCTCAATTTCAAACCCGGACTGGTGGGCGGACATTGCATTGGCATCGACCCCTACTACTTGGCACAAAAAGCACAAGAGGTTGGCTACCATCCCGAAATAATTTTGGCAGGACGCCGCCTCAACGATAGCATGGCAGGATATGTAGCATCGCAAGTGGTGAAAACAATGATTCAGAAAGGAATCAACGTAAACAACTCACACGTGTTGATGCTGGGCATCACCTTCAAGGAGAATTGTCCCGATGTGCGCAACACTAAAATTGTGGATGTTATCCGCGCCTTAGAAGAATATGGCGTAAATGTATGTGTGTACGACCCTTGGGCTAATCCTGAAGAGGTACATCACGAATATGGTATCACACCGCTTAATGATATTGAGGCAGTACGTAACAATCACGGCAACCCACACACCCCACACCTCACACCCCAAACCTCAGACCACAGATACGACGCAGTCGTCCTTGGTGTTGCTCACAACGAATTTCTTGATTTGGACTTTGACGCTTTGAAGAAGGATGTGAGTGTGGTGTATGATGTGAAGGGGATATTGGATGGTAATGTGGTTGATGCTAAATTATAGGTGAATAATTGACAATTAGAGAATGCTTTCTCGCAGATGTACGCAGATAAAAACTCAGCGAAAATTAGCGTATTAAATCAACGCAAATCAGCGAGAACTGTATTCTCAATTAAATAAAGTAATGACTGAATCTTCATCAAGCTCAAACAAACGTATAGCCAAAAATACAATATTCCTCTATGTAAGAATGTTTCTTACCTTAGGGGTTTCTTTGTATACTTCACGTGTAGTACTGAATACTCTTGGAGTAGAGGATTTTGGAATATATAATTTGGTTGGTGGTGTAGTTGTTCTGTTTTCTTTTATCAATGGTTCAATGACAACTGCAACGCAGCGTTTCCTTAATTTCGAAATGGGAAAAGGAAATCCAGATGGAATACACAAAGTGTTTTGCATTAGTACAAATGTCTATTTTATCATTTCCTTTATTATTGTTTTATTAGCTGAGACAATAGGCTTGTGGTTTTTAAATAACAAGTTGAATATTCCTATAGATAGGATGAATGCTGCAAATATAGTATATCAATTTTCAATCTTAGCTTTTGTTGTAAATATTCTCAAAATACCTTACAATGCAAGTATTATTGCTTATGAAAAAATGTCTTTTTATGCTTGGGTAAGCATTATAGAGGTAACTCTTAAGCTAATAATTGTATTTGCTTTGGTTTATTTCATATTTGATAAATTGATATTATATTCAATTCTAACGTTTGCAGTATCAGTGTTGATATATATAATTTTTCGAGTATATTGTCGTAATAGTTTTACATCATGTAGATATCAATACATGAAGGATAATAAATTAACTAGAAAGTTATTGTCTTTTTCAGGATGGAGCATGTTAGGTAATTTTGCAGTTGTTGGTTCAAATCAAGGGATTTCAATGATTATGAATATGTTCTTAGGTGTTACAATAAATGCCGCAATGGGAGTAGCTAATCAAGTTAATACTGCTGTTTATGGTTTTGTGTCTAATTTTCAGATGGCTTTTAATCCTCAAATTGTTAAGACGTATGCTTCAGAAAGCTTTGATGCGCACAAAAAACTAATTTATCAAACATCTAAATTATCTTATTTCTTACTTTTAATAATAGCAGTGCCTATTCTATTTAACACAGAGTATATATTAACTGTATGGTTGAAGATTGTACCTTCATATTCAGCAGTTTTTACGCAGTTAATTATTCTTCTCTCTTTGCTAGATGCCCTTTCAGGACCTTTTTGGATGTCTACAAATGCAATGGGGAAAATAAAGTATTATCAAATAGGTGTATCATTTTTAATGTTACTTAACCTACCTTTAGCCTATTTTATTCTGCACTATGGATTCACACCTGAGTATGTATTTGCGGGTAAATTAGTATTGAGTTTTATAATCTATCTATTTAGAGTAATATATGTGAAATCTTTCTTGAATTTCACTTTCAAAGATTTTTTTTCAAATGTGATTTTAAGGATAATACTTACTACTGTTTTTATTGTTGGAATAATGTTTATATTTAAAAACCAGATATTACCAAAAGAAGATTCTATTTTAAATCTCTTTGTCTTTACTTTAATCTCTTTATTCACATCTTTATTAGGCGTGACAGCTCTTGGTATAAATAAAATTGAAAAAAAACTTGTTATGAGTTTTATTATTAAACGTATAAAAAAACAAAATGAATTATAGTTTATTAAAGTATCCGGAAAGCAAGTATGCCTTTAATATAGGTGATTATATTCAAAGTCTTGCTGCTAAGCAATTTCTTCCACATGTTGATAATTATATTAACCGAGAAGAATTGAACTCTTATAAGGGTGAGCAAACGAATGTTATTTTGAATGGTTGGTTCACACACAACGTGTATAATTGGATACCAAGTAGAGAAATAAACCCTCTGTTTATTTCTTTTCATATAAATCACTCTGCTGCACCAATTATGTTAACAGACGAAGCAGTTACCTACCTTAAAAAGCATGAACCTATTGGATGTAGAGATCAGTACACTGCTGATTTATTGTTAGATAAGGGAGTAAATGCTTATTTTAGTGGATGCTTAACATTAACTTTGGATAACTATAAAGTATCTGAAGAAGAAAGAGGTGAGGATGTTTACATAGTTGATCCTTTATACGGATACGCAAATAAACAAAAAGTATTTAGTTCTTTAAAGAGATTCATACGAAGTCTATTAAATGGACAAGTACTTCAAATAGGAAAGAAAAGGCGACATTTAAGAAAAATTTTCAGTAAATCCATTTGGACTGATTCAATTCATATTAATCATGAGTTACCAGCGGGAATATACACACATGAACAGAAATTTGAGATGGCTGAAGAATTGCTGAGAAAATATGCTAAAGCCAAACTTGTGATTACTTCTAGAATTCACTGTGCATTGCCTTGTTTAGCCATGGGGACACCTGTGATTTTCATAAATGGATTTGATGCATTTATTGATACATGTAGATTTGACGGTATTATTGATTTGTTTAATAGAGTAGATGTGAATACTAAAACTGGAGAATTTACTGCTAACTTTCCTCTTTCTGAAAAAATTACAAAAGATTTGAATATTCAAAATCTAGAAAAGCATTATAGTATTGCTAATGGTTTAAAAGAATCTTGCAATAACTTTATCTCAAGAAAAAAATAGAATAATAATAGTTTTTTTATAAGATTATGTATATTATGAAAAGTATAACGCTATTAATTTCTAATCTCTATTCTTCTGGTGGAACACAACGTATGGTATCACTATTATGTAATGCTTTAATTGAAGAATATGAAATTAATATACTTGTTAATAATATTATCGAAAAACCATTTTATCCATTGGATGATCGTGTTAATGTTGTTGATATATCAAAAGATAAGGATGATTTTTTCAGAAGAAGTATTAGAATTTACAATTTTCTCCAAAAGCATAAAAGCGATTTTTATATTAATATCGATACTAATTCAGTTTTGTATTATAGTCTTTTTCTACCAAAACACACTAAGCTTATTATTTGGGAGCATTTTTCTTTAGAAAACAATTATAAAAAACTACACTTTACATTGTCTCGTATTTATGCATCATATAGATCACATCGATTAGTTGTACTCTCTGAATTTGAAAAGTCTCTTTGGTATAAGAGATATAAAACTCCATTAAGAAAAATAGACGTAATTTACAACCCTATACCTTTAAATGTTCATTCTGAGGATAGTCAAAACAAACATAACAACAAGACGATCATAGCCATTGGTAATAACATAGAAGTAAAAGGTTTCGACCTGCTTTTAAAGGCGTGGAAAAATTTAAAAACTGAATGGTCATTAAAAATAATAGGTTTACCTGAACTTGAAAAAAATAAATTAGTAGATTACATTACAATAGAAGGAATTAGGAATGTAAAGGTTTTTGGAAGGGAAAGTGACATTAGTTCTTTTTATAAAAATGCATCTATCTTTGTTTTATCATCTAGGAAAGAAGCAGCGCCTTTGGTTCTACTAGAAAGTCAGGCTTTTGGTTTACCTGTAATTGCTTTTGATCATATATCTAGTGTTAAAGAAATCAGTGGAGATTCCGTCTTCTTTGTACCCTATAGAGAAAAAGAAAAAGCATTAAAGGACGCAATTTGTTCTTTAATTAATTCGGAAAATTTATATTTAGATTATTATAAAAAATCTATAGAAAACACTAGAAGGTTTACTATAAACAACTTTATTAAATCATGGAAGGAGATTCTAACCTAATGAATAGAATTTTACATATTACCGGAAAGATGGACCGCGCTGGTGCCGAAACAATGATTATGAATTTGTATCGTCATATAGATAGAACAAAGTTTCAATTTGACTTTGTCTCTTTCTCTGATGAAGAAGGCGATTTTGATAAAGAGATAAAGGATCTTGGAGGAATAATTTATCATATTACGGATTCAAACCCAATAAAAAGAATGTTTGCTTTGAGGAATTTGTTAAAAGAACATCTTGAATACAAAATAATTCACTGCCATACACTACTTAGCAATGCTTTTCATCTATATGCAGGAAAAATGGCTAAAGTTCCTTACCGAATTTCTCATGCACATAGTACAAATAATTCATCAAAAGGAAAGATAATAGACTCTCTTTATTATAGCTTTTCAAAAACAATGATAAGCAAATATTCAACTCACTTCATAAGCTGCGGGCATGAGGCTGGAGAGTTTCTATATCCTTCACAAAAAAATGTTCTGTTCTTACCTAATTCAATAGATACAAGATGCTTTTCTGAAGTAGGACAGAAAGAGAAAATGTATTTACAGAAAATGTTTCAACTGGATGATGATTGTTTAAAGATAATACAAGTGGGGAGAATAGAGAATGTGAAGAACCACAGATTTTCTCTTGAAATAGCCAGTGAACTAAAAACGCGAGATATAAAATTTAAAATGTTCTTTGTGGGACAAGGTGAACTGCTTGTGGAGATTGAAAAAGAGATAAAAACGAAAAAAATAGAGAAAGATGTTTTGCTTTTAGGGCTTAGATCTGATATTCCCCAACTGATGGCTGGATCAGACGTGATGCTCATGCCCTCATTTCATGAGGGTTTCCCAGTCGTATTGGTAGAATCGCAATCTGTTGGTCTTCCTTCACTTATTTCGGCTTCAATCTCGAAAGATGTAGATATGGGTGTAGGTCTTGTGGAATTTGAATCATTAGAAACTGATATGCCAATATGGGTTGAAAAACTGGTGCAGCTTAAACAAAAGGAAAAGATAGATTCGCAAATACGACTAAGCAAAATAGCTGAACAAGGTTTTGACATTTATAACAGTGTTGAAATTCTAGCTAACCTTTATAATTCATTATTATGAAATCGTATCTGCAGAAATGTACGTATCTATTAATTTATAAAATAAATAAATGAAGAAAACACCTACGTTAATTCTATTAACAACCTCTATTGTCACATTTTTCTATTTCCAATTGAACGCTACAATTGATTTTAATGATTTAAGATTAATGGGGATAATTGGTCTAATTCAATTAATTGTATCGCTATGGTCATGGAGAAAATTAAACAAAGACATAATTAGCCCATATATATTCTTTTTAACTATAATTTATGCGTTTACATTTGGTCAGTCTATTTTATATGCTTTTAATTATGTTTCTGTGCAAAGAGATATTCTTGGCAGGTATGGAATAACTATTCAGGAAATATTTGATGCGCAGTATGTAACTTTAATCTTTTTGGCTTTCTTCCATCTAGGTGCATTGTTAGTTGTGAAAAAAGGGAACAGCAAAAACGTAGTTTTGAAAGCTGAAAAAAACTATTATATAATTAGGCGATTAGGATGGGTATTATTTATTGTATCAGTAGTGCCATATTTTTTCAGATTATTGACGCTAGTTTATACATCTATGACATATGGGTATGGTGCTTTATACGAAGATGTTAGTCTGAGTTTTCTTGACCGTATAATGATGTTTATAGCATCTTATTTCATTCCTTCAATTATTTGTTTATTTATAGGATATTTTAAAAATAGAAAAGTACAGTATTTTTTATTTTATATTTTACTTTTTGCAATTATATTATCTTTATTTACAGGTTCGCGAGGCGGTGCAGTTATTATGATAGCACTCCTTATATTATTACGCCATTATGCTATAAAAAAAATAAAAAAGAAAGAAATTGTAGTAATATTTTTTGCATCAGTTTTCATTTTATCTCTATTATCCATTATAGCACAAACTAGGGGTGATGATAATCGTTCGGTCGACTCTATACTAGCGCATGAAGCTACCGATAATGCTGCCTTAGAAACTTTGGCCGAGATGGGAGGATCTATGACTACTTTAATCTGGACCAAGAATTTTGTTCCAAGCGATGAAGGTTATAAATTAGGAACTACATATTTATATTCATTATCTATTTTAATTCCCAATTTAGGATTTTGGGAGATTCGTCCAACTAAATTAAATATGAGTAATTGGCTTACAGATAAAATGTCATTATCTTATGGTACTGGTTACTCAATTATAGCTGAAGCATATATTAATTTTGGGAACTTTGGTTGGATAATAATGTTTTTTATGGGAATGTTTTTTTGTAAAATATTTGATTTTTCTAGTGAAAACACTACTAATTATACATTGAAATTAATTTTCTCATTTATTGTTTTCTTTACTTGTGCTACCATTGCAAGAAATTCATTTGTTACTTACGTTAGAGCCTTCTTCTTTATAGCTTTGCCAATTTATTTTATACTTAAATACCAAGTCGCCAAATTTAACGTAAAATAATACTACAACTAAGTTTTAACTCGCATTTACTTATTTTATTTGGATAATTTGAAATTTGATAATGGATAATAAAAAATATAGTATTTCAATATTAATGGGCATCTACAACTGTGCCGATACTCTACCTGAAGCATTAGATTCATTATATGCTCAAACTTATCAAGACTTTAAACTCATTCTTTGCGATGATGGGTCAACTGATAACACTTATGAAGTAGCGAAAGCGTATGCTGATAAGCATGATAATATAATACTCTTGCAAAACAAAGAGAATATAAAGTTAGCAGCTACATTAAATCGATGTCTTGAATATGCTGATACAGAATATATAGCCAGAATGGATGGTGATGATATATCACTGCCAACAAGATTCGAAAAGCAAATAAAGTTTTTAGATGCCCATCCTGAGTATGCTGTTGTTAGTTCACCAATGATTCATTTTGATGAAACTGGTGATTGGGGGAGAGGCAAAGCAAACCCTACACCCAATAAGAAGAGTTTTAGAAAAGGAACTCCACATACACATGCTCCCAGCATGGTGCGAACTGCTGTTATGAAAGAAGTTGGTGGATATACTGTAAGCAAATATTTAGAACGAGGTCAAGACTATTATCTGTGGTATAAAATTTATAAAGCAGGATATAAGGGGTATAATTTGCAAGAACCATTGTATAAAATGAGGGATGATAGGGATGCGATGGGGAGGAGGACATTTAAAACTAGGTGGAATGGATTTGTTATTAAGAAATATGTAATGAAAGACTTAGGCATTAAAAATGCTTTTTGCTATGCATTACCTGATTTGTTAAAGGCGTTTATTCCTGCATTTATAATGGAAAAAATACGTAAGAAAAGAATGGGTATTTGAAAAACACATATAAAAGAATATGAATATTAACCCCAAACTCATCCGCATCACCACCGTCCCCGTCTCCCTTGCAGGATTGATACGCGGGCAACACCGCTACATGACCCAACAGGGTTTTGAGGTAGTGGGTGTATCATCATCGGGCAAAGCAATGGCTGATGTGAGTAAAGCCGAAGGAGTTCGTACAGAAGTGGTGGAAATGACACGTATACTGTCGCCAGTGAAAGATTTGAAATCACTGTGGCAATTCTACAAACTATGCAGAAGAGAGAAGCCGACAATAGTACATTCGCACACTCCCAAAGCGGGGATTGTGGGTATGATGGGTGCATGGTTGGCAAGAGTGCCTATCCGACTTCACACGGTAGCGGGGATGCCATTGATGGAAGCAACTGGAGCTAAGCGCAAACTATTAGATTTGGTGGAGAAGATGACGTATGGCTTTGCTACTAAAGTGTATCCCAACTCGCAAGGGTTGTATGACTTTATTGTAGAAGGCAACTATGCAAAGCCGAAGAAACTACATGTGATAGCCAATGGTAGCTCAAACGGCATAGACACCTCTTTTTTCTCACTCAATACCGTTTCTGAAGAAACTAAACAACAATTAAGGCAGGAGTTAGGAATAAAAGACAATGACTTTCTATTTGTATTCGTTGGACGAATGGTAGGCGATAAAGGATTGAATGAATTGATAGCGGCATTCCCAACAATACACGAAAAAAATCCAAATGCTCATTTATTATTGGTAGGCAATTTCGAGCGAGAGTTAGATCCGTTGCTGTCTCAAACTGAAGAGGTGATAAGCAATCATCCCAATATTCATGCAGTGGGTTTCAAGAAAAATGTGAAAGATTATTTCGCTATTTCCGATGCACTTGTTTTTCCCAGCTACCGCGAAGGATTTCCCAATGTGGTGATGCAAGCAGGAGCAATGGGCTTACCATCAATTGTTACAGATATCAATGGATGTAACGAAATAATAGAAGAAGGAGTCAATGGTATTATTATTCCTACTAAAGATGCGGAGGCTTTGAAAGAAGCAATGATAAAATTGATGTCAGATAAGGAACTCTATACAAAACTAAAATCAAACTCACGTGAGATGATTGTATCACGTTATGAGCAAAAAGTGGTGTGGAAGGCGTTGCTGGATGAGTATAAAAGATTAATTGACAAGTTGATAGTTGATAATACAATAGCACGCAGATGACGCTTAATTAGGGTCTGCTGAAAAA